>NZ_CP089979.1:5852500-6188197 GCF_021389935.1 Fulvivirga ligni
TGAAAACGGGCTACTAGATTATACTTGGTTGCTAAAAAATCAACGATTTTCCCTTTGCCTTCGTCCCCCCACTGGAGTCCTAATAACACATCCATTTTCATTATTATAAGTAAATTATGCGCTTTTTAAATTTTCAAATGCTTCTTCTTCCGTATCCACTACACTAAATATAGCGTTAAGCTTGGTGATGATTAACAACTTCTGAACGCTCTCAGAAGGTTTTAGCAAGCATACCTCACCACCCTTATTTCTAAATTTAGTAAGTATTGTAATTAACACACCGATACCGCTACTATTGATATATCTAAGTTCTGAGATATCTACCACACAAAGTCTAACCCCTTCTTGAACATAACCACTGATCTTATCCATTAAATCAGCGCCACTATCTTCTCCAATAAGATCCCCTTCTAAACTTAGGACAAGTACATCCTCTTTTAAATCAAAATTATAGTTCATATCGAATATTGGAATGTTTCTTTTAAGCAGATTGCTCTTGGTTCAACTTGGCGCGACAGTCACCACAAATTCCATAAAGGTTTAGTGAGTGATGCAGAATATCAAAATTCAGAAGTTCCCCAACCATTGTTTGGATATTATGTATCCTTGGATCACAGAACTCCACCACTTTGTGACACTCGGTACAGATAAGGTGGTCATGTTGCTTATAGCCATATGACTTTTCATACTGAGCCAAATTACGCCCGAATTGATGTTTACTTACGAGATCACATTCAACCAAAAGATCAAGTGTGTTATATACCGTAGCTCTACTCACCCTATAATTCTTATTCTTCATACTAATATAGAGTGACTCTACGTCGAAATGTCCATCGCGAGAGTAGATTTCTTCCAGAATTGCGTATCTCTCCGGGGTTTTTCTCAATCCCTTATTTTCAAGATAAGCCGTGAATATCTTCTTTACCTCTTCGTATACTTTCTCGTTAAGTGCCATTATGATTTGCTATCAAGATTACAAATATATGATTTCTTTTAGGAATGAAAGAAATCGCTAGTCATTATAATCAAAGCGTGAAACTTTTACTACTCCTTCCACTTTCTCCAACCTCTGGATAAGCAAATCTAAATGTACCGTATCATTTACGTAAAGCTTTATTTCCCCTTCGAAAATACCGGAGTCTGTATCTATAGACATAGACCTCATATTTACTTTTAGCTCTTCGGAAATAATAGATGACACATCATTGATAAGTCCCACCCTATCAGTGCCAATAATTTTGAGACCGGCGAGGAATGATGAGGCATATTGAGATGTCCACTTGGCTTTCACCACTCTATGCCCATGATTAGCAAGAAGCTCTGGAGCATTAGGACATGTGGTTCTGTGAATTTTAATACCTTCATTAACCGTGACAAACCCAAACACATTATCACCAGGAATAGGATTACAGCATTTGGATAGTTTATAATCCACCACATCCATATCCTCTCCTATTAGTAGGACATCGCTTTCCTTAACTTTTACAATTTCCTTTTCAAAGGTTTTAGCATCAGATATTTTATTATTAGAATGTCCTTTGATTGGATTTGCCGGCCTAAACTCTTTGAACTTTTTAAATTGTTTTAGATCAATTTCTCCTGATCCCACTTTTAAGAAGAGATCAAATTGGGTAGTAACATTAAAATAAGCCCTCAGTCTATCAAAAGTTTCTCGTGAGGCATCCACTTTGAGCTGCTTGAGTTTTCGAAGTGTTATTTCTTTCCCTTCATCGGCAATAAACTTTTTATCCTCTTTAAGCTCGTCTTTTATCTTAGCCTTCGCCTTGGATGATACCACAAATCGCAACCAGCCTTCATTCGGCTTTTGCTTGCTTGAAGTTAGTATCTCTACCTGATCCCCATTTTTCAATTCATAGTTAATAGGTACAAGCTTTTGGTTTACTTTGGCGCCGATACACCTGGCACCTATTTCTGTATGAATGTCGAAAGCAAAATCTAACGCGGTAGCACCATGCGGAAGCGTTTTCAAATCACCCTTTGGAGTGAAGATAAACACCTCTTCATTAAATAGGTTGCCTCTAAAGTTATCTACAAACTCTAGTGCACTGGAATCATTTTGTTCCAGCATGTCTCTTACCTTATTGATCCATTGGTCCAGACCTGAAGGCTGTCCGTGAGAATTATCTTTATACTTCCAATGCGCTGCGTAACCTTTCTCGGCAATCTCATCCATTCGTTTGGTTCGAATCTGAACCTCAACCCACTGGCCGTTCCTTGCCATTACCGTGGTGTGCAACGACTCGTAGCCGTTTGCTTTGGGCGTACTGATCCAATCTCTTAATCTATCAGGATTTGGCTTGTAAAAATCAGTAACAATAGAATATACTAACCAACAGGCGGCCTTCTCATTCTCAGGCGTGGTATCTATTATTATTCTTATGGCAAAGAGATCATACACCTGATCAAAAGGAATATTCTGTTTCTTCATCTTATTCCATATTGAATAAACAGATTTTGGTCTTCCTTTAATAATGTAGTTTAGGCTATGCTCATTCAGTTCTTTCTGGAGAGGCCTGATAAAGCTTTTGATAAACCTGTTCCTTACCTCTTTTGTAGAGGCAATCTTCTTTATGATCTTGGTGTAGGTCTCATTTTCAGTATAACGCAAATACAAATCTTCCATCTCAGATTTGATAGCATACAAACCCAACCTATGCGCCAGTGGTGCATAAAGAAATATGGTTTCAGAAGCTATTTTGTACTGCTTATTTACTGGCATACTACCGAGAGTACGCATATTATGTAGTCTATCAGCAAGCTTTACTAGAATTACCCTTACATCTTCAGACAACGTAAGGAGCATTTTCCTAAAGTTTTCGGCCTGCTGAGAACTACCATGTTCGAATACCCCTGAGATCTTTGTGAGGCCATCTATGATACGAGCTATCTTTTTACCAAAGTCTCGCTCTATATCATTAGTAGTCCAGTCTGTGTCTTCAACCACATCATGCAGCAACGCAGCTACTATAGAGGTAGTACCCAGGCCTATCTCGTCTACACAGATTCTGGCCACTGCTAATGGATGAAATATATAAGGCTCTCCGGATTTTCTTCTCATGCCTTCATGGGCATCCATAGAAGTTTTAAAAGCCTTTCTTATTATTTTGGAATCCCCGTCTTTTAGTATAGGTTTAGCCCTTCTGAGGAGCTGTCTATATTTGCGTATTATTTCCTTATTTTCTTCCTCAACGTCGATCGCAATCATATGGAAATTAATTTCTTAATTTTTTTTTCAAATTTATATTAAAAACATTGCAGTATAAAAAAAGTTTTTTACATTTGCACTCCCATTTATTACAAGCGGATGTGGCGAAATTGGTAGACGCACTAGACTTAGGATCTAGCGCCTCCGGGCATGGGGGTTCGAGTCCCTCCATCCGCACGATTAATCACCCTCAGTCGTGAACTCTTAAGAAAATTATGAGATCGAGATTGAGGGTTTTTATTTACTACATTTATCACTGTAAAAGAATACTGCTTTGGACATCACGTTAGACAAAAAAAGCCCCACAGAAGCGTCAATTAAAGTTACATTAAAGGAAAGTGATTACCAACCTAATGTAGAAGAAAAAGTAAAGGAATACGCGAAGAAAGCCAGCATTAAGGGTTTTAGACCTGGAAAAGTTCCAACAGGTTTAATTAAGAAAATGTACGGAAAGTCAATAGTTGTGGAAGAAATTAATAACGTTCTTTCTAAATCTCTATCTGACTATATTAAAGAGCAAAATATTCAACTTATCGGTGAGCCACTTCCAAACGAAGAGCAAGCTGCTAAGATCGACTGGGATAATCAGAAAGAATTTGAATTCGATTACCAGATTGGAATGGTAGATGATTTCAAAGTTGACATTTCTGACAAACAAAAAGTAAACTCTTACACTATTGAGCTAGACAAGAAAACTCTTGATGAAACTCTAGACAATGTAAAGAAGCAATTTGGTAACAGTGTAAACCCTGAAACCAGCGAAGAAGGTGATTCAATCTACGGCCTTTTCGAGCAGGTTGATGGCGACATTTCTAATGAAGGTTTATTAGAGTGGAGCAACATTGCTAAAAAAGAGCAAAAGAAATTCATCGGCCTAAAGCAAGATGACACTGTAGAGTTTGCAATAGAAAAGGTAATTGAAGATGCTCACGCTGTTATGCACCTATTGAATGTAGAGCATGATGCAGCTCATGACCTCAAAGGTAAGTTCAAGCTAACTGTTAAGAACATAAACAGAATGGAAGCGGCAGAACTTAACCAAGAGCTTTTCGATAAAGTATTCGGTAAGGATGCTGTAAAATCAGAAGAAGAATTTGTAAATAAAGTAAAGGAAACAGTAGAAGGTAACTACAAAAGAGAGACTGAGCTTTTCCTTGATCAAACTATAAAAGAGCACTTTGTAAGTAAAACAAAGATTGACATACCTGAAGAATTCTTAAAAGAATGGTTATTAAAGACCAATGACAAGATCACTCAAGAAGATCTTGATAGAGAATTTGGACAGTACGTTGAGTCTTTAAAGTGGGATCTTATCAAAAATAAGATTGCTGAAGACAAAGAGATTAAAGTGGAGAATGCAGAGGTAGTGGATAAAGCTAAATCTATGATCTTACAGCAATTAGGTGGTGCAGGTGCTGCTGAGCAACTAAAAGATCACATGGATGCTTTTGCTGACAACTACTTAAAAGCTGAGAACGGTCAGAACTACATGAAGGTATTTACTGAAGTAAGAGATGATAAAATCTTAGCTTATGTTAAAGAAAACATCAGCATTACTGATAAAAAAGTTGATGTAGAAGGATTTAAAAAAGCAGTAGAAAAGTAAACATTCTCTGTAAATAATACTTAATTAAAAAAGCCCTCTTTAGGGCTTTTTTTCGTAAGAGTAGATATGTTTAATAAAATCTTGTTATAATTGAGTATAACGGATTTTACAATAATTAAGGCTTATAAAAACGATGATAAACAGAGAAGAATTTAGAAAATATGCAGTGAAGCATCAGGGTATAAGTGGACAAACTTTTGATGACTACGCGAACACTGTTCAAAATATGACTCAATATGTTATTGAGGAAAGACCTGGTAACTTTAGAGCGATAGATGTATTTACCAGACTTATTTCTGACAGAATTATATTCTTAGGAATGGGTGTGGATGATCAGATAGCTAATATTATTACTGCTCAACTCTTGTTTTTAGAGTCTAGTGACCCTAAAAAGGATATTATTATGTATATTAATAGTCCTGGAGGATCAGTATATGCAGGTTTAGGCATGTATGATACTATGCAGTATGTAAGCCCAGATGTGGCTACTATTTGTACAGGTATGGCTGCTTCCATGGCTGCAGTACTTATGTCTGCTGGTCAGAAAGGGAAAAGAGCTGCTCTGCCACATTCCAGAATCATGATTCATCAACCTAGCGGCGGCATGCAAGGACAATCTAGAGATATGGAGATTACCTTGAAGCAAATGCAAGAATTAAGAAAGGATCTTTATGAAATATTATCTCATCATACAGGTCAGAAATATGATAAGATTGAGGCTGATTCAGACAGAGATTACTGGATGAGAGCTCAGGAGGCTAAAGAGTACGGCCTTATTGATGAAGTACTTGTAAGAAAGAAATAATATAATTATGGCAGAAGTAACTTGCTCATTTTGTGGGAGGAATAAGAAGGATGTTGATTTAATGATATCTGGAATACACGCGCACATATGTGATAAGTGTATCACCCAGGCCAATCAGATTCTTTCAGAAGAGAAGAAGTCCAACAATGGAAATGAAGGAGAACCGAACTTCAATCTGGTAAAACCTAAAGAAATGAAGGCTTATCTGGATGAGTTCGTGATAGGGCAAGATGAAGCTAAAAAAGTGATATCAGTAGCTGTATACAATCATTACAAGAGATTGATGCAGAAGAAGTCCGAAGACGATGTGACTATTGAAAAATCTAACATCGTAATGGTAGGAGAAACCGGTACTGGAAAGACCTATTTAGCACGAACCCTTGCGAGAATTCTTCAGGTACCATTTTGTATAGCAGATGCTACAGTATTAACTGAAGCTGGATATGTAGGTGAGGATGTAGAAAGCATCTTGACTCGTTTATTGCAAGCTGCGGATTACGATACTGAGGCTGCTGAGAGAGGGATTGTATACATAGATGAATTAGATAAGATTGCTAGAAAGTCTGACAACCCATCTATCACCCGAGATGTAAGTGGTGAAGGTGTACAGCAGGCTCTTCTTAAGCTTTTAGAAGGCACCACAGTGAACGTTCCACCTCAGGGAGGACGCAAGCATCCAGATCAGAAGATGATCTCTGTAAACACAGAAAACATTCTTTTCATCTGTGGAGGAGCTTTCGACGGAATTTCTAGAAATATTGCTAAGCGTATCAACACTCGTCCTATGGGATTTGCGTCTTCAGAAGATGCTCTGAAACCATTAGATGTGGAGAATGATAACTTATTACAATATATCACAGCTCAGGATCTGAAAAGCTTTGGGCTCATCCCAGAGCTTATAGGTAGAATGCCTGTGCTTACATTCTTAAATCCTCTAGATGCTGATGCTTTAAGACAAATCTTAACAGCTCCTAAGAATGCTCTTATCAAACAATACAAGAAATTGTTTGAGATGGAAGACATTGAGGTAGAGTTTAAGGATGGAGCTCTAGATTTTATAGTAGAGAAAGCTGTGGAGTACAAACTTGGAGCTCGTGGTCTAAGATCTATTTGTGAGGCCATTATCAACGATGCCATGTTTGAGATGCCATCTGATGATAAAGCTAAGAAATTGACTATCAACAGATCTTATGCTGAAGAGCAGTTCAGCAAGTCTAAATACAGTAAATTAAAAGTGGCGTAAGCCATTTTCATATAGACATAAAAAAAGCCCATTTTAAACGGGCTTTTTTTATGTTCTAATTTTATTTATTAGCTAGGTATCTGTTCAAATTTCACAGATGCTTCCCCCTTGTATGCCTTTCTAGACTTAAGATTCAACACCTGGAACATTTCATCATCGCTCACCACATCATTATTAGGTGTGGTTAAAAGCTTATCTCCAGCAAATATTGAGTTAGCACCTGCCATGAAGCAAAGGGCTTGTTCTTCCATATTCATTTTCACTCTACCTGCAGATAGTCTAACCATTGCCTGTGGCATGATAATTCTTGCTGTAGCTATCATTCGGATCATTTCCCAAACAGAAACTCTCGGTTGTTCTGCTAATGGAGTACCTTCTACAGGAACTAGCGCGTTTACAGGAACTGACTCAGGGTGTTCTTCTAAGGTAGACAGTGTTAAAAGCATTCCTATCCTGTCATTATCAGACTCTCCCATTCCTATGATACCACCAGAACAAACTGAAATCTTAGCTTTTCTCACATTATCAATGGTATCTAACCTATCATCATAAGTACGTGTAGAGATAATTTCATCATAGTGCTCTTCACTAGTATCCAGATTATGGTTATATGCATATAAGCCCGCATCTTTCAGTTTTACAGCCTGCTCCTCAGTAAGCATTCCCAAAGTACAGCAAACCTCCATATCCATGGCGTTCACTCCCTTCACCATGTCTAATACACGATCAAAGTCTTTGTTATCTCTTACTTCTCTCCAGGCTGCTCCCATACAAAAACGAGTACTACCTGAGTCTTTAGCCTCTTTAGCTTTCTGTAATACTTCCTCCGTAGGAAGAAGCTTATGCACCTTCACATCGGTATGATATCTTGCTGCTTGCGGACAATACGCACAATCCTCTGGGCAACCACCTGTTTTCACTGATAACAATGTACAAACCTGCACCTCTCCCGTTTCATGAAACTCTCTATGAACGGTAGCCGCTCTATATATCAGATCCATTAATGGTGAGTTATAAATATCGGTTATTTCTTCTCTAGTCCAATCGTTGCGTATCTCTGTCATGTTATTTCGTATTTATTCACTCAAAGTAAGCACATCTTCGTTAAAAGCGCTTTAGCCTTGTGCTATTATTTTACTTTCGAGCCCTAATTTAGATTCAATTCATATGGTAATCTTGCCTGAACTCCACTAAGATTCTTAGTCTTATTAAGTAGTTCGTAGAAAGGATATAACTCTCCCAGCTCAGCCTGAATAGCCTTCGCTTTAGTATCACCCTCAAGGCCTTTGAAGAACTCTTCTAATATAGACTTTTGCTTAGGGTAGTATCTCACCTTGTAATCATCATCCAAATTGGCCATTTCAGCTGCAACTTCAATGGCATCATCAAAATCGCCAAGAATATCTACTAAGCCGTTAGCCTTACCTTGCTCTCCAGTCCAAACTCTACCCGAAGCTATTTCTTTTACGGCCTCCACGCTCATTCCTCTACCTTGAGCTACTTTAGAAACAAACGTTTCGTATCCTTGATTAATATCTTCTTGAATGATAGCCGCCTCCTGCTCAGTTAATGGTCTTGTTACGGTCATCATGCCCGAATATTCACCGGTATTTACTTCTTCATTGGTAATACCTAGTTTATTTTTCATGAAATCCTGAAAATTAAACATCACACCAAAAATTCCTATTGAACCTGTAATGGTATTTGGCTGTGCTATGATTGTATCGCAAGCCACACTCATGTAATATCCACCAGATGCAGCCAGATCTGACATAGAGGCTACAACAGGTTTCACCTCACTAGTTAATTTGATCTCACGCCACATTACATCAGATGCCACGAAGCTTCCTCCTGGCGAATTGATTCTTAATACCACAGCCTTAATCTCTTCATCCTCTCTGGCCTTTCTTATCTCCTTCACAAATGACTCTGAGCCGATGGTATTCATATCTCCTTTTCCAGACACGATCTCACCTGAGGCAATGATCACTGCCACCTCGTTCTTCGAACTTTTATAGGTACTGAAGCTCTTCTTATATTTATCATAGTCTATAAAGTCGATCTCATCATCTTTTTCTATTCCCACTGTACTCTTTAGGTAAGAAATAACACCGTCATAATATGTAAGGCTATCTACTAGCCCATATTTTACGGCATCAGATGGCTGACGTACTAGCATTTGATCAGACATTTTTTTAGTTTCTTCTGGAGATAACTTTCTACCAGAAGCCACATTATTTATCAAATGGCCATTGATACTATTTAGCATAGAAGTCATTTGTGCACGATTTTCTTCACTCATATCTTCTCTGATTAAAGGCTCGATAGCACTTTTATACTTACCTACTCTAAAAATCTGAGGTTTGATATCTAACTTATCAAAAAGGCCTTTGAAAAATGTAAGATTAGCACTGAGCCCATTAAATTCCAGTGAACCCTCAGGGTGCATATATATCTTATCTGAAACTGATGCTAAGTGATAAGCCGCTTCAGAATAATACTCCGCATAGGAAACTATGAATTTTCCCGATGACTTGAAGTCCTCTAACGCCAATCTAATCTCCTCCAACGTAGCTGAACCTGCAGAAATAAAGGAAGCATCTAAATAGATACCTTCAATTTTATCATCTTCTTTTGCATTCTTGATGCATTCTTTTAACTGCACAAGACCTATGGTATTAGGAGAAGTAGCTATAACTCCAATTTCAGCAAAAGGATTTTCAAACTCCACTTCTGATATTGGGCGATTTAATTTCAAGTGTAAAATACTTTTGTCACTCACACTCACTTTTTCTTCAGCAGAAAAAGCAGATACCACCACCAAAAACAGCACGAAACCAATACCTGTAAATACGATCAACGCTAGAAAGGCGGCCAGAAAGTTTCTTAAAAATTTCATTCGTTCAAATTATTATTTTTATAAATCACGATGCTATAAACACCATTATTAACTAGTCTAAAACTTGTAAAGCTTTATAAACAGAGACTTCACAAGCAAACAAATTTAATAACTAAAAAACACATAAATAGGGGCACTTTCCTAATTTTGAAGAGATTTATGATAGAAGGAATATATTTACTCTTAGGCTCAAATTTGGGTGATAAAAGACTGCTACTTCAGGAGGCTTGTCAGAAAATTGAAGAACAGATTGGAAAAGTGAAACAGCTTACTGCCATTTACGAAACTGCGGCTTGGGGAAAGGAGGATCAGCCTTCTTTTTACAATCAAGTACTGGAGATAGAAACCGAATACGCACCTGAACTACTGCTGCAAAAGACTCAAGCAATAGAAAATGAGATGGGTCGGGTAAGAATGGAGAAGTGGGGTAGCCGCATTATTGACATCGATATTTTATACTATAACTCAGAAGTTTTAACTAAAGATGAGCTGGTAGTACCTCATCCAGGCATTCCTGACAGGCGATTTACATTGACTCCATTAACAGAAATAGCTCCTGATTTTGTGCATCCTATTCTAGGATTAACAAACCAGAAGCTACTTCAGCAATGTACTGACATGCTGCCAGTGCAGAAAATTTCCTTAGATTAAGTTTAGATAGTTACCCCAGAAACCTCAACCTCTGCGGCAATCTTCTTTACTAATCCTTGTAATACTTTTCCAGGTCCACACTCTACAAATTCAGTGGCGCCATCGCTCACCATTTGCTGTACGGACTGAGTCCACTTTACAGGCGCTGTAAGCTGGGCAATCAAGTTTTCTTTTATTACTTCAATATCTGATGCCGCCTGTCCATTAACATTCTGATATACGGGGCAAATTGGAGTAGAGAAAGTAGTATTTTTAATAGCTGCCTCTAGTTCTACTCTAGCTGGCTCCATTAAAGGCGAATGAAATGCTCCACCTACTGCTAATGGCAATGCTCTTCTCGCTCCTGCTTCCTTCAGTTTCTCACAAGCCTCTGTAATAGCTTCATTAGATCCTGAAATCACCAACTGACCAGGGCAATTATAGTTTGCAGCTACCACCGTACCTTCAATAGCAGCGCAAATCTCTTCCACTTTGGAATCTTCAAGGCCTAAAACTGCAGCCATGGTAGAAGGATTTACCTCACAAGCTTTTTGCATAGCATCTGCACGTTGAGAAACAAGCTTAAGGCCATCCTCAAAAGTAAGGCATTGGTTGGCTACTAGAGCTGAGAATTCACCTAATGAATGCCCCGCTACCATGTCAGGCTTAAAGTCACTTACCTGAGTAGCTAATATTACAGAATGCAAAAATATAGCCGGTTGTGTTACTTTGGTCTGCTTTAAATCATCTGCAGATCCTTCGAACATAATATCAGTAATTCTGAAACCAAGGATATCATTGGCCGCCTCGAACATGCTCTTAGCTTTTTCATTACCATCATAAAGATCTTTACCCATCCCAGAAAACTGAGCTCCCTGTCCGGGAAATACATATGCCTTCATATTAAATAATATTATTTTTTAAAATAAAGTATTGACTAACTGCGATCAATAACGTGGCCGCAAAATTAGAACATTTTTAGTAAGCATCTAAAAATCGTTGTTTCAACTCTGGAGTAGGGATCCGGCATTGGTCTTTTTTACCGAACCATCGATATCTGTTTCGAGCTATAATATTGTAGAAAAAATCTCGAATAAAGGCTGGCACTAATCTTAAAACTGAGAGTATAGGCCATAAACCTCCCAAATTTGAGAATATTCTTAAAGCTGCTGAACTTCGAAAAGAAATCTTGCCATTAGGCTGCAGTAAAACAACAGAACTCAGATAGGCTGGATTGAAATCATATTTACTCAAAATAGTTTGAGCCTCTGGCGATTGAAGGGAGCTAAACAGGTATTTCTTTTCCTTATCTCTATCAATAATGAAGTTCACAAAACCATTGCAAAGATTACAAACTCCATCAAAAAAGATAATAGCCTTCTCTTCTTCAAGGATTACCTCACTATCTGAACCCATCCTTTGATCTTCTTCTTAGCCTTGGAAGGATCTACCACATCGAAAGTAACTTCAGCCAGATAATAATATACTCCTGATGATAAGGCTTTCCCTGTATCATCACGACCATCCCAATCAATGTAGATTCCATTCTCTGTACCAGCTACTCCTTGATATTCGTATACTTTACCTCCCCATCGGTTAAACACCGTAAAATCAACAGCTTCAACAAAGCGAGCACATTTAGACTCATCTATTTCACCACATTTGTTCTTCAAATTTCTATTCTCATCATAGATATTGCCTCTTTTACCAAATGCACTGAATAAGTCATTACAATCATCACTATTAGGTGTCAATAGATTTGGAAGCTCGTAGTATGGGCAGTTATCCAGGCAGGATTCATCACTAAACTCACTTACGTTACCCGATCTATCTACGGCTCTTACTTTGTAACATCCCTTAAATGAATTCAAATTACGGTGAGTAAATGATTCTGTCTGACTTGTTCCAACCAATTCAAATTCTGATTCCGTGGTACTAGCGAAGAATATTTCATAATACAGTAAATCTTCTACCTTGCAATCTCCAACAAAGTCTACCTCCCAGGTAATTTCATTAGAGAAGTCACTAAGATCGCATCCTATATCTTCACAATCTCTTTCCTGAATAGTAAGAATAGGCTTACAAGGAGCCACTGTATCAGTAGGTTGCGCACAAATGATTTGAGAATAATTTTCTAATGGTGTATAGATAAGTGGATTTCCATAAGTTCCTTTAGTCATCACTCTGTAGCAATAAAGTCTATCATCTCGAAGAGGCGTATTATTAAATTGACCTGAATCTATATATACAAATCCATTTTCAATTACATCAACTTCATCTATTAGGACCAGCTCATCTTCAGTATCTCCTTCTTCACCTCTAAATATAAGATGTCTACTGTCTTCTGGCGGTGAGGCTACAGAATTTGACCACGGTACTATAGCGGCCCACTCCAATCTAATCCTATTTAACTCCGGCGTTGGTGTTAGTCTTACTGATGAAGCAGGGAAAGATTCAATTTCATCACCTCCATCTTCCAGCACCACTTTATAGTTGTACGCAAGATCCTTTGTATTTAGACCCGTATCTGTAAAAGTGGTTAGCTCAGGATCAGTAGCTTCTACTAAAATATCCGTGGTTGTAATAAGTGTATTTGGAGTATTGCTCTGACCTTCCGCACGATAGATCTTGTATTGTAGAGGATAAGTCAAGTCTCCTTTATCAAATGGAGCCATCCACTCTAACTGTATCTGCCCATTGGCCTCATCTGTAACGGCAACTGAAACTTTTGTGATAACGGGCTCAGTTGCCAAATTTGGTTCAGCACATACCTCATCCGACACAATACTTTCTCCTCCAAAAGGATCTGGGAAAACAGCCACTAATCGATAACAATACTTAGCTCCAGGAGCCAAATCGCTATCTCTATAGGTGACAGCATCAGGATTTACTTCGGTAAGTAATGAATAGCCTGAGTTTTCTCGGATTCCTGTTTCACATTCTTCAGGAACATAAGGATTGCTGTCTACTCTTCTCCAAATCTGAATGCTACTTGCATTGGCACAGGAATAACTGGTCCAATCTAAAACTATGCTTTGATTCTCTTGAGTCGCTGCCACTAACTCTGGTGCAGGACCTACTATTGTAATGTTCCAAGTAGCGAAACTTACTAATCTTGGCCCTTCTGGAGGATTATCTGTTACTTTAAAAATAACTTGATATGGTTCTTCTCTAATATCTGCACATTCTGTAGCCCATTGAAAATCAACATTCAATGGTGAACTTCTGAAAACTGAATCAGGATCAAGACTAACATCAGGATCTGAAAATATAGGAGAAGCTGCCTCCACTTTCACAGGATCTCCATCAGGGTCTGTAGCAATTATAGTCTCCTGAATAAGTTCACCCGCTTCCACGCAAATGTCTTCTGGAATTTCTAACTCAGGCCTCTCATTTTCACAGTCTTCAACTATAATCTGCATATCTCTGGTAACATAGCCTATCTGTCTCCATTGGCCTGCCACCAGTCTAAATTCTTTAACAATAAAGGCCACATTATATTCTCCTATTCTCTCGAATGAAGGGGCATCCCATTTTAATTCACCTGAAGCCGCATCTATGGAGATAGAAGGAGGACCATCTAAAGTTTCATTACCCTGACCGTAAGTAGAAGGGTAGAAAATATTATCATCAGGATCTTCGTAACCTACTACATTGATGCCTTGATCCATTTTCGGGATAACCATTTCGAAGGATAAACTATCTCCATCAGGATCGTATGCTCCTGGGTTGTGGAAGAATGCTACTCCCGGACAAGCTCTGTCTATTGGCGGAATCTGAAGAACAGGAGAATTGTTACAGCCAATAATAGCTCCTACAATTATCTCTGTCTCTACGTAGAAGGTGGTATTCACAGAGTTATCAATATTCAAGATGCCTTCATTCCTGTTAGGCTCCTGATAACCTATTTTATATCTTCCTGCAGAAGGAAAGTTATGTGTAATGGTAAAACTAGCAGTACCTACCTCATCTCCTAAATCAGATCGTGTAGTGTTTTCTATCTGGGGTAGTTGCACAGGGTCTGAGCCATCGCCAAACGTCAAGAAACCTTCGCCGAATTTAACGTCTGAACCGGTATCTGTATAAACTACTATTGTTATTTCAAATTCCAGGCTGGAACAATCCAAACGCCTGACGATAATTTCTCCAGCTCTCAAGTGAGTAGCCATAGCTTGATTGAATACTGCCAAAACAGCAATAAGAAGTGAGGAGAATAAGAGTTTGATGATATTAGTAGCGAAGTTATTCACAGAGTCTCTCAGATGATCATTGAAATATTGAACATTAAATTTAAGCAATAAGTTACATAATTTACTAATTAAATAACCATATGCCTATACCCATGCTTTTTACTTTACGTTCAAAACGTAATATTAGTTTATAATTGCATAGAAATCAGAGAATAAAATGAGAGTAGTAGGCGAAATACCCCATAAAGATTGTAAGATCACCATCTTTCAATGGAATGAAAAATACATTGTTAAAATAGAGCAGGGTAATCTAGAGCAGTCATTTAAAATTAATCAACTTGACCTCACTAGTGAAGATGAGGTTTACGAGGTGGTGAATGAGGCGTTCATCCAAAATGTGATGAATAATTTCAATGCCATGCATCAAATTTTCTCAAAAGCCCTAAGCGAGGTTCTATAATTATGCACGTAGCAGGTGAAGCTATACTGGCCTTATGCTATTTCAAAAAAGAAGGGGATCAAAAAAATGCCCTCTATCTTTCTAAAGATCACCTCTTTGTAAGAGAAAAAGGGGTGCTCAGCAATTTTGAAATTGATGCCATCCAGAATATAACCTTCGGACATAGAGTTATTTTACTCCCGATAGTGATAGGTGGAATACTAGCTCCTCTAAGCTTGCATGCTTTGCTTAATCATTATTATAACATTTGGCTATTATTTTCTTTGGTATTGATTGGAGTCATGCTTATTTATTATGGCATTCAGGGCACTGATGTATTGACTTTGCATACCGCAGTTAAGAATTATGACTATTTCATCAGCACCAAATCCCTGAACCTGCAGAGTTATGTATCCTATGTGAAAGCTTATAAAAATGACCCTTCTATTACTGAGAAGTTTTACATCAAAGTGGCGGAAGAAGATTGGCTCAGGGCACGTCAGCAGGGGGTGCTTTCTATCAATGAATCTGCACGGCTTTTTTATCTTCATGAATATCACCAGATAGCCCAATCAGAAGGATATGTGATAGTAAGTATATCTGCAGGCAAAACCAATGTTCGATTTGAGGAAAGCCCTGAACATACCTACCTCATTCCTGTTATTGATCAGGACATTCCGATAGAATATCTGACACTAGTTTAGTCTCATTATAGAGTTTCCAGTATATTTGGGACTCACAAAATCTTTCTAATGAAGCCAAAGGGCAAGTCTAAGACCAAATCTTATAAACCCATATTACCCGGCACCAAGGATTGGCCGGTTGTTTTGCTCAGCAAAAACAGAAAAGAATTCATTGAAAGGGTGGTTGAAGAGTCGCTTAACAGGATTAAGGAAGCTAACCCTGGTACCCAGGAATTAAGAGAAGAGCTAGAAACGACGTTGCACCGTGAAAAGCTTAGAATAAAGCAGAATCCATGGCGTGTAGACCCTCCTGATGAATACAAGTTTTGGAACGAGGTAAAAAACGACCTTCTTGATCTTGCCGGACTGAGCGAATCTCGAAAAAAGGAAGAAGAAATATTACGCAGGATCATAAGCAGGTATGCTCATGAGATAGCGGGTAATTTCAAGAAAAGCCGATATAAACTGACCCGTGAAATAGTAAAGTTTGGTTTCGCCAGACTTTTGAATGCTACCCGGGTAAAACGTTTCGGAGCCTTTTTCAGAAACCAATATACCCTTAGAGATAAAATCCAGATAACAGGTAAAATAAAGCAGCTAAGAAAATTAGCTAAGCAGGGCACTGTGGTTATGGTGCCAACCCATTTTAGCAACCTGGATTCAGTACTTATAGGATGGATTATTCATGTATTAGGTTTACCAGCATTTATTTATGGTGCAGGGCTTAATCTTTTCAACATAAAGATATTCGCCTACTTTATGAACAGTCTTGGTGCGTATAAAGTGGATAGAAGAAAGAAAAACTTCATTTACATAGAGACGCTTAAGGTATACTCAAACCTGGCTCTGCAAGAAGGTACACACAGCCTATTTTTCCCGGGTGGTACGCGTTCTCGTTCCGGTGAAATAGAAAGTCATCTAAAGCTAGGGCTTTTAAGTACCGCCATGGAAGCTCAAAGGAGCATTTTCATGAACCATCCTAACAATGATGGTAAAAAGATATTTGTGGTACCCGTAACTATCAATTACAACTTTGTATTGGAGGCTCCTGCACTTATCCATGAGCACCTGGAAAAGTTAGGTGGTGAAAAGTATTATGTAGAGAATGATGAATATTCATCATCTTACAAAATGCTGAAGTTCCTATTCAAGTTCTTCACAAAGGGATCTGACATATCAGTAAGTATTGGTCGTGGCATGGACCTTTTAGGTAATTACGTGGATAATTCCGGGCGAAGCATTGATAAACAAGGCCGCTTTATAGATACCCGAGACTATTTCACCTCCAATGGCCAGGTTACCGTAGACAAGCAAAGAGAAGACGAATACACAAGACGTTTAGGACAAATCGTTGTAAAGGAATTTCATCGAATAAACAGGGTTTTCTCAAGCCATCTGGTAGCGTACGTTGCTTTTGAAATGCTGAGAAGGCAATATCCAAAATTAGACTTATACGACTTCCTTAGGTTGCCTGAAGAAGATCTCTTCATTAAATATGAAGACTTTAAAGATTGCTTTGGAAAGGTCAGAAGGCAAATTTTCAAGTTGAAAAAGAATAAGTTGGTCAACACTGCCCCTCACCTCAAAGGCAATATTGATGACGTTATAAAACTAGGAGTTGAAAATGTGGGCATGTATCACAGTAAACGCCCACTTCTATACAATAAGGCCGGAGATATTGTAACTAAGGACTTAAACATATTATACTACTATCACAACCGCATGAATGGCTATGACCTCGACAACCAATTCTAAAAAACCTATAGGAGTAATAGGAGCCGGTAGTTTTGGCTCAGCCATAGCTAACATTCTCGCAGAAAAGAATGAGGTTTTGCTATACGCTCGTGATAGTGCTACAGTAAAAAAAATAGCCGAAGAAAAAGAAAACAGAGGCCATAAATTACACACAAACATTACTGCCACTGGGGATCTAAGTTACTTGGCCAGTAGCTGTGATATCATCTTTCCTATAGTACCTTCTTCTGCATTTAGAAGCATGATGCAGCAGTTATCACCATATCTACATCCTTATCATATTCTTATACATGGCACCAAGGGCTTGGACATTTCAATACCCGAAGGTGAAAGCCTTGACAGCATTACATCCTTGAACCGAGAGAATATCAAAACCATGAGTGAGGTAATCATGGATGAAAGTGTGGTATTGAGAGTAGGCTGCCTGGCAGGACCTAACCTGGCCAAAGAAATGGCAGCACAACAGCCTGCAGCCACCGTGGTGGCAAGCCATTACCGCGAGGTGATTAAAGAAGGCGAAAGACTCTTGAGAAACGACCGTTTTCAAGTGTATGGAAATAATGATCTAATAGGCATAGAACTAGCCGGTGTATTGAAAAATATTATCGCTATTGCTTCAGGGGCACTTAGTGGGTTAGGGCTGGGTGAAAATGCTAAAGGCCTATTAATTAGCCGTGGAATGGTGGAAATGATTCACCTTGGTAAAATCATGGGTGGCGATGTTCATGCATTTTTGGGTGTTGCAGGTATTGGAGACTTAGTAGCCACTTGTAACAGTACCCTGAGTAGAAACTATACAGTAGGATACAGATTAGCCAAGGGAGAAACTCTTCAGGATATCATCGAAACTATGGAAGAGGTGGCCGAAGGGGTTAACACTGTGAGAATTGCCAAGAAACTGGTAGAGGCAGAAAAAACAAGAGCCCCAATCACTGAGGCTCTGTATGAGGTTTTATTCGAGAACCTTACCGTTGATAAGGCACTACAGATGTTAATGAGATATCCATACAATGTGGATATTGATTTTATTTAAGCTTCAATAGCGCTTTTTATCTTCTCTGCTACTTCAGTTAGCTCTTCTTGTGAAGGGCTAAGCTTAGGTTTAGCAAAATTAATGTCTCCCACAGCATTTAGAGGTACCAAATGGATATGAGTATGAGGTACTTCTACTCCAATTACGGCTACACCTATGCGCAGGCAAGGAATCACCTTTTCAATACCTTTAGCTACCTTTTTAGCGAAAATATTTAGTCCGGCCAATGTATCATCATCCAGATTAAAGATATAGTCAACCTCCTTTTTAGGCACTACCAGGCAATGTCCTTTTACTAAAGGGCTGATATCTAAAAAAGCGATATACTGGTCATCTTCAGCCACTATATGACCTGGAATCTCTCTGTTTATGATTTTAGTGAAGATAGATGCCATTATACTCCGATTTCTACGATTTCAAATTCAATTTCTCCACCCGGAGTTTGGATCTTCGCGCTATCTCCTTCTTTCTTTCCTAATAATCCTTTACCAATAGGTGATTGTACTGAAATTTTACTGGCTTTAAGATCAGCCTCTTCTTCAGAAACCAAAGAGTAAGTAAAGACAGCACCATTTTTCTTATTCTTAATTTTAACCTTAGAAAGAATAGAAACTTTGGAAGTATCAATGCTACTTTCATCAATAACTCTAGCGTTACCCACAACCTCTTCCAACTGAGCAATTTTAGCTTCTAAATGACCTTGAGCATCCTTTGCTGCATCATACTCAGCATTTTCACTAAGATCACCTTTATCTCTTGCTTCGGCTATTTGCTTGGCTATATCAGACCTTCCTTTTGTCTTTAAACCATTAAGCTCGGCTTTCAACTTATCTAAGCCTTCCTTAGTATAATAAGCTACCTGTCCCATATTTTATTTAATATTTATAATCGCTATAAAAAACAAATAACGGCCTCTGATTAGAAACCGTTTAAAATTATTTCTGTGTAGTATAGTAAGAATACAAAGGTAGTTTTTTCTTACAGATGTTCAAAATGTAAGGAATAACTACTTTCCTACCAGCTCTGGCATGTTGGACTTGATTTGATTTAAAATCTCATCATCAAATTTTGCCAGGTAGAGCGTTTTGGCTTGTGTAAGCTGCTCTATAGTTAGGCCTTTAGCACCTCGCAAGTCTGCCTTATACAAACTAGCATTTTCAAAATCTGCTCCGGTAAGGTAGCAGTTAGCAAGATTAGCCTCCATGAGAAACGCATTCTTAAAATTACTCTTAATTAAGAATGCTCCCTCTAGCTGTGCTTTTATAAGATAAGCATCCTTGAAGTTAGCTCCACTGGCATAAGCTCCTTTTAATGAAGCCTGATTCAGGTTAGAGTTTTCAAGGTTAGTTTGGTTCAGACGGGTATTTTCTAAGTTGGTTTCAATAAGAAAAGCATTAGAAATATCCGCTGAGTTCAGGTTAGAACTCGCTAAGTTAACATAGTTGAGATTGGTTCTTGCCAGGTGGCAGTTTACCAGATTGATCTCATGAATGTTATGCCTGTTCAGCCTTTTAATATTACCTACCGTTCTAAAAGCGGCCTCTTCAGATTCCCACAAACGGAAATCATCTATTTCATCTCTATAAGTTCTAATTCTCTGGCGTATCTCTCCGTTCTTATTTAACCAGAATATAAGCATACCGATCACCGCGATATCGAATAGCATACCGTGAGCCTCTGCCAGTACCTGTCCAAAAAACGAATGAAAATCGGACAGATAATATTGTAAACTTAAGCCAATTACTATGATAGACAACACCACCAATACGATAGCTGACGTAAGTAGTGGTTTCTCAATAATTGAGTTTACATATTCTACAAATTTCTTATTCTGATTTTTCAGCAACATTGTGCGCTTTTACCCCAAAAAATTAAAGTTTCGTCCCCTATTCCAATCTATATTAGCAAAAACCAAACAAAAAATAAATGTCAGTTCGTTATTAATTTAATATGCAATATGTAATAAATTTCACTGAATTTCGTTCAAAAAGTCTTTTATTTTACTCACAAGGACCTTATTTATACGCTCATACGATTCAAACGACCAGCCGGCTATATGTGGCGTAAGTATGGTTTTATCTGATTTTGATAAATATTCGAATGATTTTCTTTGCAACTCCGTTAAAGTCTTAAGTTTTTCATTCTCAAGCACATCCAGTGCAGCGGCTTTAATCTTTCCTTCTTGCATGTGTTGGCACACACCATCCAAAGGCACCACCTCTCCTCTTGAAGAATTGATAAAGTATATTTTTTTAGCGAATTGATTGATATAATCATAATCTACCATGCTCCTCGTTTCTTCAGTAAGTGGGATATGCAAACTAAGCACATCAGCCTCAGAATATACTTCTTCCATGGTGGCTTGCTTCACCTGTTCATCACCATAATCAGACTTATATTTATCGTAAGCTAATATATTAACTCCCAATCCTTTAAGTTTTTTAGCGAAAGACTGTCCCATAAACCCATAGCCGATGATGGCCACCGTTTTACCTTCAAGCTCCTCTCCTCGATTTCCTTCTCTATCCCATTCGAAAGCACGCACCTCTTTGTCTGCCTTCACCACATTATTCATAAGCGATAATAGCATGCCCAAACATTGCTCGCCTACAGCATTTCGGTTTCCCTCGGGGGCATTGAAAATGGCTATATTCTTTTCTGCCAGCACTTTTTCATCCAAATTATCTATACCAGCTCCGGCCCTACCAATAAACAACAATTTATCCGCACCTGCCACCAGTTCTTCATCTACCTTCACTTTACTCCTTACAATTAAACCCTCATATTCAGAGATGACACTTAGAATCTCCTCTCGGGTAATAGTAGGTTGGTAATCTGGCTGCACTCCAATCTCTCGCAAATCTTGCTCAATACTTTCATGCATATAATCAACTATGAGACATTTCATTTCTTATTTTCTATTTGTAGTTGGTGGGTATATTGAAATTAGCAATTTTCTTTATGACAATGCTATAACAACATATGAACCGTGTAAAAATATATGGCCAAGCCCATTACATCATTAGTAGTTGTTATGAACGGACCGGATGCTAAGGCAGGATTAAAGCCAAATTTATCTAAAATTAATGGTGTGATTGTACCTATAAAAGAAGCAATCAATACCACACTAAAAAGAGCGATTGAAACTACTAATGACAGACTAGTTGTACCTCCGGTTAATACATTTCCTCCATAAACCAGACTAGCCAATACGGCGCCGTTCAAGGCCGCTACCATAAACACCTTAAATAATCTCTTTCTTAAGCTATCGCTAAAAGCAGAAGGGTTAGCTAAGCTTTGGAGTACTATGGAAGATGACTGAATACCAACGTTACCACCAGTAGCCTGAATAAGTGGAATAAAGAAAGCAATAGCCGTAATTCTGGTGAGTTCTTCTTCAAATACTCCAATCAGGCGAGCACTAATAAAACCACCTATTACACCTACAATTAGCCAGGGTAATCTTGCTCTGGTGAGCATCCATACACTATCCGCTTCTTCGACGTCTTCGGATATACCAGACATCATCTGTCTTTCCTCATCCGCTAGTTCGGTAATTACATCTACCACGTCATCAATAGTGATTCGCCCAAGCAGCTTGCCTTGCACGTTTATTACTGGCACAGCTTCCAAATCATATTTTCGCATTACCTGAGCCACCTCTTCCTCAGACATATATGTTTCCACAGCAGTTACTCCAGGATCATAGATGTCAGCTATGTGCATGTTATCCTCAGAAAGGATAATTTTCTTTAACGAAACTCTACCCAGAAGCTTATCATGATCATCCACCACGTAAACTGAATACAGCTTTTGCACATTTTCAGCCTGCCTGCGAATCTCCTCTATACACTGTACCACTGTCCAGTTTACATTCGCTTTTATAAGCTCCTTGGCCATGAGACCACCCGCCACATCTTCATCGTACCTTAACAGGTCCAGAATGTTGGCTTCCTTCTCTTCATTATCAATGCTGGCAATAACCTCTTCCCTATCCTTTATCGGTAGTTCGTTCAGGATATCTACTGCATCATCAGAATCAAGATGGTTTACTATTTGAGAAATCTCATTAGGCTCAAATACTTTTAGAAATTTACTTCTAATATCCTCATCCAGGTCATTGATAATGTCTGCTCGTATTTCAGAAGGCAGAAGATCTATAACGTATTTAGATTCTTCAGTATTAAATTCATGAAGTAAGGTAGAGATATCGGCAGGATTCACCCCTTCCAGTGTAGCAATGATAAAAGCCTCATCGCTATCTGTAACCGCTTGTTCAAACCGCTCCCTATACTCTTTAGTGAGCTCAAACTTCATTAATTCTTCCACTATCTATTTGGTTTGTCAGTTCTTGAAAATCTTCAACAGCTAGCTCTTCAGCACGTTTATCTAAAATGGGGAGTAGTTTTAATTCATCACTCAAATTTAGAGGTTTTAAAGCGTTACGCAATGTTTTCCTCCGGTTTTGGAAGCCCTGCTTTACCACTGTTTTAAACAATGCCTCATCACAGTCTAAACTCTTCCTACTATTTCTTACTAACCTTATCACACCAGACTGAACTTTAGGTGGAGGGTCAAAAACATCTCTACCTACAGTGAAAAGATATTCTACATCATAGAAAGCCTGAAGAAAGACACTGAGTATGCCGTATGTTTTATTTCCAGGAGGTGACGTTAATCTTTCAGCCACTTCTTTCTGCAGCATACCCACCACTTCGATAACGCTGTCTCTGTCATCTAGAATCTTAAAGAAAATTTGAGACGAAATGTTATATGGAAAGTTACCTATCACTATATATTTATCTCCTACATACTCACGTAAATCCATCTTAAGAAAATCACCATAAATAATTTTCTCAAGTTGCGAATAATGTTTTTTCAGGTAATCAATCGATTCTTTATCAAGATCAATTAGCACCAGATCATCTTTATAATCTTCGGCTAAAAATTGCGTAAGCACGCCCGTTCCGGGGCCTATTTCCAATATTTTTATACCTTGCTGATGACACCTTACCCCCTTCACAATATCTAGTGCTATACTCTGATCAGTAAGAAAATGCTGCCCCAGGTGTTTCTTTGGTTTTACCATGTTTTTTTCAATGAATAGAAAATGCTTTAAATTGCGTACACCTTTAAGTAAAGATTTAACCAACGCTAAAGCTGGCGGCTAAAGTTATTAAAAAAATAATGAGCAATCATTCAAAACATCCGGATAAAGCAAGAATAGGAATCACTCTAGGAGACATTAATGGCATAGGCCCGGAGGTCACCATTAAAGCCCTTAGAGATAATAGACTTTTAAATTATATCACCCCAGTTATATATGGCTCTACTAAAGTGCTTTCATATTATAGAAAGGCACTAAAAATAGAGGACTTTAATTACACTCAGGTGAAGGATGACGGCAAATTTCAAAGCAGAAAAGTAAACGTTATCAACTGCTGGAATGAGATGATAGAGATTAAAACTGGTGAAGTAACACCCGAAGGAGGAAAAGCATCTTTCAACGCTCTGGAAAAAGCCACGGCTCATCTCAAGGAAGGATATATTGATGCTCTAGTAACGGCACCTATTAATAAGGACAACATTCAAAACGACAACTTTAAGTTCGCTGGCCACACTGAATATCTTACCAGTAAATTTGGAGCCGAGGATAGTCTAATGTTCATGACTACAGAAAACCTGAAAATCGGTGTAGTTACAGGCCACTTGCCATTAAAAGATGTTAGCAAAAAGCTAAACAAAGATCTGCTTCTGAAGAAATACTCCATCATGGAGCAGTCACTGATTAATGACTTTGGCATTATGAAACCTAAAATAGCCATACTGGGCCTTAACCCTCATGCTGGTGAAAATGGTTTATTAGGTAAAGAAGAAAATGAGCTGATCATTCCGGTTATCAATAAGCTTAAGAATGAAGGCAAGCTGGTATATGGCCCTTTCCCGGCTGATGGCTTCTTTGGTAAAAATGATTATTCAAAATTCGATGCCGTGTTAGCCATGTATCATGACCAAGGCTTAATTCCTTTCAAAACATTAGCTTTTGAAAATGGAGTTAATTTCACTGCAGGGCTACCTATTATAAGGACTTCTCCAGACCATGGCACTGCTTATGATATTGCAGGTAAAAACATTGCAAGCGCCTCTTCTATGCTACACGCTATATATATGGCCAAAGATATTTGCACCATACATGAAGACAGGAAGGAGATGGCTGGGGAAAGCAAGTCTTAAATTGCTATATATTTTTCATTGAAGTATACCTGCATTTATAACTATTTATGAAGGACTTATGTTTATTTATAGAAAAAAACTAAATTTAACCCCAACCTAACACTGAACCCCTCATATACGGATGGATATCGTTACCAGGAAACAACTGAATATACTCATACAACTGGCGGAAGCAGACAAGCACTTTGACGACCAGGAAAAGGAATTAATCCTTAAAATCGCCAAATTGAGGAACTTTCCTGAAGATAGCGTTAAAGAATTAATAAAGAAGCCAGAACCTATTGGAACGTTCGGTGCCCTATCTGATAATCAAAAGTTCGAATATCTCTACAGTTGCATAGAACTTATGATGATAGATGAGAAAATATTTGATAGTGAAATTATTTTCTGCATAGACATCGCAATTAAATTAGGATTCAAGAAAGATGTGGTTCACTTCCTCAGAGATGAGATAAAAAGCAAAAGTAAGGAGGAGCTTAGACCCATAATTTTCCAGCGGTTTACCTGATCTTATCCACTATCCATTTCACTTACAGGCTAGAAAAAGTTTTTAGTTCTTTTTCTAATCAAATTTATCTACTAAATTTGCATCCTTAATTTGGTGGGAATGGCTAAACGCGAGCTCGAACAGTTCAATATTGACATTTTTAAGCTGAAAAGCGGCAACTATGATTACCAATTTGAAATTGGTGATGCATTTTTTGATGCTTTTGAGGAAAGCTTAGTTGAAAAAGGGTCAGGTATTGTAAAAGTTAGTTTAGAAAAAACAGAAACTTTTATAAAACTGAATTTTAATATTGACATAAGTGTAGAGTTAGAATGTGATCGTAGTTTAGATTTGTTCGACTACGCTATAAGCACCATAAAAGAATTGATTCTCAAGTTTGGAGATGAGGATGAGGAGATCAGTGAAGAGATTATGATCATTTCTCGTGACAAACAAAGAATCAACCTGGCGCAGTTTATATATGAATTCATTATGGTTTCAATACCGATGAAGAAGTTGCACCCCAGGTTTAATGAAGAAGATGATTCTGACGCGCTGATTTACAGCTCTGAAGATGAATCTGAAGACACACCTGATTCGTCGTCTGATGAAGATGACATTGATCCAAGGTGGCAGAAGTTAAAAAATTTGAAATAAGAACATAGTAATTAAATAAATTAGAAATGGCTCATCCTAAAAGAAAGACGTCAAAAACGAGAAGAGACAAGAGAAGGACTCATTACAAGGCCGAAGCTAAGCATCTGGCAGTATGCCCTACTACAGGTGAATTCCATTTACCTCACCGTGCCTTCTGGCACGAAGGCAAACTTTACTACAAAGGTAAAGTTGTGATGGAGAAAGAAGTATTGGCTTAATCGCATTGCTTGTGAAGATTGCATTAGATGCAATGGGTGGTGACTTTGCTCCTGACTGCACTGTAGTAGGAGCAAAGTTAGCCTCACAAGAAATCTCGGACGACACCAAGATTGTTTTAGTAGGTAAAGAGGATTTATTAAGATCCAAACTGAAAGAACACGATGTCACCAGTCCTAACATTGAAATTTTCAATGCAGACGAGGTGATTGATATGGGTGAGCATCCCACAAAGGCACTCTCTCAAAAACCTAACGCCAGCATCCCCGTAGGCTATGGGTTATTAAAATCAGGAGCGGTAAACGCATTTTGTAGCGCAGGTAATACTGGTGCCATGCATGTTGGTGCTATGTTTACTATTAAGGCCATCGAAGGAATTATCAGACCAGGAATCGCTGGTTTCGTTCCTAAAGAAGCAGGTGGTTTCGGCGTTATTATGGACGTAGGCGCCAATGCAGACTGCAAACCTGATGTACTGTACCAATTCGGTGAGATAGGGTCTCTCTATGCAAAACATGTATTAGAGATTGATAATCCTAAAGTAGGATTAATGAACCTCGGTGAAGAAGAACAAAAAGGTACTCTTCTTACCCAGGCCGCATATCAGCTTCTTAAAATTGGTAACAAGATCAACTTTATTGGAAACATTGAGGGACGAGACCTATTCAACGATAAGGCCGACGTCATTGTCTGTGATGGTTTCACAGGTAATGTGATCCTTAAAATGGCAGAAACCTTTTATGATCTCTTAGAGAAGAGAGAAATGAAGGATGAATTCTTTGATAGGTTCAACTACGAATCTATTGGCGGTAGCCCTATTTTAGGTATCAATGGCAACGTAGTAATAGGACACGGTGTATCCAGCGCAGAAGCAATTAAGAATATGACGCTATTAGCTGTAAAGATGGCTGAAAGCAATATTCATTTAAAAATTAAACAGCACTTAGGAGACTAAATCTATAAATTATGGCTAACATCAGAGCCGCCATTACGGGCGTTCATGGTTATGTACCGGATTACATTCTTACTAACCAGGAACTTGAAACAATGGTTGAGACTAGTGATGATTGGATCACTACCCGTACTGGTATCAAAGAAAGAAGAATACTTAAAGGTGAAGGCCAGGGTACTTCCGTAATGGGAGCTGCAGCCGTAAAAGGTTTGTTAGAGAAAACTGGTACTGATCCAAAAGATATAGAACTTATCATTTGTGCTACGGTAACGCCTGATATGGTATTCCCATCTACTGCAAACGTTATCTCTGCTGAGGTAGGTGCAGTAAATGCATTTAGCTATGATATATCTGCAGCTTGTTCTGGCTTTATTTACGCCCTTACTACCGCTGCTCAGTTTATAGAAACCGGACGTTATAAAAAAGTTATAGTTATTGGTGGTGATAAGATGTCATCTATCATAGACTATAAAGATCGTACTACATGTATCATCTTCGGAGACGGCGCAGGAGCAGTAATGCTTGAGCCTAGCCAGGATGATAACGGCATCATAGACTCTATCCATAAAAGTGATGGTACTGGTGCTGAATTCCTTAACCAGAAAGCTGGTGGTAGCCGTTATCCTGCTACCCACGAAACAGTAGATGCTAAGGAACACTACGCCAGACAAGATGGTGCTACTGTATTTAAATTTGCCGTTACTAACATGGCAGATTATGCAGCTAAAATTATGCAGAGAAACAACCTTACTGCTGATGATGTTGATTGGTTGGTGGCACACCAGGCAAACAAGAGAATCATAGACGCTACGGCTAACAGAATGGGCGTAACGGAAGATAAGGTAATGATGAATATTGAAAAGTACGGTAACACAACAGCCGGTACTATTCCTTTGTTATTATGGGATTATGAGTCTAAGTTAAAGAAAGGTGACAACCTGGTAATGGCTGCTTTTGGTGGTGGATTTACCTGGGGAGCCATTTATTTAAAGTGGGCTTACGACGCTAAATAACAATATTGAATTTTATTTATTAATTTGTTTTAAACAATCCTGATTATGGCAACAACGGCCGATTTTAAAAACGGTTTATGTTTGGAATACAACAATGATCTTTACACCATAGTTGAGTTTCAGCATGTAAAGCCTGGTAAAGGTCCTGCTTTTGTACGTACAAAACTTAAAAGTCTTACAACCGGAAAAGTGGTAGAAAACACTTTCTCTGCAGGACATAAAGTTACTACTGCCAGAATAGAAAGAAGACCGCACCAATTCCTTTACAAGGATGATTTAGGATACCATTTCATGGACGCCAGCACTTTTGAACAAGCAGTGGTGGAAGAACATTTGATGGACAACCCTGGTTTAATTAAAGATGGCCAGGAGATCGACGTCTTGTTTCATGCAGAAGAGGAGAAAATTATAGGCTCTGAACTTCCTGCTTTTGTGGAGCTTACTATAACTTACACAGAACCAGGAATAAAAGGAGATACAGCTACAAACGCTTCCAAACCTGCTACGCTGGAAACAGGTGCTGAAATTCAAGTTCCTTTATTTATTAATGAAGGAGACAAGATTAAAATTGACACTCGCACAAACTCATACTCTGAGCGAGTAAAAGAATAAGTTTTAAAATTAAATTATTTCTTAAATGAAAACCAAAGAGATAAGGGATCTGATAGATTTCATTTCAAAGTCAGGTCTTAACGAAGTGAATATTGAGACCGAGGAGCTAAAGTTATCCGTTATACGTGACCCTGAAGTACAAACTAAGATTGTAGAAAGCGCACCTAGTGCTGCACCAGCTCCGGCTGCTGCACCAGTAGCTGCTCCGGCTGCGGCCCCTGCAAGTGCTCCTGCTGCCGCAGAAGCATCAGCTCCGGCTAAAGACGATACATCTAATTACATAGAAGTGAAATCACCTATGATTGGTACATTCTACCGATCTCCAAACCCTGACTCTCCGTCTTTTGTAGCCGTAGGTGATAAAATAGAGGCTGGTCAGCCAGTATGTATTATCGAAGCCATGAAGCTTTTCAACGAAATAGAGTCTGAAGTATCAGGTACTATTGTGAAAGTAATGGTGGAGAATGCATCGCCAGTGGAATATGACCAAGTGTTATTCCTGGTAGACCCTTCATAAAGAGTTTAAAATCCCGATCTGATTCGGGATTCGTTTTTTATTAGATGTTTTGCACTAAAACTAACGATCGTGTTTAAGAAAATATTAATTGCTAACAGAGGAGAGATAGCGCTAAGAATTATCAGAACCTGCCGTGAGATGAACATTAAGACGGTAGCTGTTTATTCTTTGGCTGACAAGGATAGCTTGCATGTTCGCTTTGCAGATGAAGCTGTTTGCATTGGTAAAGCTCCTAGTAGTGAATCATACCTCAACATACCAAACCTTATAGCTGCGGCTGAAATAACTAATGCAGATGCTATTCACCCAGGATATGGGTTCTTAGCTGAGAATGCAGAGTTTAGCTCGGTATGTCAAGAATATAACATCAAATTCATAGGCGCATCACCTGATATGATCAATAAGATGGGTGATAAGGCTACGGCCAAAGACACTATGAAAAAAGCAGGTGTACCTACTATACCTGGTTCTGATGGCCTTCTTAAGAATATGGAAGAAGGGTTAAAAATCGCAGAAAAAATTAAATACCCTGTAATCCTTAAAGCTACTGCCGGTGGTGGTGGTAGAGGTATGCGTATTGTAAATGACCCTAGTGGCTTTAAAAAGGCATGGGATGATGCCAGACAAGAAGCTGGTGCTGCCTTTGGTAACGACGGTCTTTACCTGGAAAAATTCGTAGAGGAGCCTCGTCACATTGAGATTCAGGTAGTAGGTGATAAGCGTGGTAAAGTATGCCACCTTTCTGAAAGAGATTGCTCTATTCAGAGAAGACACCAAAAATTAGTAGAAGAAACTCCATCTCCTATCGTAAGCCAAAAGCTACGTGAGAAAATGGGTAAAGCAGCCATCAAAGGTGCTGAAGCCATTAAATATGAAGGAGCTGGTACCGTGGAATTTCTGGTAGACAAGCATGGAGATTTCTATTTCATGGAAATGAATACCAGAATCCAGGTAGAGCACCCTATTACTGAAGAAGTTACTGACTTTGACCTTATCAAAGAGCAAATCAAAGTAGCAGCAGGAGTAGAGATCTCTGGTAAAAACTACTTCCCTAACTTATATTCTATGGAATGTAGAATTAATGCGGAAGACCCAAGAAATGGTTTCAGACCATCTCCTGGTAAAATTACTAACTTACACATGCCTGGTGGTCATGGTGTGCGTGTAGATAGCCACGTATATGCTGGTTATACTATTCCACCAAACTATGACTCAATGATCGCTAAACTTATTGTTAGTGGCCAGTCAAGAGAAGAGGTAATTACCAGAATGAAGAGAGCGCTAAGTGAGTTTGTGATTGAAGGAGTAAAAACTACTATTCCTTTCCATCTTAAACTTATGGATGACGCGGAGTTCCAAGGTGGTAATTTCACTACCAAGTTCTTGGAAACCTTCGACTTCACTGATCTGTAAATAGTTTAAATTGTTATAATAAAAAGCCTCGGTAAGTAATTATCGAGGCTTTTGTTTTTCTATAAGGATATTCAATTATAACTTTATTGGATAAACTACTCCATTCATATGAAAGGTCTGTTTTTAGCCATTACTCTTTTACTATCACTCTGCTTCCATTATAGCTCTGAGGCTCAAAACCTGTGGGCTCATACCGGCATCTCCATGGCAGCCTACAAGGGTGACCTTAGCAGCTATGATCAATATCGTGGACTTTTTCAGGTAGGTGTACAGCTGAACAAAAAGAAGCGATTGAATGGCAATTTCAACCTTGGAATTGGCAGTGTAAGCGGAGAGAATAGAGATTTCAGGAGATTTGAAACCGGAGACATTGAACCGAACAGATACTTCAGAACAAATTTCTTTTTCCTAAACTATGACCTGCATTATAACATTGTGAAAACTGATTTCTTAATCGTTTATGTAAGTCAGGGTATTGGCTTTTTCAGGTTCACCCCAAAAGATGATGAAGGAAACAGCCTGATAGACCAGGGAAATACTAGAAATCCGGATGAATCTTACCGAAATTCAACTTTTATGCTTCCTACCTCTGCCGGAGCTACTTATTTTCTTCCTAATAAATATGGTATAGGTCTACAAGCAGGTTTTCTTAACCCTCTCACTGATTACTTAGATAATATTTCTGAGCTAGGGGAAACAGGAGGCGATAATATCCTAGAATTCCGATTTAGCTTATATGTACCAATAAAGAATTAACCTTCTTCGGCGATTAGTTTCTCTAGTTTTGCGTACCACTCTTCACCATATTTTCTGGTAAGGGCGTCTTTTAGAAACTTGTAAATAGGCACTTGAAGCTCTTTTCCAAAATCACAGGCCGGATCACAAATATCCCAACGGTCATAATTTAAAGCATCAAATTCATCATACTTAGTAACTCTAATAGGGTACATATGGCAGCTGATAGGCTTCTTGTAATCTATTTTCCCGTCCAGATAAGCCTGCTCTATTCCGCATTTAAGAATGCCTCTCTCATCATAGATAGCATAGGCACACTCCTTCCCTCCTATAGTTGGTGTAGAATAGTCGTCATCATCATCCAGGATGTACCTGCCCTGCTCAGATATTGCTTTCTTACCCTCTTCAGATAAATACGGCTCTACGTGCTTGTAAATTTCATCCAGCACCTTCAGTTCCTCCTCTTCCAGTGGTGCTCCTAAATCACCCTCTACACAGCAGGCTCCCTTACATTTATCAAGATTACAAACGAAAAACTTTTCCTTTATATCATCTGATAAGATTACATTATCTAGCTCTATCATAGCATTCTATTTGGCACCAATACTTCTCAACAGCCTTTCATTATAAAAAGATCATTTAGAAGAAGTTAATTTCATTTTCAAAGGGCAAAAATCCGACAATTCGGGAACTTAAAAAAAGCTATTAATAAAATCTCTTTAATTTATAATCGTTCTGAAATTCTCGTTATATTCAGTTAATTTTGATGTTGGAAAATCTAAATAGTAGAGGATTAAAGTTCGAGAATGGATTATTTAAAGAGCCTTAACGAGCCCCAATATGAAGGAGTGGTGAACACTGATGGACCTACAATGATCATTGCAGGTGCGGGTTCAGGCAAAACAAGAGTACTAACCTACCGTATAGCATACCTACTAGAGAAAAAGGAGTAGATCCATTTAATATATTATCCCTCACCTTTACCAATAAGGCGGCCAAAGAAATGCGAGACCGTATTGAAAAGGTAGTGGGCACAGAAGCCAGAAACCTATGGATGGGAACCTTCCACTCTGTTTTCGCTAGAATTCTGAGAAGTGAAGCTGACCGATTAGGATACCCTAGCAATTTCACTATTTATGATGCTGATGACTCTAAGCAGCTGATCAAATCTATAGTGAAAGAGATGGCGCTGGATGATAAAATCTACAAGCCTAATGTGGTGCTCAACCGTATATCAGGAGCCAAAAACCGCCTGATTTCATGGAGAGAATATATTAAAAACCCTATCTATAGGGCTGATGATGAGAGCAATATGAAACCTGAGCTCGGACGGATATACAAAACCTATGCGGAACGCTGCTTTAAAGCTGGCGCCATGGATTTTGATGACCTCCTTTTTAACACCAATGTGTTATTTAAAGAGCATACCGATATTCTAAACAAATATCAGCAAAGGTTTCACTATGTAATGGTGGATGAGTTTCAGGATACTAACATTTCGCAGTACCTGATCACTAAAAAGCTTTCGGCCGTAAGGCAAAATATCTGCGTGGTGGGTGATGATGCTCAAAGTATCTACGCCTTCCGTGGTGCTGATATTCAGAATATATTAAACTTCGAAAAGGATTATCCAGACCTACGCGTAATAAAGCTGGAGCAGAACTATCGTTCTTCTAAAAACATAGTAAATGCGGCTAATTCAATTATAAGTAAAAACCGCGCTCAGCTAAAGAAAAACGTATGGACTGCCAATGAAGATGGTACGCTGATAGATCTTTTACGAGCCACTTCTGACAATGAAGAAGGTAAGCTGGTGGCGTCCTCTATTTTTGAAGAGAAAATGCAAAATCATCTTCAAAACAGTGATTTTGCCATTTTATATAGAACCAATAGTCAGTCCAGGGCCATGGAAGAGGCCCTGAGGCGGATGAACATAAAATACAAGATTGTAGGTGGTCTTTCGTTCTACCAAAGAAAGGAGATCAAAGATTTGATGGCTTACTTACGCTTTTCCATCAACACCAATGATGAGCAGTCTTTAAGAAGGGTAATTAATTACCCGAAAAGAGGTATTGGTGATACCAGCGTAGACAAGATCATTGTAGCAGCCAATGAGCATGACATGAGTCTTTGGGAAGTATTGAACAACATTAGTTCTTTCCTGCCTGGCCGAGTGGCTAATGCTGTTATGGACTTTGTAAATATGATTAAACGCTTCCAAATAGACATTAATTCTAAAGATGCGTATGAAGCTGCCAATCTTATTGCTAAAGGATCTGGAATACTGAAGGAGCTTTATGAAGACAAAACTGTAGAAGGTCTTAGCCGATATGAAAACGTTCAGGAATTATTAAATGCGGTAAAGGAGTATGTAGATGACGAAGAGAAGCAAGATAAATCTCTTGGTGCTTTCTTACAGGAAATAGCTCTTATCACCGGCGTAGATAACGATAAGGACGATGACAATGATAAAGTGACTATGATGACCATTCACATGGCCAAAGGGCTTGAGTTTAAGAATGTGTACGTTGTAGGTATGGAAGAGGATCTTTTCCCATCACAAATGATGCTTGGCAGCCGTGCTGATCTGGAGGAAGAAAGAAGACTTTTCTATGTAGCCATAACAAGAGCAGAGAAAAAGCTGTTTCTTTCTTATGCACTTTCTCGTTATAGATTTGGAAGGCTCAAAAACTGTGAACCAAGCCGATTTATTGACGAAATAGACCCTAACTTTATCCGTGTGAGCAAACGTGCCGGAAGAGTAGAGTCTAAGCCATCTGATGATTATGCTAAGAACTTTGTTAGTGGCATCAGAAAGACTACCTCATCACAACCTATGGTGAGAAAGTCTAATTACAAACCACCGGTAGATTTTAAGCCGAGCGATACTTCTACATTGAAGGCTGGCATGAAGGTGGAGCACCCTAAGTTTGGGTATGGAAAAGTGATGGAAATGGATGAAAGCGGTGCAAATAGAAAGGCCAAAGTAAATTTTGACGACTTTGGAGAAAAAACATTATTACTTAGTTTTGCTAAATTACGAATTCACTCAAATTAGAGTATTAATCCCCAAATAATGGAATATAACACAAGCCAACCTGACCTTATACTCAAAGAGTACGGCAGAAATGTACAAAAGCTGGTAAAGTATATACAAACTATTGAAGATAAGGAAGAAAGGTCTCAAAAGGCTGCTACTTTAATAGAGCTGATGAGACAAGTAACACCTTCAGTAAAAGAGACTATTGAAACCAACCAAAAACTTTGGGATGATTTATACATAATGTCTGGTTTTAACCTTGATATAGATGGTCCATTTCCTCCTCCGGAAACAGATGTGATCAACAAAAAACCAAAGAGGCTAGAGTATATTTACAATGATGTAAAATACAAGCACTATGGTAAAAACATCGAGCTTTTGATCAACCAGGCAATAGAGAAAGAAGATCCTCAGGAACGTGAAGATGCCATTATTTATATTGGCAAGCTCATGAAGAGTTTCTACAGCAGCTGGAACAAAGAAGTGATAGATGATGCGATCATTCTTGAAAACATCAAAACCATTTCTAAAGGCAAGCTTGATATCGATCTTGAAAAGGTAAAAGAAGATAACCTATTCGAAAGGTTATACAAAGCCAAGAAAAAGACTAATACAAGGCCATCAGGTAAGTCTGACAACAGAAAATCAAACAATAATAACAACAACAGGAGGAGAAGAAGAAATTAATGGGTTCATTCAAAATTCAGGGTGGACACACCCTAAAAGGTGAAATTATACCTCAAGGAGCTAAGAATGAGGCTCTTCAGATTGTAGCTGCAACCTTACTCACCGCAGAGCCGGTAACTTTACATAAAATACCGAACATCAGAGACGTAAATAAGCTTATAGAGCTTGTTGGCGATCTGGGTGCTACTGTAGAAAAGTTAGATGCAGAATCTTATAGAATTACTGCCAAAGATATAGATGTAGACTTCTTAGAGTCTGACCAATATAAAACTAAAGCCGCTTCATTACGTGGTTCCATCATGATTTTAGGTCCGCTTTTAGCCCGTTATGGCAAGGCGAAAATACCTAAGCCAGGTGGTGACAAAATCGGTAGAAGAAGGCTAGATACTCACTTCATCGGCTTTGAAAAGCTTGGTGCTAAGTTTAACTACTCTTCTAAAGAGAGCTTTTACAGCATTGATGCCTCTAACCTTCAAGGAACTTATATGCACCTTGATGAGGCTTCAGTAACTGGAACAGCCAACATAGTAATGGCAGCCGTTTTGGCTAAGGGAAAAACCACTATTTATAATGCTGCTTGCGAGCCATACCTACAGCAACTTTGCAAAATGCTTAACCGCATGGGAGCAAAAATTGAAGGTATTGGGTCTAACCTATTAGTGATAGAAGGTGTAGAAAAGCTTGGAGGCACAGAGCATACTTTATTACCAGATATGATTGAGATTGGTAGTTTCATAGGTCTTGCGGCCATGACTCAGTCTGAGATCACGATCAAAAATGCTGGTGTAGAGAATCTTGGGCTTATCCCTGAAGTATTCAGAAGACTAGGTGTGCATATGATCTTCAGAGATGATGACATTATCATACCTGCACAAAAGCACTATGAAATAGATACATTCATTGATGGATCTATCATGACCGTGGCAGATGCGCCATGGCCTGGTTTTACGCCTGATCTTTTAAGCATTGTATTAGTTACAGCCATTCAGGCAAAAGGTACAGTATTGGTGCATCAGAAAATGTTTGAAAGCCGTCTATTCTTTGTAGATAAACTGATAGACATGGGTGCTCAAATCATTCTTTGTGATCCACATAGAGCTACTGTTATTGGTATGGACAGAAAACAACCTTTAAGAGGTATAAAAATGTCCTCACCAGATATCAGAGCTGGTGTATCTCTGCTTATTGCAGCATTATCTGCAGAAGGAGAAAGTATTATTTCCAATGTAGAGCAAATTGATCGTGGTTATCAAAATATTGACGAACGACTAAAAAGGTTAGGTGCTCAGATAGAAAGGATAGAACAATAGGTAGCTGGTAGCGTTTAACCTTTGATACTTATTTCTAAACAAAAAATCAGAATTACATGGAATACTTAGAGCAGGCCAAGACCTTCCTGGCCACCAGAGGTGTGGAAGTGGGTCTAATGATCATTAAAGCTGCTTTAATCCTTTTTATAGGGCTACAGGTGGTGAAGTTCCTTTCCAGGACCTTCGCTAAATTTATGGATAATAGAAATGTGGATGCTTCCTTGAAGCCATTTCTAAAAAATCTGTTTCACAACTTATTATTAGTTCTTTTAATTCTTAGCGTACTAGCCACCTTAGGCATTGAAATGACCTCTTTTGTGGCCATTATAGGTGCCGCAGGTCTTGCTATCGGCTTAGCATTACAAGGAACACTACAAAACTTTGCCGGTGGAGTAATCATCCTTACTTTGAAACCTTTTAGAGTAGGAGATTATATTGACGGCGGTGGTGTTGCTGGTACAGTGAAGGAGATTCAGATCTTCCAAACTATTTTAGCTACACCAGATAACGTAAGAATAGTTGTACCTAACGGACAGCTTTCAAACGACTCAATAAAGAACTACTCAGCCAATGATACACGTAGAGTGGATCTGGTTTTCGGTATTGGATATGATGATGACATCAAAAAGGCTAAGGAAATACTTGAAAACATGGTTAAGAATGACGCCAGAGTATTAGAAGACCCTGCGCCTTCTGTAACTGTAGCTAGTTTAGGAGATAGTTCTGTTAACTTCAATGTAAGACCTTGGGTAAACAGAGCAGACTACTGGGCTGTTTATTGGGACTTCCAGGAGAATGTGAAGCTGGAGTTTGATGCTAACGGCATTTCTATTCCATTTCCACAAAGAGACGTGCATATTTACAACGAAAAATAATTCGTTTGTACATTATAAAACAAAAGCGCCTGACTTGAATAAGTCAGGCGCTTTTGTTTTATAGACTTCGTGAACTATCAGCTACCTCCTCCGGCTTTGAGGACTCTCACCTCTTTACCTTCGGTGTTCGCACTGATATCATTGTCATACATGGCTTCGCAGCTCACTGCTGGCAGATAATATGTACCCTGATAACTCGCATTAAGCAATACTCTGAAGGTTTTGCTTTCATTTCGATTCAAATCAAAATAGGTATACACTCTATCATCTCGAATATCTTGATAATCAGGCACATCCTTACTATTAAATTGCTCCATATCATTTAACCTGGTATTATGGATCTCCCACCCTGACGGGAATATCTGAGAAAGCGCAAGGTTCTGATAGCGTCCTTTTAATCCTGGATTGGTCACTGTAACCTCAGCTACAAAATCCTGACCTTGCTCTAAAGTTGCAGGGTCGATAAATTCACCCTTTGTATTTACATATGACACTTTCACTTTTAGGTTATTAGCCGTAGCCTTCTCATTACCTCTCACTGGCGTTCCCTCTAAAATGATTCTGGCGTAGAGAACAGCGTCACTAGTATTCTGAATCTTAAAACTATTGGAATTAAGCTCGTTGGCATCTAGTTCAGACTGAGCCACTGGCATATCTGTAGACACCTTCATGGTCTTCCCATTAAGCGTATAAGTATATTTTAACTCCTTGTTCGCAATTCCATCGATACCTACATACTGGCCAATGGCTATTAGACAATATGCTGTAGTTTGGGTGCTCATATAATAGCTAGCAGCACTCATGCGCTTAGAAATACTTTGAAGTACAGAAAAGGCCTTCTTCTTCTCACCTAACAAGGTTAAAGTTTCCAGGATCATAGCCTCATCTCTCAGCCCCGAGCCATAAGTATATCCTAACTCCCGATAGTCCTTCACATCAGTAGTTAAACCTTCCACCAGCTTCTGCGCTGCTTCTTTCTGCCCAGCTCTAACATATGCTGCAGCAAGCCTCCATGAACTGTTGATATCCAGATTTCCTTCCTCTCTTAGCCTATTCATTGCTCCAGATTCAGGAACTCCGGCGATAGCTAAAGTATATAGCCTGTAGGCCTGCATCAGTGTGCTATTGTAGTAACCATTGGTAGTTCTTCTCCATTCTGCGGCTTTTCTTCTTTGGTATCTCTTCCACTGCCTGATCATATTTGTTGGCACGTTGTACCCTTTCTTTTCAGCCTCTATTAAGAAATGTCCGGCATAAGAGCTTCCCCAGCTGTTAGAATCATCCGCTCCTGGCCAATAGGAAAAACCACCATCACTTCTCTGGAATCTTTTTAGTCGTTCTATACCTGCTCTCACATTCCTTTCAACCTCTAACTTCTGTTTATCGTCAAGTTCTACCAGGTCAGATAGGTATAGCTGCGGAAATACTGACGAGGTGGTTTGCTCAACGCAACCATATGGATACCTTAATAGATAAGATAATCTCTTTTTCAGGTTCAATGGTGGTAAATTCGACACTTCTAATGTAGCCATATTGGTTCCTGGCATACCTACTACCTCAAAGTTTGTATTCCAACTCTGCCCATCTTGCACTAGTTCATCCAGAACGGCGGTGAGTGGTGGGTTAGGATTTCTAACATCCAGCTCTATGTTATCATGAGCCTTTTCACCTCCGGAAGTAGCATTTACCTCCACTTTACCGATACCTAATTTTGACTTCACTTTTATATCGAAATACACCACCTGATCCCCAATATCGGAGAAGGTTACATTTTTTGATGATGGACCTACGATTTCCAACATGTCATTGGCCTTAACCTGTACTTTTACATTTTTCACCGATTTCTCCATGGCAAACACTGTAACTGGAAGCTTTACCACCTCTTCAGGCCCTAAAACCCGAGGTAAAGTGGCAAGCACCATTAATGGCTGCCTTACTGGAGTAGCTTTCTCCGCACTACCATAAGCCCCTTGATTACCTGCTACCACCATTGTTTTCACAGATCCTACATACTGTGGCATGGTGAATTTATGAGTTTTGGAATCTCCTTTATCGATAGTAAAAGGCCCCAGATATTTCACTACAGGCTTAAACCTGTTGGCCTTAGCGGTGGCATTTTTGGTTCCTTCTTCATCACCACCAATTGCCAAAAGTCTTTCTACTTTACCTCCGTAAGCACCCATGACATCATCAAAAAGATCCCAGGTTTTAACCCCTAGAGCTTCACGTGCATAGAAAGTATTCCATGGATTCGGTGTCTTAAAATGGGTAAGATCCAAAAGGCCTTCATCCACTACAGCCACCGTGTAAGTCATCTTTTTCTGAGATTTCTCTGATATGGTAATAGATACCTCCTCACCTGGTGCAAGCACATCGGCCATTTTTATTTCAGGTTTCAGAATAGTATTCGGATCCTCCACTCCTAGGGAGACCACGCCATATAGCCTTATTGGTAAATCATTAACTGTTTGTTTATGCTCCTGCAGCAAGGTGACGAATACATAGACATTAGGAGCCATATCCTTTGTTGCCTCAAAGCTGAAAGTAGTCTCTCCATTTTGAGTCTGGATCCAATAGCTCTCCAAAACTCTGCTTCCATTTTCTATACTTATTAAAGCTCTTCCTTTATTACTGCTTGGTATTTTTATGGTTACTTCCTCGCCTACCTGGTATTTCTCCTTATCTGCCGTGAAGCTCAGCATGGTGGCACCTCCTGGCATATCATCTCTACTTCCTCCCCAGCTGGTGTAATGCACTTCACCTGTACAATGGCCACTTACAGGATCGCAAACTCTGATATAATATCTACCCCAGTTATTAAGATCGAAGCTATAGGTACCTTTGCCATTTACAGTGCTTAACTTGCCCCTCACTATCGGTGTCATACTAGATCGGCTGATATAATTTGCCAGCGACTCATCTTCTTGGTTCCACCACCAGCGCCATTCCAGCCTGTATACCTCTACCTCCAGGTCATTACGAGATACCGGTTTACCATTGGCATCCACAGTAACCACATCTAGCTGATTAGTTTTATCATAAAATAGCCTGCTCCATCTTTTGCTTTCAGGCAGTTTCATTCCTATAAAAGATTCATAAGGATAATATGGCAATGAGAAATTATCGATACTGAAGTTGCCTCCTTCTTCAAACACCTTACCCGTAAAATATGCTTTAAGAGCTCCAGGAGCCTGATTTTCAGTACTTAAATTGGCATTGACCGTAGCTTTTCCTTCATCATCTACATATCCTTCAAATATTTTCTTGCTCTCACTACTAAAATCTCTGGCAGGATCATCAAAAGTATAGGCGGGATATTTCTCAAATTTGGTGGTAGTTGGTGCCAGAAGCATTTCAAACTCAGCCTTTAAGTTTCTAGCCGGTGCTCCGTGCAGCCAGCTCACTTCCAAATCTCCAGTGAACTGATTATCACCCGCGGTAATTTTCTCTGTACCAAAATCAAGTTTAATCTTTAATCTGTTTGGCTTTACGGTTTCAATTTTCACTCTCTGCGAGAACTCAGCTCCTCCTACTTTAACCTTGGCGGTCCAGTTGCCGGTAGGTGCTTCAGGATCCGTGATCATTTTAAAGTCATAAAAGCCATTTTCACCTTGCGCTTTCACCACCTTATTTACTAACTGCCATGAAGGATCGTAAAGCTCCATGATAATTGGATGCGTTTCTGGAATTTTCTTTTGCTCATCTTCCAAAACGAAAGTTAGGTGCAAGGTATCTCCAGGCCTCCACACGCCCCTTTCTCCATAAATAAAGCCTTTTAAGCCTTCCTGAATTTTAGATCCGCTTACATTGAAATTACTTAATGATAAGGATGAGCCGTCATCTAACTTTAAATATCCTTTCTGCTTATTATCAGTGGCTACGACCACAAAAGGAGACTCTTTTAGGTCGTTGATGTACACTTTACCGTCAGCATCGGTAATGGCCGAGCTGATAACCTGTTGCTGAAAATTATAGGCATCGATCCTTACTCCTGCTTTTGGCTCCGTGGTTCTAAGATCTGTAACTGCCACTTGCAGCTCACCGCTGTTTCCCCTCTTGGCTATCATGCCCAGATCAGATGCCAGAATATTTTTAGTTACCGGACTTTGAGCCAGGTAATATGAAACATGACATGGGTTTTCTCTTTCCTCCCACCTATAATCAGAATTATACCTATAGCTTCTGTAAGAATCCCAGGCATCGAACTTGTCCTCATCTTCTGTCCAATCCTGCTCTTCCAGTGGCTTCATATCCTCTTCAGCTGCAGATTCTCCACAGAAATAGACTGACTGATACTTTCTAAAGCTGATGCGTATCTGATAAATGGCACCCGGCTCTGTTTTTATTAACTCAGAAATGTCTAGTGTGAATCTGTTCCATTTCCCCAAGTCTACCACTCCGCTGGTGTTTAAGGCCACTGTTTTTCTCAAAACTGGCTTACCCACTCTTCTGAGGTATTGATTTCCTCCAAGATCATTGGTCTGTAAGAATTGAATGATATTGCTCTCAAATATTTGAATCACTTCTACATCCACAGCCTTTAGGCTAACTGCCTCGAATGGAAAAACCAGGCCGTCTGAACTTGGCAAAATACTACCTTTGCCCTTTACCCTGACGGCAGGACTTAGCTGAGCAAATGTAACCTGGTGGGTCTCGCTTTTGCTCATGCGGTAATCCAATATATTTCTAATGCCTGACGAAACGATTACTTTCTTAGTACCTGCTTGCCTAGCTGGCGGATATACATAAACCTGATTTTCTTTGATATCAAAATCCAAAGAACTTAAACCTTCAATAGTAATTAATCCGTCCAGATTTTGCTTAGGTTTCAGCGGGTCAGAAAACTGCACCACTACATACTGAGTAGGGCTCTGCACTACTTTTATGTCTAGCACCGAAAAATCTCCCAGAGCTGGAATATCTACCATCTCCTCGTCATCTTTATCTACGCCTATGGCATCTCCATGCATAGAAATTTTCACCTGGCTTTCTACATCCTTTCTCGTGACCTCAGAGATTACAAAATGATGCTCGTTTTCTGTATGCTGCCATTTCACAGGCAGTTGAGCTCCATCCTGAACTGCCTCGATAAGCTTTTCAACCTTCTCATCATCAGCATAATCGGCAGTATATACCACCCCGATGATATTCTGCTTAGTGAGCTTAGTACCTTCAACCGTTTCAATGTTTTCAACTGTCAGGTCATAGTTCTGCTGTACTACCTGAAACTGGTACGTAAAAGTCTTAAGATCATCAGCTACCTCCATCAGTTTAGAGAGATAGAAGTTAACTGTATAGGTGATACCTGATGTCATTCTTTCAGCGGGTATAAATTCCACTGTATTGGCGTCTATCCAGGTGGCCTCACCTTTGATACTAGGCTCAAAATCAAACAAATCGGCATCCACCGGCTTGCCTACCTGACTCGAATCTGCAACACTGGCCACCAGTCTGATCCTGATTGGAGAATTAGACGTGACCACACCAGCAGTGTACGATGAAATATAAGCGCTAAAAGCAGGGTTAATTTGTTCTTCCTGAGTAACTTCCGCTTTACTATTATTGGTGAAATAAACAATGCCTGCTATGATTAATGCAAGCGTAAAAACCCCTCCTAAAATGATCCGGGTGGTATTCTTTTGAGCCATGACAAGTAAAAATTGATATTAAAAAATAAGGATCAACAATATCGGAAAATAATCCTAAAATTCAGTCATTATTACGCTCCCTTGTATGAAATTTTTGTTATCTATACCTTTGTTTACAAACAATGACAGATATCGTGAAAAAAATTCAAATACTCCTCTTAATATTTTTGGCCATGACTGCCTGTGACAGCAAAAAGTCTACTGATACTGAAAATATAGAGATTGAAAACAAAGAAGTGCCACCAGAGGAAAGAGCCGAAAAAGAGCTTTATGATGAAGTAATGGACATCCATGATGCTATTATGCCAGAAATGGATAACATTATGAAGCTAAAAGGTGAGCTACAAGAGAAATATGATATTGGCAAAGACCAGAATTCATTATCAGAAGACGAGCTTAAAACGTACGAATCAGCCATACAAGAGTTAGAAAAAGCTGATGATGTTATGATGGACTGGATGCACAAGTTTGAACCACAAGATGATAATCCGGATCATGATGCCGTAATGGATTACTACAAGAATGAGAAGGAAAAAATTTCTGATGTAAAAGAGCAAATGCAAAATGCCATGACCAATGCAAAGACTGTATTAGGTCAGTAAAATATAAAGGTTGTTTCGAAAGAGCTGACTTAAAGTATTTGGGAACAACCTTCTTTTCCTACTTTGATTTGGTATGGAAATTTATCATTGGAATATCTACTCCAATAAAAGCTGAGAACCTACCATATGTATCGCTCACCACCGAAGCGGCATCCGCATTAATATCATGCAGGCGAGGACCAATCTGGTAGCCCATTCCTAACGAAACCGGACATTTTCCAAAGCCAAAGACTCCAAAGACTCCCGGAGAAATGATATCCTTTAGCTGCACTTGCGGTACACTTTCAGTATTATCATCGTTAAACCTGAAGGAAGCCATACTACCAATGTCTATCATAGAAAGGAATAGGGATATAGACTTACCTCCTCTACCTTCTTTCTTACCACCTATTCCCCAGCTCAAAGCCACACCCACAGGAGCCGATAGCCCAGCGGCCAATTCATAATTTTCGCTATCGTTTACCTCAATATTTTCAGCTCCACCATACAGCCCTACATAAGCGTTGAGTGCTACATTAAAGGAGCTTTCTCTTTTAATCCTGGAGCTACCTACCGGAAGAGCCACAGCATCTATCGCGTCCTTCACCTGATCACTATTCTCCGCCTTAGCCACCAGCGCTGCGAAGGTGCCGTACTTCACCGTTTGAGACAGAAACTTCTGATGCTTTTCCTTGAGCGTGTCATTAGCCAAACTATTGATCACCATTTCCTGATAAAGGCTGGCAAAATCTGTGACTGCTGAAGAATACCTTTTCTCACGTATATCAGCGTAGAGATCTCCCAATTTCTTAAATGCGTCAATATACTTTTGAATTTTGCTAGCATCTTCCTCACCTGACACTGACCTGTAGATCAAGGCACTGGTTTCCACTATTTGCACTGATGCATTGATTAATTCATAATACTCCTGTGCATCAGCATCCTTGCCAGCACTGGTAGCATTTTCTAACGTAGTATACTTCTGATCAACAATGGCGCCTTCATTAATAATTGGGGAAATCAGATCCTTCACTTTCTCTCGGAACTTCATAAGCTTCTCGGCTCCTTTAGAGGCCTCCTCTAATAAAGTAAGCACAGGTCTACCTCCAATAATTAAATGATGCTGACTTTGCTGAAACAGCGCTATTTCCTGATAAAGCAGACCGAGATAAATTTTCAGAACTACGTCATTATCAAGGGCTTTCATTTGAGCAAATGATATATAATAAGTGTCTGCACCAGCCTTATTTCTAATGGACTGTGAGAGAAAATTAAGCGTTACTAATGAAGGGTATAGATTCTCATTAATAGTTTCCAATCGGGCAGAATCGGCTTCACCGGATATGATGTAGTTATTCAGAGCATCACCAATATGCTGCCCTGCTTTTAACTGCTGAGTAAGAAAAATAGCATCTGATAAAATAATCCTTATCTGAGGATGACTTTTAAATACCTCATCCATCTCCTTATCATTCACCAGAGTTTTAATATTTTCCAGCATGTCAGCTATATCTCTTTGAAAGCCTTCTCGAAGCGTTTCTAAATATCCTGAGAACATGTAAATATCCTCTCCAAGCAGCCTAAGATTGATATAAGTGATAGGGAAAAGCAATTGTAGTTTCTTTTGCTTCTCCAGCTCCTCTTCAAACTTTTGAAAGAAAGAGATAGAAAGTTCCTCTTTTGTTCGCTCTACCAGAAACTTAGCCAAGCCATCAGCAAAATTAGTTACATCTAACGATCCTGCAGCACTTAAAGCATTGGAAACCATTCCTTTGATCTTTCCTTCCTGATCAGTGTGCTGCTCACCCGTAATGGCTATCAGAGGATTTACTGTGATCACATTAAACTGATCCTCAACGCTTTGCCCTGATTGTATATACTTAGAAAATATCTCTATTTTCTTTAGAGAATCTAGTTTGGTAAGATCTATGCTAACTCGATTGCCAGAGTTGGTTGCGTACTGACTCAGAAAAACTGCGTCCCAATACGGATTTTGAGCTACTGCCAAATGACAAATGCATAGTAAGCCAACACAAATCAGATTTTTCATAGCTTGTATAGTTTTAAAGATCCGGCCTCATAGTCAGATAAGCCAAAAGCTCGTTGTTTCAAGAAATTTAAGGCATCTGCACTGCCGGCTGCCACTTCTCTAGCCAATAGACCACTTACCACCGCGGTGTAAATACTATCACCCGGCGCATTATTATAATAGGTCGGCGGCTTGAAGGCCGACCATTGTTTTGCGTTATCAAAAACAAAATCAAGAACTGGATATGCACTGGTTGACACTGACAGGTAGCTGCCTTGAGCCGCCCCTACTGATACTACACCTGGCAAATTAGACAGTATGGATTTTTTCTTAAACTGAAAAATATTCTCTTCACCAGCCGCTACCACTACTAATATTCCCTTAGCCACCACTTGGGCTATCAAGTCTGCTATAGTATCTGTGCTGGCTACAGAAAAGCTCATATTAATCACATCTGGCTGTGGTCCATTTCCACTTAAAATGTATGTTAGAGCTGCTTTTACGGCATCGATATTGGTACTGCCCGTATCATTTAAAACCTTATAATCTAAGATATTACAGTTAGGCACCAGACCTTTAATCCCTTTAGTAGCGGTGGTTCTTGCACCAATAATTCCAGCCATAGAAGTACCATGACCTGTGTTATTATCATTACCCTGGCCAGCTACAAATGACTTAGCCTCCACCACTGCACCATTTAGATCCGGATGGCTGTAAATACCAGTATCCAGAACTGCCACTACCACCTTTTTACTAGCCAGAACTGGTAGCTGACCATTAATTTTCACCAAAACCGAATAATCGATCAGGCTTTTAAAATCAATAAGGCTGGGCTCTACTATTTTGGTGAAGCCTCCGCTCCAATAATAATCACCATTCTTATCCTGATACCAAACACTATTTCCTTGAAGGGCCTCCCCTTTCACCTCCTGCACAACATCTACTTCCTGGCCTTCATAGAGCACACCTTTCTTATTCCAATTTCTCAGAAATGGCTCCTTTGATCTTATAAATACATCTTTATTTGATCTTACCTTCATCATGAGCTTAGCCTACAGGTTGCTTTTTAGTAGATGGCTGTTTATCAGGATTATCTCCTGATCCTCTGAGACTTATGAGTTTATTCAATAGATCAAACCAGAAAGGCGATCCTAATGAGATGGCTAATGCGGTGATAAACCAACCGGCAAGCTTTAAGAAAATACATGCTAAACCCGATACTGATGCTCCACAGCCTCTCAGTGTTTCATCATTCCAGCCAAGCCCAAGCATGTTTGTGCTGGGCTGTATCTGTTTATTTAAAAACTTACCCAACTCTTCGCTCACCTGTACCACTGTTTTAGTAGTATCGGTAGGGGCATCTATTGTGTCTTTCTTATGATTATTCACATAAGCCGTGGCAGACTGTAGCACAGCCTCACGAACCTCAGCATTTCTGTTGAGCACCTGATATACCTGAATGGTGTCGATATTAAAAGCTATAGCGATGGTTAAGCCTACCACGAAAGTTATTTTTTTCAACTTTCGATTATACCATCCCTTGGCTCTCTCCATGGTTTGGTTAAACCAATCTTCCAGCTTGGATTCAAACACTGCCCAGTCTCCATTGGCCTCACGAGCATATGATTTTAGGAGTTCTATACTATCCCCGGCAATGCCCATTTGTTCAATTCTATCAACAAAATCAACTACAGTATCTTTAGCTACATCTCCAATTTTATCAACCTCTCTGGCCGTGACAATAATTTCTGTTAGCACCTTAGAGAACGTTCTTGGCTGAATGTAGGAGGGCATGCTCCTATCGGTCCGACTTAAGTATTTGATCAAAGGGTGGTTATAAAAAATCCTCTGATAGTTTAGACGCATCCTGATTGCCATCCAACATACGGCGGATAGCATTTTTTAAGTTTTTAGCCCTTAGTCTAAAGGAGGCAGCAATCAGCTCATTTACTATGGTAGACAGTAAGCTGAACAAGAGGTAGATAAAAACAATACCTATAACAACTTCCAGAATGGGAGAACCAAGCATAGCGAGTTTAGGGTTTAATTTAGGTTTATTTATGAAAGTAGTTCAAACTTAGCGATGAATCAATAATTACTCTTTAAATTATTGAATACTTCTCTTGTTTTACCTTACTAAAATTACAAGAATACAATTCCTAAAGCGAGGGGAATTTCACCCTTGTTTATCAATAAACACCCTTTGATAATTATGCTGATGGTGGGAAATCTGGTCTATGATGATAAAAAAAGCCTCATAACCAACCAGAGAGTTATGAGGCTTAGTATTTAAATGTCAATCTATTTTCCTGAGATAGACATCACCAAATTTAGATTCAAGGATTACCCGGTAGCGTCCCTTACTGTGAGATACTATTTCGGTCCATTTCCCCGGACCATCACCTTCCTGACCTACCTTTTCAAAGTTATTATCCAGGTTAGAATAAATCTGACCAAATTGGGTTTTGGCCGTTAAATCAGAGGTTGTTGCGCCATCTACAGCCAGGTCTACTCCTCCAAACTTCGAAGTGACCTCTACCGGAGCGTGTATACCTTTTATTTCTACTGTCCCGAATTTAGACACCACATTTAACGACTTACCTTTCGGCACCATCACCTCTAGCTGAATTTTGGTGTTAACACCATGAGTAGCATAGCTGTGCTGACCATCTTTCATGATCTTTTGTACCTCGGGATCATTCATATTATCAGTATTAAAGTAATGAGTAACTCCATCTTTTTTAACAGTTATAGTCTTAGGCAGCTTATCATAGCCTACTATTTCTGAATGAATAAAAAGCTCACCGTTATCCATTTTACCGGTCAATTGAAAGGCATCATTATTTTGATTACCATTAATAGTTACCGTTCCTTTTATTAACACCTCATTCTTATCCCATGAAGATACTTTTATAAGCTCCGGGTAGGTGAACTTTAGATGAATAGCCGAAGCAGAACCCGCATTAAATGACTTTTCTATTTTTGATTGGGGCAATACTCTCCCAGCACTGCTTATAAGCAGCAATAATATAATCACTCGCATGTTTAGTAGGGATTTTGAGTTACTTGCTTCTTAGGTATACATTTCCGTGAGTGGAAGAAAGGGCTATTTTACTACCTCCATTGCCCAGCTTACCACTTATTTTCTTGGCACCATATACTTTCATACCATCAGGCTGATCTACTTTTAAATCAAGGTCAGAATATACTTCACCCCAGGTGGTGGCTATTTCGAAAGCGGCATTGCTACCAGCTGGCACAGCCAGATCTACATCTCCATGTACAGAGGTAATGGCGCTTGGCATACTCTGATTCATCTTATCTGCCATTACTACTTCAATATCACCATGAACAGAACTCAAAGTTACCGGCCCAGAAATGTTCTTCAGCTTAATACTGCCTCCATGAGTTGATACCTCTAATTCACCTTGAATATTCATTCCTGTAAAGTCATCTCCATGAATAGAAGAGTTAACATATTTTATTCGCACGCCGTTAGGCACCTTTACAATATAACCTACATCGGAATTTCTGGCCACCTGTGAAACTACTTTGTGCTCTTTGCCATCATCTTTTACAGAAAGGCCTACGCCAGTATTATCTGTAAGACCAAGGCCATTGATTGGTTTTAATCCTTTTGCTCGTTCTGGAATATCATACTTCCCTTTGGTGGAGATGATCACTTCATTACCAGAATATCCTTCTACCTGCACATCGTACAATTCACTTAGCTCCAGCAATCCTGAACTCATGGGTATTTTATACTGCGCCATAACCGGGCTCAGAGCAAAACAAATCATTACGAGCATTACATATTTCATCTTACTTTTCATCTGTTTTAACTTTTGTCGTTGTTGTTATTTATTTGAGTTGTGTTATATCAATTTGTATACGGCCATGTGCGCTTCGTCTTTCACGGCCTGTTGTGTACTATCACTTTGAATGATCTCTTGCAGCTTACCTACTGCGCCCTTTTCTTTTAATGAAACCATTAGGTTAATCAGGTTAATTTGCACTATTGGATCGGTTTGCTTTTCCATAGAAGAAAGTAGTGCTGCCATTACCCCTGGCTGATCGCTAAACCGTGCCAGTGCCTCCATAGCTGCCAGGCGAACATTCGTATTTTCATCATTATTTAGCGTACGAACCAATGCTTTCAAAATAGCATCATCTGCTTTATCCACTGAATAGGCTACATTTACCCCTTGCAGACGCGCACTGGCAGACTGCTGATTATCAAGTGATTGCAAAACCATTTCTCTGGTAGCACGCACTTCACTAGCCAGCGCATCAATCTGGTCGTTTTTCTGACCTTTCATCCACCAGGCACCGATGAACACACCAGATAATACCAATGCTACAGAGGCCGCCATTTTCCACATGGGAAAATAAACCTGTTTTCCTTTTGGTTTCTCAGCCGCGATTTCTTCTTCCAGGGCTTTTTCAAAATCCAGCTTTAGGCTACTATCAGGCTGGAGATCAATATCAGATTCTAGAAGCTGGTAGGTCTTTTGTATATCTTCATAATACTTCCTACACTCCTCGTTTTCCTGAATATTCTTAGCCACATACTTTTCCAGCTCACCACTTAGGTTGCCATCTATATATTCCAGTATTAGATCTTTCAATTTTTCCTCCATGTCTTAATGTTTTTCTAATAGCATGAATGTTTCTTTCAAATCCTTTAAGGCTCTATGCACCTTCACTTTTACATTAGCTACAGTACAGTCCAGAATAGTGCCCACCTCTTCATATTTAAGCTGCTGAAACTTGGTGAGGATCAGTATTTCTCTGTGTTCTGGCTTCAATTTGAACAGTGATATATACAGAAGTTTCTCCTGCTCACCGGCCATGATACTCTCATCAATGGCATTCATCTTATCACTGATATTTTCAGCCTCCATATAGTCAGAGTAGAGCATTTTGTTTTTTCTATAATGATCAGCATAGATGTTTCTGGCCATTTGATATATCCAGCTTTTAAAGCTCTTACCTTCCTGATATGACTGCCTGTACTTAAGCATTCTGAGAAAAACATTTTGAGTAAGGTCATGCCCCAGATCACGATCAAAAGTGATCTTTACAAAAAAGTTGTAAAGCTGTCGGTTGTATCTATCGAAAAGTACTGAGGCCTTTTTCAGGTCTCCGTCCTTCACAGCTGACATAAGCATTTCATCCGTCATCAGAATGTCTCTCTTCGTTTTTATTGTTTTCAGGGTTGGATACCAGGCATAGTAATAATGGTTACAATAAATATCAAAATTTATTCATAACCAGTAAAGAGAGGAAGAGGAAAGGTGGTTAATTAGCCATTTTTCATTTCTAAAGCTATCTGTAAATAGCGCCCCAGCTTTCCGGGAGGAAAACCTTTTTGACGGAACCATACGAGATAGTCTTCAGGAAGACTCATCAATTTCATGCCCTTATATTTCCCAAAAGGCATTTTATAGTTAAGTAACTCCGCCATTTCTTGTCTGGCTTTATTGATGTCGAATTCTTCCATAGGACAAATATAACAAAGAAGGCCCGCCGAGAAAATCCCCGACAGGCCTTGGAACATAAACTGCACTTTTAATATTTTTATTTCACTAGCACTCTTGTAGTCAAGTTATAGATAGAAGTTTTAAGTGTTACAATGTATAATCCTGATGGTAAGTTAGATACATTTATTTGAGCTACATTTTCGAAAGAGCTATCAAATGTATTTGTGTATACTGCCATTCCTCTGTCATCAGTTAACTCTACAGTAACTTCATCTGATCCGAAACCATCTATTCTTACATTTAACTGATCAGTAGCAGGGTTAGGGAAAGCAGTTACTTCTAAAGCTCTTACAGCCTCGTTGAAAACATTTACTACTTTAGAATACTCATACTGACCGTCAAAGTCTGTTTGCTTCACTCTGTAATAGTTAGCTCCGTTAGCAGCTGAGAAATCTTCCACTGAATACTCAATTACATCTGAGCTATTACCGGCTCCATCCACTGTAGCAATCTCCTGGAAGTTGATGCCATCTGTAGATCTTTCTAATGTGAAGAAATCATTGTTTAACTCTGAACCAGTAGCCCATGTTATCATTGCCACACCATTAGTGATTTTTGCATCTACATATAAAAACTCTACAGGTAAAGTTCCTGTCATCACGTAGTTATAAAGAGCAGGATCATCGTTATAAAGATCAGATTCAGTAAGGAAGTATCCATCTTCTGCATTTCTGCTACCGTTAAACTCAGCACCACCATTTCTTGAAACACCTCCGAAAACGTAGAAAGCATTTGAGCCAGAACCAGAGTTCTCTACACTAGAACCACCCACTGATCTTAAATTAGATTTAGCGATGATTCTACCATCATTGACTGTTACAGTACCACCTTCTGTTCTTAAATCACCTTCTATAATAAGTAAACCATTATCATCTACTGTAAGTGATGAACCTCCACCCACTATTAAATCTCCGTTTACCCAAAGGGTATCATATATCGTCACCGCTGAGCTTCCTCCTAAAGTTAAATTTCCTTCTCTTGTAATAATGCCATATACATCTACATAAGCGGCTGCTCCACCTACATTAGGACCTGGGTTGTTTCCCATCCAAGTTTGGCTTTTATTCCAGCTTGCATCATTTAACCATGTGCCCTGGTAGTTATTATTTGAGTAGTATCCGTCCTGTCCGTAAGCGAAGATTGAGATAATCATTAAGAAAAGTACTGTGTAAGTTTTCATCGTCTTTTTGCAGTTTTTGTTCGTGTTCGTATTCCTACATTTCAAATGAAATACCACTTGTGCCAAAAACCGCTAAAACGCTTTAAATTAATCGTTTAGGCTATTTATATATTTCACTATACTCATCTTTTTTTCCCAAATCACATTATCTATTCCAAAATATGGAAAATATCCCACCATAATTTGATGTTCATTTTATCCAATAAACGACCTGATTTTTAACAAAAAAGAAATAAATACTATTTTATCACACATGAGTAATATCCACTCCACTAGATTTGAATTATATGTCATAACTTAGAGTATGGCTATCATCAGTAAGAAGAAAAACACTTATAAAGTCTCTGATCCGTTTAGGGAGTATTTGAAAGAGAATGACAGAGAAATAGCGTTTCCAATTACCTACTCTGATCTATTGAGGTATGATAATTCTATCGCGCTGATTGATAAAAATGATAAGGACACGCTTTGGGAAACCATATTATATCCACAAGATGATATGCGGCATATCCACAATAGCCTAAAGAAGATATATGCCATTATAAAGGCCGATGGGGACATGTCAGTGATGGAGCACCTGTTTGTAGATAGAATTGATCTTTGTGTATACGGCAATACGCAACCTTTCAGAGCTAGAATTGTCAATCGAATCAATGATAACTTCGACTATTTCTACATTAAAAATGCTGATGCCTCAAGAATTTATGGCCTGGAGATAGAGCATCTTCTCTCACCCAACAGAATTGCTTATGCGGTAGATAGAGATACTCTCATTGAAGAGCACATTGTAGGCATTCCCGGCGATCAATTCATGAAATCTCACATGAATAATGATAATGTAAATAAGATCAGGCTGGCTAAAGAGTTTGTAAAGTTCAATGAACGCTGCTTTGTAAGGCTTCTTGGAGATATGCATTCCAGTAACTTTGTGATAGATATAACGCCCGATTTTGAAGATGTAGATTATCGCATAAGAGCTATCGACTTTGACCAGCAGTCGTACGAGGGCAGGAAATCCATTTACCTACCGCAATATTTTAAGCAGAATAATCCATTGATTCAAATGGGAATTGCCTGCATGACTCCGGAAACCGTAAAGCAATATCAAAAAGAAGAAAGGTTTTTAATTGCCACCAGATATAAAGCCAGTAAGGACAAGATCAATAAACTGATTGATGTAATGTCTAAAGATCAGATATCTACAGAAGAGAATACCCAAACCTTAAAGGAGGATTTGGCGACTCATTATAATAAAGATGCGTTTTTAAAATGTAATACCATGGGCGACATATTAAAAACTAGCCTTGAAACTGTTTTTGACCAAAAGTCTCCTTATCAGTTTCCCATATAAAAAAGAAAGCCCCGGCTTTTAGGCCAGGGCTTGTGCAATATATTCAAGGATTTATTTTAGCAATTGTATTAACTGATTATCACAGTCTCCACTTTTTCTTTCTTCACATATCTATAATAAGCTTTTTTCAAGGCACCGGTGATATGAGCTACATACTCTCTGCTTTTGCTTATGATTGGTCTCTTATCACCTTCAGCAGTTCTGATCTCTACTGCATATTTATCTTTAGCGGCAATCATCCAAATAATTCCTCCGAAGATAAGTACTACACCCATTCCTATGGATAGCATATTCGTGTCAAATACATAAAGGGCTCCATCAGTATTCATTGTCCAATCCGCAAAAAGCTCTAATGAACCTAGCAGAATGCCCAGAAAACCCAGCACAAATAGTATGATTCCAGGAGCTTTACTAGCTGGTAATCTCTGCAAGTTGATATTAGTAATACCTTCAAGGTTATACTCTTTTTTTTCTGTGTAGAACTTGTCTCTTGTAATTTTTACACCGTGACCGTCTGTATATATAATTTCTTCTCTTTTCATCTTTTTCAATGTTTAGTTGAATATGGCTGATAATACTTTTAGTTATACAAAAGGAATGCCTGAGGGAGAATTAGGCCAGATTCGGCGTATTTTAGGATGAAACATTGATTGTTCGAGTAAATTCTTCCCCAACTCAGTGTCTTTTTTTCACCTTTTTGTTTCTTTGCACCAAAACAAGAGACATTGATAGTAGCTAAACCCAAAAGAAATACTTTATTCTCTCTAGGCTTGTTCATAGCATTGGCTGTGGGTATTGCTGTTTATATCACTACCCTGATACTTAAGAGTGATCACCCTGCCTGGTACCAGTATGTGCTTACCTCATTATTATACCCGATAGGAATTGGACTGGCCATTAAAGTAATTGTGGGTTATAAATCTGTAACTATCGGAAAGAACAAGATTGAAATCAGTTATCCCGTTCAGTTCAGAAAGTTACAATACGACCTGAAAGATATTACCAGCTGGAAAGAAACTAGTGTAAAAACAGCCACCGGAACCTATAAAGAAGTGGCCATTGAATTTAATAATAAGAAAAACCTCAACCTTTCTTACCAGGAACACACTGATTACAGCAAAGTGATTCAGTATTTAAAAAAGAAGTGTTCCCGAGCTCAGGTAAAATGAGGTTCTAATCCTCATCATCTACATCACTCTTGCTGTTACTGATCTTACCAGATTTGAGGTCTCTGACAAAATTAGACCAACGCATAGGATTCAGAAAATTATTGGGAGGCATCTGACCAGTGAGTTCATATAAACGGCTATATCTCATTTGATCATATTGATACTCTGATTTTGTATTTTCTTCTACCGTCTGAGCAATATCTCTTTTCACCTCTCTTACCAGATCTGGCATTCCTCTTTTAGGCTCAGTATCTAGAAAGGCCTTTTCAAAATTTTGCTTAGAAGGCCATGGAAATACAACCAGTTCATTCAACAATACTGTTTCTTTTCTCATCAGCTGCATAAGCGTATATTGATCTGAGCTCAATTCAAATGGCATCACGAAGGATGACCTATTATATCCGATGGAAGAAAAGGTAAGTGTATCACCAGGATGTACAAAAACGGAAAAATAACCACTATTATCAGAAGAGGTTCCGTACATACTTCCCTCCACCTGAATAGTGATGTAAGGCAGCGCCTCCTTGGTGTCTGCATCTACCACCACGCCGGAAACTCGGACAGTGGGTGGTGCGCTTCTTTGCGCAAATAAGCTAACACTGATTAATAATAATCCTACAAGTAGTACTGCCTTACTTTTCATCTCTCTATTATTTGTGTGACCAATCGTATTTATCTAATGATTGCAGGCAGGCCGTAAGTAGGTCTACACTGCTATCTATATCTTTTTTATGTGTCATTTCTATTACCTGATGCAGGTGGCGCGTAGGAACTGACACTGCCCCTGAAATAGCACCTCTTTTACCCATTCGCTGAAGACCAGCTGTATCTGTTCCTCCTGCGGTAAGCACCTCAGTTTGCCACTGAATACCATTTTCATCAGCGGTCTTTTTCATATAGTCTACCATTCTATAATCACAGATGGTCATAGCATCTAAGATTTTAATGGCAGTACCTTTACCTAATGATGTGATTTTCTCATGGCTGGATGCACCTGGCAAATCATAGGCTATGGTAGTATCAAGCCCAAATCCGAAATCAGGATCAATGGTATGAGCCGCTACGTTAGCACCTCTTAAGCCTACTTCCTCTTGCACAGTGAATACACCATAAACATCATAAGGACAATCTTTCAACTTCTTTAATGTTTCTATAAGGATGTAAACAGACACTCGGTTATCTAGTGACTTACAGTTTACACAGTTGCCCATTTCAATAAGACCACGCTCACGAGTAATAGGATTACCTACAGAAACCACTTTTTGAACCTCCTCTTTTCCCATACCCAGATCTATATAAAAATCTTTGATCTTCGGCATTTTGGTTCTTTCCTCAGGCTCCATTACGTGTATAGGCTTGGTACCCATTACACCTATTACATCTTCTTTACCATGGATGATCACTCTTTGCGCGGTAAGTGTTTTCGGGTCGAACCCACCTAGAGTGGTAAACCTTACAAAGCCTTCATCATCGATGTGAGTCACAATAAAGCCAATCTCATCCATGTGAGCCGCTACCATGGCCTTCTTATCAGAAGAGGTACCTTTCTTCAGAGCAATCACATTACCCAGGTTGTCTACCTCTACTGAATCTACCAAAGGTGTTACCTGCTCTATTACCAGGTTTCTAATTCTGCTCTCATAGCCAGGAGCTCCGGGAGCTTCGCATATTTTTTTAAGTAGTTCTACATCTACAGACATTGTGTTATATTTTTAATGATCATAAAATCGTTTTCCTGGTCAATATTAACCATTTAAGAATACATTCTGTTTACGCCAATTTGATATTTAGTACATGAGCGACAAAATCATTTACGGAATGCAAAATCTCTAATTTCCAAAAAATTCATTCAGAAAAGTTGCAGTTCTGTGAAGAAGCTGTTTATCTTTACGGTATCAATTACTTCAAGATAGTAGTTGATTTATAAAGAAGAGGTGAGAGACAGGCTCAAAGACCCTCTGGCAACCATCAATCAAAAAATGATACAGGTGCCAAATCCTGATCCTAAGTTTTGCAAATGCAAAAAGGGAGAATATAAATTGACTGATCAATGAAAAGTACCAAGAACACATTCGAACTCAAAAGTATAGCCAAAGATCTGGCTTCTAACTTCATTACTATTGCCCACAGTTTCTTTAACATCAACTGCTGTTGTTGTTGCTGTTGCGGCTAAGAAGTTAATATCACTTTTATTTTCTTAGCATTACCCTCTAAGGCAACTAGCCTTCCTGAGCCTGTACGCTCTATCGGGTAAAATTCAACCTAATTTTTCTAACACTAAAAAGATTTTAACATGGCCATATATATAACAGACGAATGCATCAACTGCGGAGCTTGCGAGCCCGAATGCCCTAACACTGCTATCTATGAAGGTGGCGCTACCTGGGCGTGGTCTGATGGTACTGAACTCACTTCTGTAGAACTAGAAGATGGAACCGAAGTACCTGGCGACGAGCCGCAAGAACCCTTTTCAGAAGAGTTTTTCTACATTGTTTCAGGTAAATGCACAGAATGCGTTGGCTTTCACGAGGAGCCGCAGTGTGCTGCCGTCTGCCCGGTTGACTGCTGCGTACCTGACCCTGACTATGTAGAGGAGCAAGATGAGCTGGCACAGAAACAAGAATGGTTACACGCATCCTAATTTTTTAAACTGATATGTCTAAGTACAAACATTTCGAAACACAAGCAATAAGAAATCAGAGTGAGCAATCGCCTCATAATGAGCACTCTACTCCGATTTACATGACCTCAAGCTTCACTTTTAACAGTGCGGAGCACGCCAAAGCCCTGTTTGATGAAGAAGTAGAAGGTAATATCTATACTCGCTATTCTAACCCTAACAATAATGAGTTCATAGATAAACTCTGCATTCTGGAAGGCACTGAAGATGGTATTTCTACTGCTTCAGGTATGGCTGCTATGTTTTGCAGCATGGCTGCCCTGCTAGAAAGCGGAGATCATGTACTGGCTTCAAGATCAGTGTTTGGATCTACACATCAGATTTTCACTCAGATATTCCCTAAATGGGGTATCACGCACTCTTATGCTGACATCAATAACCCGGATGAATGGGAAGCTAAAATCAACAAAAACACTAAAATGATTTTTGCTGAAACACCTTCCAATCCGGCCTTAGATATAATAGACCTGGAGTGGTTAGGACAGCTGGCTAATAAGCATAACCTTATTTTAAATATTGATAACTGCTTTGCCACACCATACTTACAGCAACCTGCAAAGTTCGGTGCACACATTGTTACCCACTCTGCCACCAAGTTTATGGATGGACAGGGAAGAACAATAGGTGGCGCCATTTTAGGAGATGCTGAGATCATTGAGAAAATCAGATTCTTCGCTCGTCACAGCGGACCTTCTCTTTCACCATTTAACGGATGGATATTATCTAAAAGCCTGGAAACATTGGCAGTAAGAATGGACCGACATTGTGAAAATGCTCAGAAAATAGCTGAGTATTTGGAAGGACACAAAGAATTGGAATTAGTAAAATATCCTTTCTTGAAGTCTCACCCTAAATATGAATTAGCCAAAAAGCAAATGAAGCTTGGCGGTGGCATAGTCACTTTCGAAGTAAAAGGCGGAATAGACAGAGGTAGAAAGTTCTTAAACGGCCTGCAAATGCTATCGTTATCTGCAAATCTGGGAGATTCAAGAACCATTGCTACTCACCCGGCGTCTACCACACACTCTAAACTTACAGATGAGGAAAGAGCCAATGTGGGCATTACACCTGGCCTGGTACGTATAGCTGCTGGTCTTGAAAATGTGAATGACATTATTGAAGATATTGAAAATGCATTAACCGCTTCTAAATAGAAGAAAACCTAAAGAACCTAACCTAAGAAATTCAAAACACAAAAAGTAAAGTAACATGAGCGTAACATTAAACGAAAATATATCTCAACTGGCTCAAAAAGACATTCGTGAACTAGAAACTAAGATCGAAGCCTTTAAGACCGGCCAGATTGACGAGGAAAGATTCAAGGCTTTTAGATTAGCCCGAGGAGTATATGGCCAGAGACAGCTTGGAGTGCAGATGTTTCGTATCAAGCTACCTTACGGAAAACTTACTGGTGAGCAGCTAGTACGTATTGCTGATCTTTCTGAGCAGTACACTAACGGTAACCTTCACGCTACCACCAGACAAAACATACAGCTACACTATGTGCACCTGGACGATACCCCTGAGATGTGGGCTAAACTGGAAGAAACTGGCGTTACTACCAAAGAAGCTTGTGGTAACACAGTAAGAACTGTAACTGCTTCTGATATAGCAGGTATAGATCCTAATGAGCCATTTGATGTGTCTCCATATGCTGAAGCTGTTACCCAATACTTCCTTAGAAATCCTATTAATCAGGAAATGGGAAGAAAAATTAAAATGGCCTTTTCTTCTAGCGAGAAAGATTCAGCCTTCACATATATCCATGATTTTGGTTTTATTCCTAAAATAGAAAATGGGCAGAGAGGATTTAAAGTAGTGATTGGTGGTGGCTTAGGAGCACAGCCTTTCATAGCTGAAACTGCCTATGAATTCTTACCAGAAGATAAAATTATTCCTTTCATCGAAGCTGGCTTAAGAGTTTTCGATCGCTATGGCGAAAGAGAAAAGCGATTCAAAGCCAGAATGAAGTTCTTAATTGAAGAAAAGAGAGGATTAGGAGTAGCTAAGTTCATGGAATTGGTAAATGATGTACAAAAATCATTGGCCAATCATTCAGTGCCGGTAGAACTTGCAGAAGAATTACAAGCAGCACCTGCACCAAAAGATTTACCTGAATTTGCAGCGGCTGATGAAAGACTTTATCAAGAATGGTTAGACACTAACGTATTCGAGCAGAAGCAAAAAGGATTCTATGCCATAAAAATCAAGTTACCTTTAGGAAACATCTCTTCTGAAAAAGCCAGAAAACTGGTAGCACTTACAGAAGGTTATGTGGCTGACGATTACAGAATTTCTATCAGCCAAGGCATCATTCTTAAGTTTGCCAGACCAGAATCATTACCATATATCTACCACGTATTAAGCACTTTAGATCTTGCTCAGCCAGGTAGCGATACCATTATTGATATCACAGCCTGCCCTGGTACTGATACCTGTAACCTTGGTGTGACCAACAGTACAGCTATTTCAGAAATATTAGAAGACATGATCTATAAGGAGTTTAACCACCTGGTAAAAGACTCTGACATCCATATTAAAATAAGTGGTTGTATGAACTCATGCGGGCAACATATGATTGCCAACATTGGCTTCCATGGCAGCTCTATTAAAAATGGTAATCTGGTTATTCCTGCTTTACAGACTGTAATCGGTGGTGGTGTAGATGCATCTGGAAAAGGTTTTGTAGCTGATAAAGTAATCAAGCTACCTACTAAAAGAATTCCTGATGCCATGAGAACCCTACTTACCGACTATGAAGATAATGGTAAGGATACAGAGTACTACAACGACTATTACATCAGACAAGGAAAGAAATATTTCTATGATCTGTTAAAGCCTTTTGCCAACCTTGAGACCATCACTGAAGATGATTATAAGGATTGGGGTGAAACGGAAACTTTCGTTCCTGAAATAGGTACAGGAGAATGTGCCGGAGTAACTTATGACATGGTGGGCACAATCATCAATGATGCAAAAGAAAAGCTTGCCTTAGGCAAAGAGGCTTTTGAAGCAGGCTATTTTGCTGATTCAATTTACCACAGCTACAGCACACAGGTAATCGGTGCTAAAGCTCTTCTTTTAAGCAAAGACGTTAAGTGTAATACGCACATTGGCATTATAAAAGATTTTGATACTTACTTCTATGAAAATGGTGAGGTAAAGCTCAACAGCACTTTTGAAGCTCAGGTTTTAAAAATAAACAATAATGAGCCTACCAAAGAATTTGCTAAGTCATACTTAGCGGAGGCTGATGAGTTCTTTCAGCAGGTTCTGGATATCAGAAAGCAGCAAATAGAAGCCGGTAATTTAGATAAAGAAGTACTTAACCCATACAGAGCATGAGAAACCAGGGAAAACTAACATTGGTAGGTGCCGGACCGGGAGATCCTGATCTTATCACCATAAAAGGCGCTAAAGCTATAGCTTCTGCAGATGTTATTCTTTATGATGCTTTGGTAAATAAAGAATTGCTACAGTATGCGGTAAAAAGTTGTGAGAAAATTCATGTGGGCAAAAGAGCTGGTAAGCACAGCTCTACTCAGGATGAAATCAATCAATTGATCGTAGAACATGCCCTTCAAGGAAAGCATGTGGTTCGCCTTAAAGGTGGTGATCCATTTATATTCGCCAGAGGTAAAGAAGAACTGGACTTTGCAGAAAGTTTTGGTATAAAAACCGATGTAGTGATAGGTATTTCCAGCATTAACCTACCTGGTTATTATGGTATACCGCTGACTACCAGAGGCGTAAATGAGAGCTTCTGGGTAGTTACAGCTACCACCCGAAATGGGGAGCTTTCTAAAGATGCTCACCTGGCGGCACAATCTAGCGCCACAGTGGTATTCTTTATGGGATTAAGAAAACTTAAAGAAATAGTGGCTTTATATAGTGCTTTTGGCAAAGAGCACTTACCAGTAGCCATTATCTCACAGGGCTCATTACCTGAGGGCCATGTAGTGGAAGGCACCATAGAAACAATAGTGAGTAAAAGTGAGAATATCCCTGCTCCTGCGCTAATAGTAGTAGGCGAATCTGTAGGTGAATATCTCAATACTTATCAGCCGGTTCACATTCAAAACAGAGCGTAATATGAGCACCAATACACTATTCCCCATATTTCTAAAAATAGACCAAATACATACGCTTTTAGTAGGTGGTGGTGCTGTTGGCCTGGAAAAGTTAGGTGCACTATTAAAGAATAACCCAGACGCGTGGGTAAAGCTGGTAGCTACAGAGATTAATGAAGAAATAAAAGAGATAGCTAAGTCTAAACCGAATATTGAACTCATTGAAAGGCCATTTCAGCCTGAAGATTTAGATGGCGATATTCAGCTTTTAATATTAGCTACAGATATAAGAGAGATAAATGCAGAAATCTACAAAATGGCTAAGATCAAAGGCATTTTAACTAATGTGGCTGATACGCCTGATCTATGCGATTTCTATTTAGGTTCTACAGTAACCAAAGGTGATTTAAAAGTGGGCATTTCTACAAATGGAAAGTCTCCCACGTTCGCCAAAAGATTCAGAGAAGTACTTGAAGATATACTTCCTGATGAAACCAATAGTTTGATTCAAAACCTGCACGAAATCAGAAATAAGCTGAGTGTTGGGTTTTCAGAAAAAGTAAAAATATTAAATGAGCGCACAAAAGAACTGGTATCCTCAAAAGGATCTGACAAATAGTTTGACTGATTCTGATCTTACTTACGCTAAACTTTCTCCACTGGAAAGAATGGAGAAGTTCTTTAAAGACTACGATCCCGAGGAAATACTTATCACCTCATCGTTCGGTAGCTCTTCGGCTATTCTGCTTCACCTTATTCATAAGGTGAGACCAGAGCAGCCTATACATTTTATAGACACGTCCTATCATTTTAAGGAAACGGTAGACTATAAAAACCAATTGCAGGAGTTATTAAACCTCAACATCATTGAAGTATCCGCTCAGGAAAACAAAAACCAGTTCACAAAAGAGAATCAAACTTATCTTCAAAATCAAGACCTGTGCTGCTTCATTAATAAAGTAGAACCTCTTAACAGAATAAAAGCGCAACATTCTTTCTGGGTTTCTGGTCTTATGGCTCACCAAAATGCTAACCGGCAATCTTTAAATATCTTCGAGCAAAAGCAGGACATCATTAAGTTTTATCCTATGCTTGATATGACGGCAGAAGATGTAGATCTTTACAAGCTTATTTACGAACTACCTTCTCACCCTTTAGTAGAGAAAGGTTATGATTCTGTCGGCTGCAGCCACTGTACTAAAAAAGGCAAAGGCAGAGATGGCAGATGGGCTAATCTCAACAAAACAGAGTGCGGCCTGCACGTCTAAACTAAAGCAATTCCTTTCTGTTAAAAAAGTAGGTGAGTTCCACTGGCTGAAACACTATGCCCCGGACACAAATTATTCACCGACGGTAAAGATGTGCTATGAATTGGTAGAAGATTTGCTTTTATTTTTCACTGCACAACATCTACTTTTGAACTAAAACGCATCAGTACAGCTTCTTGTGCAAGAGCTACTGAAATAATACTACATTCATGAAAGGGAAGATTATCCTGGTTTTTGTTTTTGCCTTGATAGCATTAACACTGGTAGGCTTTGTGGGAAGGAACACCCTTACACAGTTAATCATTTCTATTAAAAAAGAATCGAGCCCCAATGTTAAGCTCGCCTATCTGGAAGATATTCTTTCTGACCTATCAAATGCAGAAAGTAGTGTAAGGACCTACACCATTACTCAAAACTCAGAAAACCTGATTCCTTTCTACGAATCAGCGGCCTCTTTTGATAATAATATGAAGAATCTTTACTCTGCCATTAAGAGTAAAGAACAAATGAAACTGGCCGATTCAATAGAGTCGCTTATCGGAGAAAAGTACCTGATAATGAAGCAGTTGATTGACATCAAAAAAGATCAGGATACTGATAAGGTTTTACAGCGGGTGTTGGCAAATATTGAATTACTTCGTGACAGAGATTCTGTACCGGAGATGATAAGCATAGACGATTATGACCTTAGCGATGTAGGCTACGATAGGATAAAAAAAGTAGATATACCTGAAACTCCTGAACCAGCTGAGAACAGATCATGGTTTCAAAGGCTATTTGGCAAAAACAGCCCAAATGATGAGAAAGAAGATGAAGACATTGAAACAACAATAGCGGCAAAGCCTAAAAATTCGCCTGATACAGTTTATAAAAAAGTAGAGGCACCCATAACTAAAAATACCGGAAAAGATATCAGTTCTAAAGACATCGGTAATCTGATTAGCCAGATTGGAAGAGAAGAAAATCAGAACCTGCAGGCCATCAAGGCTCAGGAACTAAAGCTCACCATTCAGGACGAACAGGTGATGCGCAAAGTACGAAAGCTGGCCGCTCAGTTTGAAGAGCGAGAAAAGAAAGCGTCTATTAATAGAGCTCAAACTGCAGAAAAAGCCACCGACCGAGCCACTAATTTCATCACAATCACCTGGTTTATCACTCTGGGAATATTTGCGTTTCTACTTTTTATCATCTTCAATGACATTGCCAGAAATCAAAAAAATAAGGATCGTCTGCGAAAGGCTAAGGATAATGCTGAAAAGCTGGCCAGAGTAAAAGAAGAGTTTTTATCTAATATGAGTCATGAGATAAGAACGCCTCTCAACTCTATTATAGGTTTTACTGAGCAGCTGGCCAGCACACCACTACAAAAGGACCAACATCAATACCTAAACAGCATTCAAAGATCTGGCAGCCACCTGCTAAGATTGATTAATGACATTTTAGATTACGCCAAGCTAGAGTCTGGCAAGCTTTCCATGGAGAGCATAGGCTTTAGAATGAGAGAAAGCATTGCGAATATCATTGCCTCATTCGAAGTACAGCTAGCCAAAAAACAGCTCCAGATCAACAGTGTGATCGATCCTGAAATACCTGAAATACTCGTGGGTGACCCTGTTCGCTTTGAGCAAATACTTATTAATCTGGTAAGTAACGCCATCAAATTTACAGAAGATGGGCAGATAGATATTGAGATAAAACATTTGAGCACCGAGGAGAATGTTTGCTTTATTGAGTTAATGGTTAAGGACTCCGGTATTGGCATTCCAGAACATAAGCTGGGCTCGATTTTCAAAGATTTCTCTCAGGTAGACAGCAGCGTTACCCGAAAGTATGGTGGCACAGGACTTGGTCTTTCTATCGTTAAGAAAATCATTAAACAAATAGGTGGAGATATAAGCGTAAGAAGCAAAGTAGGCGAAGGCACTTCTTTTATCATCCATCTTAATTATAAGGTAGGCACCAGTCAGGATCTAAGCCATACCAAGAAATCTAACTTGGATACTTCAGCAGTACGAGGCTGCAAAATCATGGTGGTAGATGATCAGGAATACAACCTGGAACTGATCAGTGTAATTTTTGACAAATGGCAAATACAAGGAACATTACTGAATTCAGGAAAAGATGCCATAGAAGCTTTCAAGCAAGATAAGTTCGACCTCATTTTCATGGATATGCAAATGCCAGAAATGAGTGGCGTAGAAGCAGTGCGTAAAATCCGGTCCATCGAAACTGGAGAACGTACTACTATCATTGCCCTTACCGCGGCCACCTCTCAGGAAGAAGCAAATGAATGTCTGCAAGCAGGTATGGATGATTGCCTTCTGAAACCATTTACCCAAAAAGAACTTTACAATACCATAGTTGCGGTTCTTGGAACAGGTGATAAAGCCACCGCAGACGATAATGAGAATTCTGCAGAAACAAAGGGCACCAATTCACTAGACCTCACAGACTTGTATGAGTTGGCCGATGGAGATCCGAACTTTGTAGTGAATATGCTGGAGATATACATCAAAAACTTTTCTGCAGACCTTGAACAGATGGAATCTGCCGTTGCTCAGCAAGACATTAAGAAAGCCGGAAGCAAAGCCCATAAGATGATTCCTCCTACCCGACATCTGGGTTTTCAGGAGCTAGTAACTATCTTAAAAAAGATAGAAACTAAATCTGAAAATGAGGAGAACTTTAATGAGATTCAAAGGTTATTAGAAGAAGTAAAGAGCCTTTATCAGGTAATCTTACCGCACATTAAGAGTGAGATCGCCAAGCAGAAGGAATCTGAACCGTTAGCCTAAAATACCATGGATAGCATTAAGAAAGAAACCAACTCAAAAACAGAAGAATCAGTTCTAACGCAAATTGACACACAAAAAGTAATTAAATTTTTTGTAGTGGATGATGATGAATATTTCAACAAACTGGTGATAAGCTACCTCAGAAAGATAGCTAAAGAGAATGGGTTTCACCCTGAAATCAGCGGCTTTACTGATGGCGCCACCTGTGTTTCTCATATGAGAGAAAATCCGGATTTTGTTATTCTGGATTTCTATTTGGATGAGAACAATGATATTATCCTTACCGGCTATGATGTACTTGAGAAAATCCAGCATCATAATGATAAGATAAACACCATAGTCATGTCTCAGAAGCATGAATGGGAAAACTTCGAAGATGAATTTGTGAAATTTGGAGCCAGCGGTTTCCTTAAAAAAGATGATAATTTCTACAAAAATTTGAAGAGTATGGTCTTGAGAGGGAATATTGGTATCGCATAATTTTTCCAGATTAATAATTCGCTTATTTTTAAAGCTGTAAAATGCCTAAAGAATAAGAATGTCTAAATTTTTGGTGTATATAGTGGAAGATGATGAGTGGTACAGAGAACTTCTCGCTCATAACCTTGCCCTCAATCCGGATTACGAAATAAAAAAGTTCGACAGCGCCAAGTCCTTATTAAAGGAGCTAGACAAAAATCCTCATGTAGTCACTTTAGACTATCGCCTGCCTGATATGGAAGGCGAAGCTGTTTTACAGAAAATCAAAGAATTCAATCCTTCCATTGAGGTAATTATAGTTTCTGAGCAGGAAAAGATAGAAACCGCTGTAAACCTGCTTAATCTAGGTGCTTATGACTATATCGTAAAGTCAAAAAACATCAGAGATAAGCTTCTGAATACTGTTAACAATATCAGGAAACAGGCCTCATTACAAGCCCGAGTTGAAAATCTTCAAGAGGAAGTTCAGAAAAAATACAGCTTTGAAAATTCAATTATCGGCAGTAGTGACAGTATCAAGAAAGTCTTCGGCCTTATTGAAAAAGCTGTAAGTAATAATATCAGCGTTACTATCACAGGTGAAACGGGAACCGGAAAAGAATTAGTAGCCAAGGCTATTCATTATAATTCAGCCAGAAAGAAAAATCCGTTTGTGCCTGTCAACGTAGCAGCTATCCCTAAGGAGCTGATTGAAAGTGAACTTTTTGGGCATGAAAAAGGCTCATTTACGGGAGCCAATTATCAAAGGATAGGAAAGTTTGAAGAAGCTGACAAGGGCACTTTATTTTTGGATGAGATCGGTGAGATGGACCTTACCCTTCAAGCCAAGCTACTAAGGGTGCTACAGGAAAAAGAAGTGACCAGAGTAGGTAGCAACAAAACCCTTAAGATCGACTGCCGTATTATTGTAGCTACACATAGAAACCTGCTTCAGGAAGTTAAAAACGGAAAATTCAGAGAAGACCTTTACTTTAGACTCTTCGGGCTTACCATCGATATACCCCCTCTGAGGCAACGAGATAAAGACATTATCATCTTAGCGAAGTATTTCATCGAGAACTTTTGCAGTGAAAATGATAAGGAGGCACCAATATTAAGCAACAAGGCTCAGAAAAAACTCTTGAACTACACCTATCCTGGAAATGTTCGCGAGCTAAAATCTGTAGTGGAGCTCGCTGTGGTTATGTCAAACAGTGGAGAAATTACTGAAGACGATATCAATTTCAGTAATAACGAAGAACTGTACGACCCACCTACGGATGGCCTAACCTTAAAAGAACATACTAATAGAATTATTAAGCTTTATCTCAAAAAGCATAAGGATAATATTAAAGATGCAGCCAAAGAGTTAGACATTGGCTATTCTACTATTTACCGGGTTTTAAAGAATGAAAAACCCGATGATGATGATGATGAATAATTCATTATTCCACCGCACATACCAGGCTTAAAACATTTTCATTTTAACAAAACTTGTCAAAGTGAAAACGTTTTTGGCTTACATCAAAAAATTAAATGCCTGAAAATCAAATAGTTAACTTTATTTTTCATTTTGGCATTTCGTTGGCATTATACATTGCATAATTGACAACGCATGATGTTAAAATGAATGGATGTAGTAAAAAAAGAAATAAAGGTAGCGATAGTTGAGGATGATATTTTCTACGCCGAAGCACTTAAAAAACATGTTGAAAACGAGTTTTCTAAAGGAGCCAACAGTTTAGATCTTAAGATTAACCATTATCTGTCAGCCCAGGAATGTCTTGAACTTACAGATAAGGACGTCGATATCATTTTACTCGACTATTACTTAGAAGATGACGCAGGTGATATTCCGTTTCCAGGCATGACTTTATTGAACGCAATAAAAGATAACTGGAGAAACACTAAAGTGATAATAGTTTCAGGACAAAACAACCAAGACGTTACTATTAAGCTTTTTCAAAGCGGAATATATGAGTACATAACCAAAGACGAAACGACATTTTTCAGACTTTCCGCTACTATGCGGAGGGCAGTAAGGGAAAAAATTTTAGACTCTTACATATAAATCAAAGGGCAATAATGCTCCCAACTGAAAGCATTAATTCAATCAACTAAAACAATTAATTATTTAATATGAAAACGATTAAAAGATATATAGCAGTACTATTAATAGCCCCAGCATTTGTGGCTTGTAATCAAAAGAAGGTAGATGAGTTAACTTCTGCCAATCAATCACTTTCTACAGAAAAGCAAGAGCTTAGTGTAGAGCTTGAAAACTACATGAAAACTTTCAACGAGATTGAAGCTAACTTAAAGGAAATCAAATCTAGAGAGGATAAGATTAACCTAAGTGCAACAGACAATGTAGAATATCAAGAAGGTGATGCTAAGCAAGCTGTAGTAAATGACATCAAAGCAATCAACACATTGATGGCTGAAAACAGAACCAAAATGGATGAATTGCAAAATAAGTTAAATACTAGCAGTGCTGAGTTTAAAAAGATGGTAGCAAATCTTAACTATAGAATTAAGCAAAAAGATGGTGAGATCTCTACTATGAAAGAAGATTTAGAGAAGCTTAATATCGAAAAAGAGCAGTTGACAGAGAATGTAACTAACTTAACTTATACTGTAGATACATTGTCAACTACAAACACCAAGCAGTCTGATTTAATAGCGAACCAAACTAAAACTATCGAGAATCAAACTGAGTCTTTAAACACTGCATACGTGGCAATAGGTACTAAAAAGGACCTTGAAGACGAAGATGTAATTACTAAAGAAGGTGGTGTATTAGGTATAGGATCTACTGAAAAGTTAAAAGCTAATGCGAACAACAAAGCATTTAGTAAAATAGACATCACTAAAACTAACAGTATACCTGTATTTGCTAAAAAATTAGAATTAGTAACTGCACACCCTAAGGATTCTTACGAATTAGCTTGGAATGAAAACGATCAGATTGAAAAACTTGTAATCTTAGACCCAGCTAAATTCTGGAATTCATCTAAATATCTTGTAGTAAAGGTTAACTAAGTCAGTACAAACCTGTTAAATACCATAGAAGGGCTCTTTTCTAAGAGCCCTTCTATTATAGTATGTGTATAATAAATTCCACAATATGCGGTTATTAACACTTAACATGCTTTAATTTTGCTATTAAGGCATTTGCTAAAACTGGCACACTTTTTACAAGTAAAACTAATAATCAAAAATCTTAAAAACTTAACTATGATACACTCTAGATCTGAGAGTAACTCTTCTCACCATTATTCACGCTACATGTTAATGGCTTTAGTAGCATTTCTTATGATGTTTGGTGCCGGCTGTAAGAGTAAAAAGCAAGCAGGAGATATCTCTGATGCTGAAGCAGAAAAGGCAAAAATGGAGCAAGAGGCCAAAGAGAGACAACTTGAAGCAGAAAGAAGAAGAGCCGAAGAAGAAAGACTAGCCAGAGAAAAAGCAAGAGCTGAAGCTGAGGCTGCTGCAGCTGCTAACGCACCTGAAAACCGTCTTAGAAACTACTTCGATGCTATAGCCAATGCTTCTTCTACATCATCAGCAAATAGTAGCATTAACGAAGCTTTATCCTTATTCGCATCTCCGGATGTACCTGTTCTGATAGTTATCAGTCAGTCTGGTTCTCAAAAAGATTATGATAAACCTACTACCATTAAGGAATATCTAAACTACCTGAAAGACCAGAAGAAAAATATGAATAAGATAAGCGATCTTCAGTATGACGCTTCTGGAAAGATTAAAGAAGTTGAATTAGTGAAATAATTGAAGATCAGAACGTTAATTAAAATACTATGAACAAATATAAAATAATCACCGCTGTACTTTTCTTTTTTGCCATAGGCAATATCTATGCTCAGAACGATGACATAAGCCCTGAAAGAAAGCAAGCCATAGACTCTTTAGCTTTAGAGAAAGTAAGAGACCTTAGTAAATATATCAGCATCATTGGTAATAAAGAAACTCCGTTTTCTGAAGCTAACCGAGTGATGGACAGAGCAGAAGAACTATTCACTGCAGACAGTGAGATCGGCGTTTCTTCATTAAGCTCAGATGATATCAATTATTTCAAAATCAGAAAGTACTTTGAAAGATTGATGGCATTGAACTATGACCGTGTAAAAATTAAGTGGTATGACATTCACTACATCAGTGACCTTGAGCGTCAGCCTGACGGAAGATATGTGGGTGTAGTTACTGTGTATCAAAGATTTGAAGGTACTTCAGATGATGGTATGGAATACAAAGACACCACTAAAAAGGATATCACTATCTACGTAGAAAGAAAGCAAACTCAAATTTCTGGTAGAACTATCGAATTCTGGGATGTACTACTAGGTGACATCAGAGTGACTGAAACTACAGCATGAGATCATTCTTAAAGAGTATCATATATTGTGCATTAATATTTTCATCTATACACTCACAAGCTCAGCTTGTGAGTGATATGGATGATGAAAGTAAGCTTTACGCTGAAACCAAACAGGTAAATCAATTCTTTAGAAGATTTAACGGTGAGGAAGATGAGAAAGGAGATAGGTATTATCCTAAAGATCGTCAATATCGTGATCCTAAACTGAGACAAAAATATATCAGTATCCTTTTCGACTCTCAAAACCGAGGTATCAAGTCTGAGCTAAAGCAGGAATTTATCAGCAGCGTAACTGAAAAAACTACAGCACAAACATTAGACTTCCATGGCGGAAACTGGTTTTCAGAGGTTCATACTACCTTTTCTTATGAAGGTAAGGATGTACCTGTGGTTTTGTTTATGAAACTAGAAAGCGAGAGCCAGGGCTACAAATGGGGCATATTTAAGGTGTATGCAGAAGTATTTAGAGATTATATCAAAAAGGATACTTCAAGACACGATAAATTTCTTCATCCACTAAGTCATGAGCTGGATTTTATGAATCTGCGCAAAGCTCTTGGTGAGAATAAATCCAATGTAAGCCAATTCACCGCTAACGACTACAAACCAGATTACCTCACTTTATTTTTGTATGAAATAAAAAAAGGCAATCTTAAGTTTAAAACAATACAAAACGTAAAATTTCACTTCTTCCAGTTAAATGGTTGGTATTTTGAGCTTTCAGAATTCAATCGTCCTGGCTATAACACAGGCTGGCTCATGTCTAACCTGGTTAAAGTAGCAAACAAGGATAAAGACCTATTGGAAAAGTATATCTATTATGAAGATAAGTAAATTGACATCCATAATCCTGGTAATACTATTATCAGGATTTACCCATATAAGTTTTTCTCAGCAAAAGGTAGAAGAAGAACAGGTAGAGCAGTATGAGGAAAAAGTAACTGAAATAGTAAACTTCCTCGAATACGTACTCAACACCCTGGGGGATCAATCTACATCCGCTCGTGATAAAGATGTAATCATTAATCAGAGCTACACCAAAATATTCAGAGATGCCAAAGTACAGGTAGAAGATGACCTGGATGAGGAAAGAGATGTAATCACTAACAAAGATGTACAGGCCTACCTGAAAGACATCGACTTCTTTTTTAAGAATGTAAAGTTTGATTTCAACATTGAAGACATCAGCCATTATATCAATGATAATGGAGAGCTATTCTTCAAAGTTACTATGACTCGTAATCTGAAAGGATCATCCCTGGAAGGAGACTCTGTAAACAATGTAAAAAAACGTTTTATCGAAGTTAATCTTGACCCTGAGGCTCAGGATCTTAAAATAGTTAGCTTATACACCAACCCATTGAACCAGAAAGAAGCACTGGCTAAATGGTGGAATGCACTAAGCTATGAATGGAAGGCTATCTTCAAGAGAAAGGCTGGAATAGTACAAACAGCCACAGATAGCGACATTAAAAATATTACCCAAATTGACGAACTGGATATATCAGGCAATAAGTATATTACCAATATAGAGCCATTATCCGCTCTGAATAATCTGAAAAGACTGGACATATCTAAAACCAATATTTCTGATCTTAAACCAATCAGAAACCTTACTAAGCTTGAAGAACTTAACGTTTCGAATACTCAAATTACTACCTTGGAAGCTTTAAAATATGCCAGCACTTTAAAATATTTACAAGCTCATCACACTCCGCTTACCGATATTAGTGTGGTAGCCAGATTACCCAAGCTTCAAAATTTCATTATTAATCACACATCAGTAACTGATTTCAGTCCATTAGCTGGTGCCAAGCAGTTACAAGTTCTTGATGTTGCCAAAACATCTATGATGGAGATGAGCAGCCTGTCAGGTCTACAAGCCCTTGCTGAATTAAATGTTACGGCCACCAATATTGATAATTTCGGCCCTATAGGTTCATTACCCAAGCTTGAAATTTTAAAGGCTGATAGCACTCCGGTGTATAACTTAACACCTCTACAAACTTTACCTCAGCTCAAGGTGCTATCTATCAATTACACTACTATTGATAACCTTTCACCTTTAAGCGCTATAAAAACTCTTGAGAGAGTATATTGCGACAGCACCAACATATCAAAAGAAGATGCTAACGAATTTATGTCTGCTAACAGCAGCATACTGGTAATATTTGAATCAGATAATCTTAAAAACTGGTGGGCTAACTTAAGCGTAGCCTGGCAGGATATCATTAAGCAGTTTGTGCCAATAGCCGAGAGAACGCCTTCTAAAGAGGAACTAGCCAAGATCACAGCCATAGACTCTATTAATTTTGATAACAATATCTACATAGATAATATTGAGCCTCTCAGTAAGCTTAGAAAACTAAAGCAGCTCATAGCTTCAAACACTGCTGTTAAGAGTTTGGCTCCGGTCTCTGGTTTAAGAAATCTGAAATACCTGGATATCTCTAACACTAAAATTGAAGACTTCTCCAGTATCAATAAATTTCAGCAATTAGAAATATTAAAAGCCAACAGAACCACTTTAGCCAGCTTAGATACCCTTAAAAATCTTAATCGCCTTCGTTTATTGGAAGTTGATTTCAGCCAAGTAAATGAAGAGCAGGTAAAGGCATTTTTACAGATTCACCCTGATCTATTGGTAATTTACAAGTCTGACTATCTCACTTCATGGTGGACTGACTTATCTGAGGACTGGAAAAACATTTTCTCTGCTCAGACATCATTGGGTAGCAATCCGGATAAATATCAATTGCATAAGCTTATAGCTTTAACCAAAATCAGCTTTAATGACATTGCTGTGAGTGACCTGAAACCACTGACCAATTTTGTAAGAATAAAAGAAATTAAGTTTAGCGGTACAGGCATTTCAGACCTGAGCGTTTTGGGTACATTTAAAGACCTTGAAATCATACAGGCTACCAAGAGTCCTATTTCTGATCTGAAGCCAATCCATAACTTGAAACAGCTAAAATATTTAGATATTTCTAACACTCCCGTTGAAGATCTGAGACCTTTGAGCGAGCTTTACAATCTGAAAGAATTGAACTGCGCAGGAACTCAGATTAAACGACTTAGAGACTTAGACAACCTTGCCACTTTGCAAGTGCTAGATTGCTCTAACACTAATATAAAGCACCTGGATGAAATAGCTCATCTGGACCTTAAAGTGCTAAAATGTTACAATACCCGAACATCAAGTGGCCGCGTAGAGGATTTCAAACAAGCAAATCCTGATTGCAACGTGATTTATTATTAACTATGGCAAAAGCGAAGAGAAGAACGCAAAAGAAGAAAAAGCAAAGCAAATTTAACTTACGATATTTCCTAAAATGGGGCCTCATAGCCGTTCTGGCTGTAGGCCTTTTCTTATTAGCTTTTTTCTATTCTGTAAAGCTAGGCTTGTTTGGTCAGATACCAGAAAAAGAAACGCTGGCCAAAATAGAAAACAATGTAGCTACGGAAATTTACAGTGCAGATTCTGTGCTTTTAGGTCGTTTCTATTTACAAGAGCGTACAGCTACTGATTTTGATAATATTTCTAAAAATGCTATTGATGCACTTATAGCCACAGAAGATGCGCGCTTCTATGAGCATGATGGAGTTGACTATCGAAGCCTTCTTAGAGTATTGTTCAAAACATTATTACTGTTTGACAGGAGCTCCGGCGGTGGAAGCACCATTACTCAGCAGCTAGCTAAAAACCTGTTTCCAAGAAAAGATCATGGCTTTCTTTCCATTCCTGTGAGTAAGGCAAAAGAGGCCATCATAGCCCAGCGACTAGAGGAGATTTATAATAAAAAACAGATCCTCACATTATATTTAAACACAGTTCCCTTCGGAGATAATGTTTTTGGTATTGAAATGGCCAGTAAGAGGTTTTTCAACAAAAAATCAAAGTACCTTAAGATTGAAGAAGCTGCCGTTCTGATTGGGATGTTAAAGGCCAATTATACATATAACCCGCGCCTTTATCCTGAAAATGCCTTGAGACGTAGAAATACTGTACTCAGCCAAATGAACAAATATGATTATATCAGTGCTGAGGATTTAGAAAACTACAAAAAGAGACCGCTTAAATTAGATTACAGAAAAATAACACACAATACCGGCATCGCCACTTACTTCCGTGAGCATGTAAGGCTTGAAATGGAAGAATGGTGTGAGAATAACACTAAGCCGGACGGCACAAGCTATAACCTATATACTGACGGATTAAAAATCTACACTACTATCAATGCGTCCATGCAAAAATATGCTGAAGCCGCTACCACCTCGCATATGAAGGAGTTGCAAAAGACTTTCACTAATCACTGGAACACTGGTAATCCATGGAACAAGCATAAAGATCTACTACAGACTGCCATTAAAAGTAGTTCAAGGTATAAGCAACTCTCCAGCAAAGGGCTTAAGGAGAAGCAAATTATGGATAGCCTTTCATTACCAGTGCCAATGAAACTCTTCAGTTGGGAAGGTGAAAAAGAAGTGAAGATGTCTCCAATAGACTCTATCAAATACAACCTCACAGTTTTACAAAGCGGCACCCTGGCAATGAATCCTAAAAACGGTGACATTCAAGCCTGGGTAGGTGGTATAAATTATGAATTCTATCAGTATGACCATGTGAAAATTGATACGAAAAGGCAAGTAGGGTCTACTTTCAAACCTTTTGTGTATGCGGCCGCTTTGGAATCAGGTACTGATCCATGTGAATATATATCGGGAGAGCGAACTACCTATACCAACCTTTCTGATTGGTCACCAGGAAATGCAAGTGCCGATGAATATGATAAAAAATATACTTTCAAAGGTGCGCTGGCACATTCAGTAAACACGGTATCTGTAAAAGTATTGGAGCAGGCAGGCATCGAAAACACCATAGACCTAGCCCATCATGCGGGAATCAGCAGTGAGCTTCCGGAGGTGCCTTCTATCGCCTTAGGAACTGCAGATGTATCATTACTGGAGATGGTGACAGCCTATTGTACTTTTGCTAATGGCGGGTATGCAGTAAAACCAAGGTTCATCACTAAGATTACTGATAGAAAAGGGAAAGTACTTCAAGAGGTAAAGAATGAGCGCAACCCAAGAAGGGTAATGACCAAAGAAACCTCCATGATGATGAATTCCTTACTACAGGCCGTAGTTAATGAGGGCACGGCTGGTCGTTATCGATGGAAATACAAGATGACGAATGAGCTTGCTGGTAAAACAGGTACTACCCAATCTAACGCTGATGGCTGGTTCATTGGCTATAATCCTGAAATTGTGATCGGTACATGGGTGGGCGCGGATAACCCTGGAGTTCATTTCAATAGCACTGCCCTGGGATCAGGTGCCAGCATGGCTCTTCCCATTGTGGCCAAGACCTTAGATAAAATTCAGGATGATAAGGCATTAAGGTCTATAGGTTATGCGAAATTCGCTCCTCTTCCTGGTAGACTAGAAAGATACTTACAATGTGATCCTGAAAAGGAAGACAAGCAATTTATGGAATGGTTGTTTGGTAAAAAGAAGGAAGATGAAGAAGAAAAGAAAACAACTTTCGGAGAGGAACCAGCTGTAGAACAGAAAGAAGAAAAGAAAAACATCTTCGATAAGATTGGAAACATATTCAAAAAGAAGAAAAAGAACTAAAGGTTCTTATTCTTCTTTTTCCAATGCTCTTAATTCAGCGATATATCGATCATATCGATCAAAGTCCCTTAAACTATTGTAAATACCGGCAAGTCCTTCTACCACATTTACGTCCTTAGGATTAAGATTATAGGCAGTTTGCATGTAAGGCAGAGCATCTTTAAATAGAGATATAGTGCGGTCCTCAAACTGATCAAATGAAGTTAATTCTTCATCGAAGCTTAATCCGTCAATTCTATTAACTGCCTCATTGTAATATAGAACACCTAAGCTATAATTGGCTAGCATGTTCAATGAATCTCTTGCTAGCACCTTCTTAAATGCCGCCTCGGCTTTCCTAAAGCTACTAGTGTCACTCTGTAGCACTTCATCATCGGCATAACCCAGACCTAATGCCAGATAAAACTGATCGCTGCTAGGTGATAGTGTAAAGCTTGGGTCTTTGAGCAGCTCAACGAGCTTAGCAAATTCATTAAAGTTAGCCTCCGCATCAGAGAAGCCTTTTAACCTGATTTCACGCATAGCATCATTGTAATACGTGGTGGCCAGGTATTTTAGGTTTTGTTGCGTCTCCTGAGTGTACTTACCATCCATATCCAGTTCAGTCACTCTCACAAAAGCAGCTATTGACTCAGATCTTAATGACACATTCGTCCCTTCAGAAGCTTTATATAAATCTTTATAGATAAATCCTTTTAAATAATAAGCTACTACCTGCTCTTGATAAGCATCTTGCATAAGCACCGAATCAATCACAGCTTTAGCCTCTTCCAGGCTTGCACCCTGATATAGCTTCAGTGCACGACTAAGCGGGTTAGTCTGTGCGAAAGAACTCACAGATAAAAAGAAAAACAATATGTAAATTACATATCTCATATTAGTTCACCACCTTAGCTAATATTGTTAATTGATCACTTACTTTCAGACCATGTCCTGATAAGTTTGTTGGACTTATTTCAAACTTTTGCTTATTATTTTCATAGAAAAAGTTAATTCCCGCACCCTTATTAATCGCTCCCCTATTATCTGATACCACCAATGTGTTTGCTTCATTTACTTCCTTGATAATATGGGGCAATTCATCACTTCTTGAATCCGTCACATAAAGCATATGACAAGCCTTCAAATCATTTAAACTATTATAAACTACGATTTCAAATTTTTGAGCACCTCTGGTCTTTTGCCTGGCCATTTGCTGAAGCTCAGCTACCAAAGCAGGGTAGTCACCATACACAGCGACTTTAAAATTACCAGAAGCCATATTAGACGGCCATTCTATATACTTGGAGAAATTATAAAGGAAGATAGCCTTTACCTTAGCATTGATATCAGGAGCTTCCGTCTTACTAAAGGCAGTAGACACCAGCAGCACCATAAGCAGTGCGACCCTCAAAAAACGGGTCTTGGATCCTAATATGTTATTACTAAAGTTCAAAAAATAGATTACTTAACTCTGCCTTCGTTTGTATAAATAAATGCCTCCACCAAGGAAGAGTACAGCGACAAAGGTAAACAACAACCAGTTATTATTATTGTTGTCATTTTCTAAATTTTTATTTTCATCTAACTCCGCCACCGATACCGAATCTGTTTCCACTACCTGAGCAACCTCATTTTGCTCTACACTAGAAACCGGTTCAAAATCATAATTTTTAAATACTATGCTTTTAGGCTGAGACTTAGAATCGAATTGGTATACAGTAGCCTGACTTTTATCAACCACCTCCACGGCTAATTCATACTGCCCCATACAATCATTGATCACCAATAACTGCTCAGGGTTGAAATTAACACCTTTGAACCTGAACTCACCGAATGTGTCAACAAGTACGGTATCTATCGCTTTACCAAAGTTGCTTACTAGTATTACCATGTATTCTCCTCCTGGAATACTATCTTTAACATTAAACGTGCCACAAATAAAAGCATCGCTCACCATCACCTCCTGATTCTCTTCTTCCATGTCTCGATAACTGAATAAGGACTTACGGCTATCGCTAGAGATATGTTTGGTCATCTGCCCCTCAAGATCTAAAACAAGAATATCCACTTTTAAATCTTCATCGCTACTGGCCAACACAAAACTGAAATTTCCCTGAGGCAATGATCTGAAAACAAAATCACCGTTTTTATCTGTAGTAGTGGTGGCTACCACGATACCGCTTTCATCAACCAAAAGCACTTCATGACCACCTTCTTTTAATTTCCCTTTGTCAGTGAATAACGATCCTTGCATACTGGCGTCCTTTTGAGCCAATCTAAATGATGAACCTGAGTATTCTGCTAAGCGTCGGTATTTAAAGGCCTCTTTCTCAGCAGTGTTTTGAATTTGATCTACCTGATTTCCATTCTCATCTATAATAGCAAAAGACACATTCATGCCTGCATCACTTTCATCTAACATGATGGAATATTTACCTCCATTGGGCAACTTTTTAAATGTAAACTTACCGTCGGCGTCAGTCGTAGCTACATCTATGATTTCCCCATCTTCGTCTACCAGCATTACCTGATGATTAGCCACAGGACTATTTCCATCCATAAGGCCACCTGAAATGGAAGCATCATCCTCTTCCAGCACGAAATAGTCAGAGTCATAATCATCCAGCTTTCTGTAGTTAAATACATTCTTTTTATCTGTAGTAGCATACTTACCTACCACTTTACCTCTGGCATCTTCTATGGTAATATTCAAATTGATAGAAGCATCTTCCTCTGCCAGAATCACGGCATAGCTACCATCTTTAGGTAGTTTTCTGAAGTCAAAATTACCATTACGATCAGTGACCGCTACATCTATCACCTCGCCGTTTTCATCAACAAGTAAAACCTTATGATTAGCCAAATCATTACCAGCCCCCAGAATACTTCCAGATATCTTACTATCCTCCTCATAAAGCAACGAAATTTCACTGCCCTTCATATCAAGCTTTGAGTAGTTAAAGGCATTATCCATCAATTTAAGATGGGTATCTGCCACTTTAAATTGATCTACCTCAGTAACATAGGTAGGAAGTCTGCTGTATTCAAATGGTATGGTAAAGTTGGTAGTATAAATATCGTCAGCACAACCAGAGCGGTTTGATGTGAGATAACCATGATCGTTTTCCTGAAGTGAGAAGTAAAAATCATCTAACCCTGAATTGATTGGTTTACCCAGATTGTAAACTGTACCAAAACCCTGACTCCACTTTATCTTCGCCATATAAACATCCAGACCACCAAGCCCTGCATGCCCCTTACTACTAAAAAATAGATATCCTGATTTGGCATCAAAGAAAGGTGTTACCTCGTCCTTGCTGGTATTTAAACCTCCTAAGTTTTTTGGCGCTTCAAAGGCTCCGTTTCCATCAGATTCTGACATCCATAAATCAAAATCCCCTTTTCCTCCCGGTCTGTTGGAACTAAAGAACATAATACTCTTATCACCCGGCATTTGAACCAAGGTGGCATTCTTTGACGAATACCCCGGGTAATTAACATTACTATTCAGCTTAATAGGACTTCCCCAGGCATCACCCTGCCTCGCGCTCATGTAAATAGCGCACTGATCTTCTCCATTAACACTCTGACAAACAGTATAATATAATCGGTTACAATCTTCAGAAAGCGCAGGACTTCCGATATTAGATTTAAGGTCAATGTTTAAGGGGATTATCTTTCTTTTACCATTTACCGAACTAAAAAGTCTACTTACTCGAATGCTGTCTATTTCAACAATCACATCCTGTGCAACTGTTTGCTTTTCTGACACTTTAATAGCATGAATGGAGGCAAAGATAGTTTCACCATTACAAGACACCGCTGACTCTCCGTGAGATGAACCGTTAAATTCCATTTTTCTCACCTGAGCACCTGAAGATTGACTAATGATTGTATTTACTTTCTTACACTGATTGATAACAAACCTTGCCTCCGCGGCCAACTTAGGATTAGCAGCAGCTCCGTTGCCGGCTAAAAATGTTTCCAAGGAAGAAATGGCTTTTCTATAGTCTTCCTCACCCTGATAGATAAGTCCCACATGATAATAAAACAGATCGTTTTTAGGTGCTGCCGTGCTTTCGATATTTTCGTAAACGTCTAACGCACTGGAATAACATTGAATATTAAAGTAAGCATCTGCCAAGTATATTTTGTATTTGGCCGCCTCTGCGCCTCCGCCATTCACTACCTCTTGCAATGGACCAATAGCAGAATAGTAATCATCGTTAGTGATGTAATAATCAGCTATCTCCATCATTTTCTGTTCATCTGGAGACGTATCCAATTCTCTGAAGGGCTTAATATTCTGAGCAATAAGAGGTGCTCCCCCTACCGCAAGCAGGAAAAAAATTTGTAATAGTCTAAATACCATTATAACCTGGGACTTGGGTTCGAAATTAATTTTGTTCTGGTTCTGAACTTCTTATTAAAATTATAAGACATGCTCACTTCAAAACCACCGTTTCTAGAGACTTTACTCAATGAGGAAAGAATAAGGTCATAGCTAAGGCCTGCATTAAATTCACCATATTCTAAGCTAAGCCCGAAAATACAAGCATCAGTATTTCTAACCCATGCTCCCATGGAAACTGACGTATCTTTCTGCTTAGTAAATCTTCTGGCTTTCACTACCTGATATTCCAGAGAAACACCTGGATTAAAAACGCTTATGTTATCCTGATAGAAAAATACCATGGTAGGCACAAAGTTCAATTTATCTGTCATTGGAAACTTACCTCCTCCATGAACCAAATATTTTCTTGATAGCGGCCCCTCCTCTCCTAACAAACTCCTGTTTGGTGCTGATAGGTGAAACGCTGACACGCCGAAAAACAAGACACTATTATTTCTAAGGAAAGTGTACCATAAAAGACCTGCCTGAAAATCCAGAGCAGTATGAGCATCTCGCTGAAAATCTTCACCATTACCCAACTGCTCATCATATCCCTGAAAAGGCACCCACTGATTCTGAGTTGAAAGACGAGAATAATCAAGACTAATACGATCTATGCCAGCTTGCATACCCATGGCGATGTAATTCTTGCCTCTTCTACCAATGGCATTATGGTATGCATAAGAAGCCATGATTTTAGTATCTGTAAGTACGCCTCCGGCATCATCCTGCACTACAACTATTCCTATGCCTGCAAAATCCGGGTTACGGTCAGCCTCTAGTAAAGACATATCAGCTGCAAAACTGTATGTCTGCATCTGATCGAAATCATTTAAGTAGCTTTTATAATTAAAGGTAGTACGTACCTTACCAAAAGAAATACCGGTTAAGGCTGGGTTTAAAACCAAAGGAGCATTATAAAACTGAGAGAAAAAGGGATCCTGTGCTGAAGATTCTAGCTGAAAAATCAACAGTAACATTAATACAAGTCCATATCTTTTTAACTTTCTCATCTTACTAACCTCACTACTCCTTTCTTAGATATTCTATTACCTGCCTGGGTTTCTCCCTGCACATAATAAATATATACATCACTGATCAACTCTTTTCCTTTGTAGGTTCCATCCCAACCTACTGTCGCATCGCTGGTGCTAAAAATCTCTTTCCCTCTTCTGTTATAAACTTTAAACTCTAAGCTTTCAAGCCCTAAGGCATTCACCAGGAGTTCATCATTCATATGATCACCATTTGGCGTAAATAGCTCAGGAACAAATACTTCAATCTGTTCATTTACAGTTATCGTAATTTGTTCTTCAGCTTCACAACCAAATTCATTAATCCCTCGCACTACATACACCGTGCTTTCCTGTGGTGATGCTACCGGATTGGGTACGTCTGATGCGTTCAGGCTTGTGCCAGGAGACCAAATAAATTGATCCGCCCCGGAAACAAATAGTTGTAAAGAGCCACCAGCCGTAATGGTAGTATCACCCGAAACAATTAATTCAGGTCTGGGCAGTACTGTAACCTCTAAAGGCAAAATACTTTCACCACAAATTCCATTTTCTACCGTTACCTGATAAGTCATGCTTTCTGAGGGCGAAATAACAGGCGCAGCTAAATTTGAGCCTTCTAAATTTTCATTGGGAGACCATGTGTAACTTTCCCCTCCCACTACAGAGACCTGAGCACTTTCCCCTTCACAAATGGTAACGCTACTATTCTCAAGATGAGGTGCTTCACGCACTGTTATGGCCAATTGTTTAGAAGACTGACACTCCCCGTTTGTAACTGTCCAGGTAATATTATTTTTACCAAGGCTGAGACCTTTAATATCTGTGGTGGAGGCACTTGCATTATCAACCGTACCCGAGCCTGATATTACTGACCAGCTACCATCTCCAAAAGCAGGATCAACTGCAACCAATTCTGTACTTCTTTCCCCATCACAGAAAAGCATTTCCTCATCTGAAATGAGTGTAGCCTCTGGCATCTTAAATCTCGAAATCTGAAGATCATCTTCACTAGAAGGGCAAATTTCTTTCTCAATCACCCACGTGGCCGTGGTTGTACCATAAGGTAAATTATTTAACATCGATTGCCCATCGGCGGCATCTTCTAAATCTGCTGTACCACTGATTTCCCATCTTCCTCCATTGCCTGATGCTGTTAACTGCACAGAACTCTGCTCACAGAGACTTATATCATCTCCCGCCACAGCCTGATCTGCAGGTTCTTCATTTCTTATCAGTAAATCATCAGTACTGGTTCCACATTCGTTAGAAACCGTCCACTCTAGGGATACATTCTGACCAGGAACCAGGTTTTCTATTTTTGAAGAATGCCTAGTTTCTTCTAGCACGCTTGCAGTGCCTGTAATAATGGTCCACTGCCCACCCCCTACTGCTGGATCTTGGGCGTTGAGATCAGTTTCCGTTAAGTTACATAACTCCAAGTCTAAACCTGCAACCGCTGGTGAAGGACTCTGATAAGCTTTTACAGTTAGTGTGGCTTCATTTGGAGTACAAACTCCATTAGAAACAGTCCATTTAAGTACAGTTTCATTATTAAAGGTCAGATTGTTAACGTTAGTGGAATATTCAGATGCATCTTCAATGCTTCCTGAACCAGAAACGATACTCCATAGTCCTGTACCTACAGTAGGCTCTTGTGCTTCTATTGAGATGAATACATCATCACACACAAATTTATCATCCTCCACTACAGCTAAAGAAGGCTTAGGTTGTATTTCAATATTTTTAACATCACTCACATCACTGGAACAACCAGAGGCATTCACTACTACTACCGTATAATCACCACTTTCCGCAGGTTGATCTTTTGAGATCATCTCACTATTGCCGGAAATATTGACACCATTTCTTCTCCATATATAATCACCTCCAGCTAAAGGAGGCGTAGATAGCTGTATTGCGTTATCCTGACAACTAACCGCCGCTGTGATATTTACCACTGGCTGGGTAGGTTTATCAAAAATATTGACAGTTATAGCCGAACTTCTATCACTAACGCAACCATTGACTCCATCAACCAGTTCTACCTGATAATCGCCACGTTCAAAAACATCTACCAATATGATCTCTTTATCTACGACATCAGCTTTTAAAAGCCCGTCTTTATACCATAAATATTCCCCACCATTAGGTGCATCTGGTGAAGTAAGTGTAACCACGGTACCTACACAAACAGAAGTAAGTGGTGAAGTGATAACTGGCAGATCAGGCTTCTCAAGTGTTCTTATTGTAACATCATCCGTTTCACCGCCCACGTTCCAGGTAAAGACATAATCATTGCCTTCCACCAGATTAGAAACTGTAGAGTTTGGGTTGGTAATATCATTAATAATAGCTGAACTAAGAGTGCTCCAGACTCCAGGGCCATCCAGACTGCTGGCATTGAGCCTAGTAGTTAATTCACCACAAAGATCCTGATCTTCACCAGCATAAGCAGACTTTATTGGCGTGATAGAACCATACCTTGTTGAACAAAAATCTTCTCCGCAGGTACTGTTATTGTTACAATTATTTCCAGAAGGGAAGGAAGGGCATGAATTTCCGCATGTCATGCAGCCTTGATCGTTTAGATTTCCCACTACCTGAACTACTCCAGTTCCACTCCACACAACTCCCGACACATTATTGATGAAGTTATTATCAATATTTAAAGCGCCTAAAACAACGAATTTCAGATCACAACTATTAGGGGATGCACAATCACCAGAGGATTGCATATTAACGTTAGTAATAATATGAACAGTAACTCCGGGTGAAATGATAATCACTCCATTACCAGCGCTATTTATATTTAAAACATTGATATTAATTACTGATGGCGCATCAAAGATTAGGGTATCACCATCATCTAGGGGCACGGTATTTCCAAGGTTTACAGTGCCACTACTTGCTCCACAAAATGAAGAGTATAGGAACGTGCCATTACCACCAAAATCAACATTACAACTTTGGGAGAACGATGACAGAGAAGAAAAAAATAAAAATGTTATTGCTAATAACCACCTCATCCAGGTAAAAAAATTAGGAGTTTGGGGTTATAGTGAATACATATTAAAACCTGTTCCATTAATTTTTAATTGAATCAATACAAGCTTAATTAAAATAAAGCCACCAAAACAAGTATAATATTAACCGACATCATAGTAGACACACCTTACATGGACGTAATTTAATTATAATTAATTAGAAATAACAACTCTTAAGGGAAGTAAAACTAAACTCTTAATTATAACTTATTGAAGATAAAACAATTAATAAACCAACCTCACAGCACCTTTCTTGGTGATTACATCTCCGTTTAAAGTAACTGCCGATAAAAAATACACATAAGTGTCAGCAGCCTGATTCTTTCCTAGGTATGTACCATCCCAACCATTTTCAACATTATTGGAACGAAAAACTTCTTTGCCAGTTTTATCATACACTCTAAATTCTATTTCAGTGATACCAATAACATTCACATAAAGTATATCATTATTAGTATCATTATTAGGGCTGAACATTTCAGGTATAAATACCTCAAAACTTTCATCCACAATTATATTAACCTGAGCCTCCGAAGAGCAGCCCAGTGTATTTGTACCTATCACTTTATATATAGTTGAGGCTGATGGACTTGCTATTGGCGAAGCCGAGGTTGGATTATCCAAACTTTCAGCAGGAGACCAGATGTAACTATCAGCTCCGTTTACCCACAACTGAGCTTCATTTCCATATAGAATGGTTGTATCGTCTGAAACCTGAAGCTCAGGTTTTGCTTTTAAATCAATACTAATTGTGAATTCTTCCACCGGACAATACTCACCAGTAACCTTAACCAAATAATTCACATCACTTTCAGGAGTAACTTTTAAACTCTCTTGTCCTGAGCCCAATAGTGTTCCGCTCTTGAACCACTGATAATCCTTTCCTCCAAAGGCCGTCATGGTCACTTCATCGCCCTCACACACGGAAAACAACCGTTCTTCCACCCCTACTTCAGAATCTACCTGAATAACTACCTCATCACTACTGTTAGAACATCCGTTAGAAACCTCCCAAGATAAAACGGTCTGACCTGTCGGTAAGGATGAAATGCTCGATTTGGCATCTAGATTATTAGCCACATTACCTGCACCTGAAACCACAGTCCATTTTCCCTGGCCGACTGAAGGAATTACAGCATTTAGATTAATACTATTAGTGCCTCCGCATAAAAGGATATCATCACCAGCATCAGCTTGAGACACTGGATTCACCATTTTCACCTGAACTTGATCCGAACTTTGTGAACAGCCATTATCAATCTTCCACTCTAAAATGTATTCTACCCCCAGATTTCCATTGAACACTGTAGTTGGACTAGAGGCATTAGAAAAACTACCACCGGATCCACTAATTATCGCCCATGATCCAAGCCCCTCACTCGGCGTATTGGCACTGAGATTAAGACTGTTTGTACAGATAGTCTGATCCTGTCCAGCTAAGGCTTGAGTAGGGTTATCTTTTATTTGAATGGAAACATCATCAGTACTTACTGAACAACTGCCATTTTCAATAGACCAACGTAGCACATATGAAGCACCTGCCTCACCTGTAAACATTGCATTCGGATTAAAAATATCTGAAATATTACCTCCAGAACCACTGATTATGCTCCAAGTACCTGTTCCTACCGCAGGAGTATTAGCTGATAAATTCACTGATGATGGACAGATATCTTCATCCGAACCAGCGTTGGCTGGGGTTGGTGCAGCCATTAGATTAATATTAACGTCATCATTTACATCTGAACAGCCATTAGATATAGTCCAGCGCAACAAGTAGCTATTTCCGGGAGTACCTGTAAAAGTAGCATTAGGATTAGACGCATTTGAAAAGTTACCCCCACTACCACTGATTACACTCCAGGTCCCTGAGCCCACACTTGGTGCATTTGCAGATAAAGAAACTGTATTAGAACATAATGATTGATCAGTACCTGCAGATGCTGTCCCTAATTCGGGCTTGACATCTATTACAACGTCATCAGTACTCACGGAACAAATGCCATTTTCAATAGACCATCTTAAGGTATAAGTATTTCCTGCAGTGCCGGTAAAGTTTGTGTTTGGATCAGTTGCATTAGCAAAACTTCCGCCAGAGCCACTAATGATACTCCAACTTCCTGTGCCAACTGTTGGCGTATTCGCTGACAAGCTTACTGAGGATGGACAAATTTCTTGATCGCCTCCTGCGTTTGATACGGTTGGTGGAGCTACGAATTCTATGGTAACATCATCAGTAGTGTTAGTACAGCCGTTGGTAATGGTCCAGCGTAGATTGTAGGTAGTACCAGCAGTACCTGTAAAGCTAGATGTAGATGATCCTGAATTAGCAAAGCTACCACCTGCTCCGCTCAGAATACTCCAACTTCCTGTGCCAGCAGTTGCTACATTTCCAGAAAGATTAGCTGAGGTAGCACACAGAACCTGATCGCCTCCGGCTGAAGCAATGGTTGGTTGTGGTTTAATAGAGATAACGACATCATCAGTACTTACGGCACAAATACCATTTTCAATAGACCATCTTAAAGTATAAGTATTTCCTGCTGTGCCGGTAAAGTTTGTATTTGGATCAGAGGCATTGGCAAAACTACCACCTGAACCACTAATGATGCTCCAACTTCCTGTGCCAACTGTTGGCGTATTCGCTGATAAGCTCACTGAAGATGGACAAATTTCTTGATCGCCTCCTGCGTTTGATACGGTTGGTGGAGCTACGAATTCTATGGTAACGTCATCAAAGGTATTTGTACAACCGTTAGTGATAGTCCAGCGGAGGTTGTAGGTAGTGCCTGGCGTTCCCGTAAATGTAGATGTGGAAAGTGTGTTATTGCTAAAGCTACCACCTGTACCGCTCAGAATACTCCAACTACCAGTACCTGCAGTTGCTACATTTCCAGAAAGATTAGCTGAGGTAGCACAGAGAACTTGATCACCTCCGGCTGAAGCGATGGTTGGCTCTGATTTAATCGCGATCACAACATCATCGGTACTTACAGTACAAATGCCGTTTTCAATAGACCATCTTAAAGTATACGTATTTCCTGCTGTGCCGGTAAAGTTTGTATTTGGATCAGAGGCATTGGCAAAACTACCACCTGAGCCACTAATGATACTCCAACTTCCTGTGCCTACCGTCGGTGTATTCGCTGATAAGCTTACTGAGGATGGACAAATCTCTTGATCTCCGCCTGCGTTGGCTATCGTTGGTGGAGCTACGAATTCTATGGTAACATCATCAGTAGTGTTTGTACAGCCGTTGGAGATAGTCCAGCGAAGGTTGTATGTAGTACCTGGCGTTCCCGTAAATGCAGAAGTGGAAAATGTGTTATTGCTAAAACTACCACCAGCTCCACTTAGAATACTCCAACTACCAGTGCCTGCAGTAGCTACATTTCCAGAAAGATTAGCTGAGGTAGCACATAGAACTTGATCGCCCCCAGCTGAAGCGATAGTTGGCTCTGGTTTAATTGAGATCACAACATCATCAGTACTTACAGCACAAATGCCATTTTCAATAGACCATCTTAAGGTATAAGTATTTCCTGCTGTGCCAGTAAAGTTTGTATTTGGATCAGAGGCATTGGCAAAACTACCACCAGATCCACTAATAATGCTCCAACTTCCTGTGCCAACTGTTGGTGTATTCGCTGATAAGCTCACTGAAGAAGGACAAATTTCTTGATCTCCCCCTGCGTTGGATACGGTTGGTGGAGCTACAAATTCTATGGTAACGTCATCAGTAGTGCTAGTACAGCCATTGGTAATGGTCCAGCGTAGATTGTAGGTAGTGCCTGCAGTTCCTGTAAATGCAGAGGTGGAAAGTGTGTTATTGCTAAAGCTACCACCTGTGCCGCTAAGTATACTCCAACTACCAGTACCTGAAGTTGCTACATTTCCAGAAAGATTAGCTGAGGTAGCGCATAGAACCTGATCGCCTCCGGCCGAAGCGATGGTTGGCTCTGATTTAATCGAGATCACAACATCATCGGTACTCACAGTACAAATGCCATTTTCAATAGACCACCTTAAAGTATACGTATTTCCTGCTGTGCCGGTAAAGTTTGTATTTGGATCAGTGGCATTAGCAAAACCACCACCTGAACCGCTGATGATGCTCCAACTTCCTGTGCCAACTGTTGGCGCATTCGCTGATAAGCTTACTGAAGATGGGCAAATTTCTTGGTCACCCCCTGCGTTTGCTATTGTTGGTGGAGCTACAAACTCTATGGTCATATCATCAGTATTGTTGCTACAGCCATTGGTTATGGTCCAACGTAATGTATAGGTGGTGCCCGGTGTTCCTGTAAAACCGGAGCCTGGATTAGACGCATTTAAAATATTGCCTCCTGCTCCATTGATTATACTCCAACTTCCTGTGCCAGAGGTTGGTGCATTGGCAGCTAGTGTAGTTGCGTTAGAACAAAGCGACTGATCGCCACCAGCATTGGCCGCTGACGGAGGTGGGATAAAGTAAATATTTACATTGTCAGTTTCAACATCACAAGAGCCATTGCTTATAGTCCATCTCAATTGATAATTGACATCATAATTTCCATTGAAAGTAGCGGTGGGGTCTGCAGGATCTGAAAATGATCCTCCAGTGCCACTAATTATACTCCAACTTCCTGTTCCAACTGAAGGAGTGTTAGCATTAAGAACTATCGAATTACTACAGACTGATTGATCGGTGCCCGCATTAGCATTGCTTGGTTCGGCATATCGGTAAATGGTTATAAGGTCAGAATCAGTACAGCCACCTTCCGTCACAGTCCATCTTAATACAGTAGGAACAGAGCTACTTAAACTAGTTACAAATAGACCAACAATATTACCGGGGCCGCTTACCTTAGACCATGAGCCTCCAAGTATTGGATATAAAAATGTATAACTAGATTCACATACATATCTATCGCCACCGCCATCTGCCATGGGAGCATCTCTAACATCAATGAACACATCATCACTCACTTCCGGGCAAAAGCCATCAGCGGGTGCAGTCATAGTTAGGGTTACATTACCACTTGAAATATCTGCCAGTCCATAAGTGTAATTGGCATTAGGGTCATTGACATTACTGAAAACTCCATCTCCGCTAGAAGACCATACTATAGTGGAAACTCCTCCTCCAAAACTACCAGATAAGTTTACCTGTGTATTCTCACAAACAGATTGATCAGAACCTGCATCTACGATAAATTGATTCCCTTGAATTTGTAGCTGATCAGACTTTGGAACGCAGCTATCACTATAAGCCGTAAGTGTGATATTAACCAGTCCGCTTGAAATATCGGCGGCACTAGGAGTGTAAATGGCATTTAAGCTAGTATCATCATTAAATGATCCTGAGCCGCTGCTTGTCCACTGAACAGAAGTGTAATCACCTGTCACGGAGCCGCTTAAAGCAAATGGAGAAGTGCTGCATGTATTAATATCAGAACCAGCATTTACAGTTGGGCAACCGATAGGTGAATCATTTCCATACTGGCCATCGCAGAATCCTCCACAGTTACCATTATCATTACAGCGGTCTCCTGCAGGGAAGGCGGGGCATGAATCACCACAAGTCATACAGCGGTCATTCACCATATTGTCATCTACCTCTACAGTACCATGCCCGGACCATATCAGGAGATTAAGTTTATTATTTAAATTATTATCAACCCGGAGCGTACCTTCTACTACAAAGTTAAAATCACAGGGATCACCATTATCACATTGCCCAAAGGCAGGATCGAGATTAAAATTATCATCTACAATAACAGTTACCCCTTCAGGGATAATAATTACGGCATCACCGTAAGCATCTAAATTAAGATTATTACCTATATATATTACAGAGGGAGAGTCAAAGATGAGGGTGTCACCGCTACCCATGGGAACAGGCTGCCCGAGGTTTAAATTATCTACATTGTTTCCACAATAGGAGCTATAGTTGAACACACCATTTCCAGTAAAGCTTATGGAACAATTCTGACCATTAGCCTTATATACACTGAAAATCAGTAAGAACAAAAGAACAGACCTGAGTCTTAAAGCCATAGAGCCTACTTAAGTTGAATTTGTTAATATATCTATAACCAAACAAATATGTTAATGGTTTTAAGATAGATATTACTATTCTAATACCGTCCTGTAAGGTATATGTAACCAAAGAATCAAAAATAAGTTTAAAACTTACATCTAATTCCTAGCTAAGTAATAAATAGGTTAGGCTTAAAATGAGAGAATTAATCCTTATCTCTGAGAAGATTCTCTTATAACTAGCTGAGAAGGAATGATATGCCTGAAGTTTTTACCCTTCTGAGAAGAGTTAATTTGATCAAACAGACACTCGGCCGCTTCATAGCCAATTCTATAAGGGTTATGCATCACAGAGCTTAGGTGTGGCATCACAATTTCACATATAGGGAAATCACCAAATCCTACCACTGCTACCTGCTCTGGCACTTTGATATTCATAGCTTGTAGTGCTAAAATAGCCTCTACACCTATTTCATCATTTACAGAGAAGATACCGTCAAGATCAATAGGACCTGATATTAGAGATCTAACTGCCTCACGTCCTTTTTCAGGATCAAAATCGCAAGGGAAGATCAATTTCTCATCTACGGGAATTTTATGATCAATCAAGGCTTGCTTGTAACCCAATAGCCTGTTATGACTGGCTCCTAAATTATCAGGGCCCGCCAAGTGAGCTATTTTCTTACAACCGATTTCTATTAGGTGACTTACCGCACGGTACGCACCTTTAAAATCTTCAGCCTCAATTTTAGGTACTTTGAATTGATCACTTGTTCTATCGAACATTACTAAAGGCATGTTACTATCTATCACATGCTTAATGTGCTTCAAGTTCTTACTACCTTTTGCTAAAGAAACCAAGATACCATCTACACTACCTGCCAGTAATGAAGATGTATATTTAATCTCCTGTTTAGTAGACTCATTAGTTTGGCAGATGTATACCTGATAGTCATTACTACCTGCAACCTTTTGAATACCACTAAGTACCGATGAGAAGAAGTGACTGGCTATTTTTGGAACAATAACCCCAATGGCGTAAGTCTTTCTGGTTCTTAAACCACTGGCCATTTTATTGACCTGATAGTTCATTTTTTTCGCCAGTTGCTTTACTGACTTACGTGTCTGCTCATTAATATCCGGATGATCATTCAATGCCCGTGATACTGTGGAGGGTGACAAGCCCAATGTAAAAGCAATATCTTTAAGTGTTACGCCCATGTAAGTTATAATTAAAAAATCAATCCAATTTATAAGTTTAGACTTTAAAGTAAAAATCAGTGCTTAGAAAATTAGATTTAAAGTAAAAAAATCATCACTGGTAGTTTAATGATAGGAATCTTTAAATACCTTCAATTATTCCATATATAAACTACAACTATCATTTATTATTATTAATAGTAGCGTTGATTTTTGTCTCACTTTATCATAGTTATGATAAAAGTGCGCACGAGAGGAATCGAACCTCCACGGCCGCAATGGCCACCAGGCCCTCAACCTGGCGCGTCTACCAATTCCGCCACGTGCGCATTCGACTTAGGTAGCTTTCAAAAGGGCCACAAAAGTAATAAGGTTTATTTTAATATCAATAATTTCCTTATTACTATTTTTTCCAAACAGAATTCACAAAGTATTTTTTACTATCGTAAAAATTGCTCTGAATGGTAAACCCAGCTTCGTAAGCCAGCCTCTCTATATCATTTAAATCATATTTCTGAGAAACCTCCATATGAATAGCCTCCCACTGATCAAACTCTACTGCCTGATCCATAATCTCTACTCGCTGATGTGTAGTACTCACCAGGTAACTACTGGTAGTGCCTGTAAGCGGGTCATAAGTAGGGCAATGTCTGAAATTACCCACTTGAAAATTACCTCCCAGCTCTTCATTTATTCTATGTAAGAGATTAAGGTTAAAATCACGAGTTACCCCCTCTTTATCATTATAGGCGCTCAATATTGCATCAGGGTCTTTTTTCAAATCAAAGCCTATCATTACTAAATCGTTCTTTTTTAGACACTTATATAGTCCTTCAAGAAATACTGAGGCCTGATCATGACTGAAGTTACCTATATTAGACCCAAGAAACAACACCACATTCCTGGCCTCACTTTTTTTCAATTTCTTAAGTACTTCAAAGTACTCTCCCTCCATAGGCTTCACACTAAGATTGGGAAGCTCTTCTTTCAGTGAATCTGAAAGTTCGTCTAATACATGTCTGGAAATATCTATTGGCACATAATTAAATTTGGCCTTTTTGTCCAAAAAGTGATTAAGCAACACTTTTGTCTTGTAACCATCGCCAGCCCCAAACTCTATCAGATTGAAAGGACCTTCACTACCACTAAAGAGCTTTAGCATCCTTTCCTTATTGCTATCAATAATTTCGTATTCGCTTCTGGTGAGATAGTACTCATCCAGATTCATTATCTTTTGAAATAACTTATCTCCTTTTTCATCGTAGAAATATTGTGAAGATAGTTTCTTAGGCATTGAATTCAGGCCTTCCAGAACATCATGCGCAAATTGTTTATTCATGTTTTTTTTCTTATAAAAAATTGGCTAATCTGAAACCGGAAAACATCCACCTAAGGTTAGGATGAAAAAAGTTTCTGTATGTAGACCTGATATGACTCACAGATGTAGCACAGGATCCACCCCTGAGCACCATTTGGTTGATCATAAATTTTCCATTGTATTCTCCCACTGCACCTTCTGGCGCCTGATAATAAGGATATGGTAAGTAAGCACTGCCCGTCCATTCCCATACATCTCCATAAAATTGAGTGTTAGTTGCGGTCTTCGCTATAGGATTATAATGATCATTCTCCATGAAATTACATTTCTCAAGATCATGATCTTGCTGCCTACATGCCACCTCCCATTCAAACTCAGTAGGCAGTCTCATTCCCTTCCATTTAGCAAAAGCATCTGCTTCGAAAAAGCTAACATGGGTTACGGGTTGCGACAGATCTAATTCCTGAAGGCCGCCTTTTAGTGAATAGTAATACCACTTACCATCTTTGTTGTGCCAGTGAAACGGCGCTTTTATTTTCTCATTATTCACCCAATCCCATCCTTCGGAAAGCCAGAACCTAAAGTTCTGATAGCCACCATCCTGAATAAACTCCAGATAATCGCCATTGGTCACCAGCCTATCCATAATACTGTAGTCATGAAGAAACACTTTATGAACGCCAGACTCATTATCAAAGCTAAAACCCTTGTCCTGATGGCCGATCTGATATATTCCTTCCTCCACATTGATCATCCCAAAGTCAGGACTACCACTATTTCTTACAGATTTAGAACCTGGCAGATATTCAGGAAATAAAGGATTGGTACCGAGAATGTATTTAATATCATAAAATAGCAACTCTTGATGCTGCTGTTCATGCTGCAAGCCTAATTCCAACAAGCTCTCTACTTCTGGCGACACACCAGCTTCCAGGAAGCTATCCATATGCTCATCTACATATTGCCTGTAAGTAAGCACTTCTTTCACTCCTGGGCGGGTAAGATTACCCCGGTTAGTTCTGATTAGCCTCTCCCCCACGCTTTCATAATAGCTGTTAAAGATGTAATTAAACTTATCATCAAAAGGAACATATCCTTTTTTGTGAGGAATGAGAATGAAGGTTTCAAAAAACCATGTGGTATGCCCCAGATGCCACTTCGGTGGGCTTACATCTACCACGGGCTGCACTACAAAGTCTTCGGCAGTGAGAGGTGAACAAATTTGTTCGGTGGTCTGCCTTACTCTCCAAAATTTCTCTTTAGGTTGCACTTCTTCCAGTACCATAGCGGGGAAAGTTTAGTTTGCGAATGGTTAATGTTATGTTAGAGCATGTATGCCTACATAGAAACTAGAACACGTCCAGAGTTAAAAGGTTATACGCACGTTCCGGCTTTCTGTTCAATATATTCACCCACCACATTTACTTCTGTCATGTGGGGCGTATCTATGAGATAAGCAGCAACATTAACCGACCATAAAGCACATTCGCCAATATTATAAAAAGAGAAGAAATATGTAGCTTTTACCGTATATTGGTGGACTTTTTATTAAAATTTAGAACTATCGCGGTATTATGACAAATTGTATCAGAAGAATTGGCGTGGGGTTGATAATTGTATTAAGCGCACTAAGTCTGGAGGTTTCTGCCCAGACATCTGTTGAAGAAAATAACGAGGAGCCGGCAAAAGATTGGTTCATTCTTGATCCTACCACGGATAACGTACAGGGAACAAGTGTAGAAAAGGCTTACTCAACAGTATTAAAAGATAAAAAATCAAAGACCGTTACTGTAGCTGTAATAGACTCAGGTGTAGACATTGACCATGAAGACCTACAAGGTAAAATCTGGATCAATGAGGATGAAATTGAAGGCAATGGCATTGACGATGATAAAAATGGCTATGTAGATGATAGATATGGCTGGAACTTCATAGGTGGCAAAGACGGCAACGTAAAAGAAGACACCCATGAGCTAACCAGAGTTTATGTAGATCTGAAAGCTAAATATGGCGATAAGGAAGAGAATAAGGTTAAGAAAAAAGACAAGAAGGAATATCAGTATTGGTTAAAAGTGAAGAAAAGCTTTGAGACTGATTACAACAAAGCTCTTGAACAATATGAGTTCTATGCCAAGCTTCACAAAAATATAAAGCGCTATAACAAGCTTCTAAAACTTTATTTGAATGTAGATAGCTTAACATTAGATGATCTTCGTAGCATCAACACCAATGACTCTACTATTTTAGAAGCTAGAAATTGGATCGGTATTATTTTTCAAAACGTAGGAGAAAATCCTGACTTTGATCAGTTAGACGAAGAATTAGGAGAAGCTGAAGAGCATTTTGGCAATCAGGTGAACTTTGCCTACAACACAGATTTTAATCCAAGAACTATTGTGGGTGATGATTATTCCGATCCTTATGAAAAAGGTTATGGAAACAATGACGTAAAGGGCCATGATCCTAGTCACGGTACACACGTAGCAGGAATCATCGCTGCTAATAGAGGTAATGACCTGGGTATTAAAGGTATAGCAGACAATGTTAAAATCATGGTTATCAGAGCTGTACCTGATGGTGATGAGCGAGATAAGGATGTGGCAAATGCGATCATTTATGCAGTGGACAATGGTGCGCAAATTGTGAACATGAGCTTTGGTAAATCATACTCGCCTCAAAAAGGAGCAGTTGATAAAGCTGTAAAATATGCTGAGAGCAAAGGAGTATTATTAATTCATGCTGCAGGGAATAGCTCAAAAGATCTTGATAAGTCAAACAACTTCCCTAATAGAAGCTATGAAGACTCTAAAGAAGAAGCTACTAACTGGCTGGAAATAGGTGCCTCTGCCTGGGGTGAAAATGCAGATCTTGTAGGTTCCTTCAGCAATTATGGAAAGCACACAGTAGACGTGTTTGCTCCGGGAGTTGATATCTATTCTACAACGCCTGACAATACTTATGAATCTTTCAATGGTACTAGTATGGCCGCTCCTAATACATCAGGAGTAGCTGCATTACTTATGTCTTACTACCCTGGCTTAACTGCTTATCAGGTTAAAGACATTATCACTAAGTCAGCCAGACATTTTGATAACTTAAAAGTGACTAAGCCTGGAAAAGATGATTTAGTAGATTTTAAAAGCTTATCTATTTATGGAGGCCTTATCAATGCCTATGAAGCTGTGAAGATGGCAGAATCCATGAGCATCGATAAAGGAAACTAAAAAATAATTGTCTTACAGATAAAACCGGACTAACTTTAGCCCGGTTTTTTTATTTATATATCTTATGGAAATACTCAGACACGCGCACTCAGGACTAAGATGGTTAGTATTAATATTTGTACTTGCGGCCATCATCAATTCTTTAGGTAAAACTAAAGGCAGCACCCCATTTACTGGCAAGGATAAATCCTTAGCACTCATAGGGTTAATCGTTACTCACCTTCAGTTAGTGATTGGCCTGATCTTATATTTCATAAGTCCGAAAGTAATGTTCAGTGGCACAGCCATGAAAGATCCCGCATTGCGCTTTTTTCTGGTAGAACATAGTGTTATGATGTTAATCGCCATCACTTTAATCACAATAGGATACAGCAGAGCTAAAAGACTGGCTGATGATGGCAAAAAATTCAAAACCATTTTAACCTTCTACGCCTTGGGCCTTTTACTAATACTTATAGCTATTCCCTGGCCGTTTAGAAACCTTGGCGGAAGCTGGTTTTAATGGCACTGAGAGTTAGTTAGCTCAAATAACGGGGCCTGAAAGATTGGCCCCAATTTAAAAGCAAGTTGACTGATGAGCGGTACTTTGCTCCATTCAAACGACTAAACATGATATTTCTACAGTTGGCACTGAACTTTAAAAAAGAAACTATGAAATACCTGTTTATAATTTTATCCCTCACTCTATCTACTTTTTCTTATGCTCAGGTAAAGCATAACTTTGAAAAGGAACCGGAGAACACTAATTGCCACACACTACCCACAACTTTTGAGTCAACACAGGAAGCTCTAAAGAACATACAGGCTACCACCTTTCGGCTTACAGAAACACTTAAAATCTCAAAACACCTCACACCTCAGGCCATGAAATATCTTTCCTGCGATGGTGAAACAGGATATTTAGTAGTAAAAGAAACAGATGACAACATAGTAGTATACGAAAAGATTCCCTATGAAGTATGGAAGGGCCTTATGGAAACAAAGGACCCTATTTCAGATTATAAAACTAAAATTAAAGCCAACTACAGCACCTTATAGTTTTACGGGCTCTACCGTATAACCTTCTTTTTTCAATAAGGCCAGCACACCCTTATCAGAAGCAAGATGTCCCGCTCCCACAGCAAAGAAAGTAGGCACCGCTTTTATCTTCTCAATAATCAACGGCACCCACGCGGCATTTCTATCATATAATAAAGACTCCATATGGCTTTCGTATTGCGGATTTTCAATGATAAGCTTGAAAAGTCCTTCCAGATCATGCTCCTGATAACGGGCCACCATCTTATCAAAATCCTCCACGCTTTTCTCTCGGTTCATCAACATATCATCAATCCATTCTATCTGATCTTCAGCCGGTATGGCATCAAAGAGTGACATCTGAAATTCAATAGACTCAAGTCCTTCCACAGCCATTTCCTTCTCTTTAGCCATTTTTAGAAACTCCTGCTCATATGAGGCCACCTGAGGGCAATCTAGTAACGATGGCATAAGCATAGACATAATAACGAAGGGTTTCATTACACCAAACTGAGCCATAGTAGCACCGTAAGATCTTTTGAGCACAGCATTTAAGCTATCTAGCTGAACTTGGGAAAACTGATCAGAAATATTCTTCATACCAGGATTAACAGAGAACTTCTGCATTTCAGGCATCATGGCGGGATCATCCATATCCAGCTCCATCACTAATGTTTTGGTATTCGAAAAAGCCTCTTTTACAGGCTCACTCATATCAAACTGATCTGGACACATCATGTGAATAGTACCATAGATGTATGATGGTTTATCCACCTCAGGTCCAGTAATTTTATAAAGTAAAGACGACTCTTGAGCCTTCATTATGAAAGGCACGAAGAAAATAATAATAAAACTTAATTTTGTTTTCATATAAATCGGGTTTATATCACAATCTAATTATTTTAAATAAAATTTCTCCTTACATATAATAATTTAATGCTCTTTACTGTTATCTACTTGAAACTTATCTCTATGAAAAACCTCATTGGCCGGAAGAGTTTCAGCATCTTTTTCGGCCTTTTGAGGAACCTCTCCAAAGAATCTTCAGACCAGCTTGCAACCTATATTCTGCTCAGGGTGTCATATATTTACAATTAATTAGGATAAATATGTACTCAAATGATGTTTATAGGTATGGAAGAAGAGCAGCAGGAATATTCATTATTATCTGCATAGGCCTCCTTCTCCATTCATGTAGTGACGATTCTGACTTAGCAGTTCAGATGGATGCTGATAACTCCAGAATTTCAAACTATTTAGCAGAAAATAACATTTCAGCAGTAAGAGATGGTAGCGGTGTTTATTATGAAGTATTAGAAACTAACCCACAAGGTGAGGCAGTAAACAATGACGATGTATTGTCTATAGCCTACTCGATCAAAACCCTGGATGGTGAATTATTAGAGGAGTCTTATGACTCGGCAAGCACACTTATTTTCCACAACTTTCAAAGTGTAGTACCCATAGGCCTGGACTACGGCTTAGGTCTTATGCGAGTGGGAGAAAAGTTTAGATTCTACATTCCTTCTACTTTGGCTTACAATTCTTATTCAAACAGCCTTTTTGAAACCAGCACTAATTTCATTGCTGAGGTAACTTTATTGAGCATTCAAAGCAAAACTGATATCTACAATCATGAGCTGGACTTGATAAGAAACTACCTCTTTCAAGAGCAAATTATTGATGATGGTGAGGCCTATCAGCAAGATCTCTTCTATAGAGAGATGGAGAAAGGAACTGGAAAAACACCGAACAGCAACAGTATGGTAAGCATCAACTTCACCAGAAAGTATTTAGATGGCACCATTATAGAGCGAACAGACTCCTCACCCGTAACTTTTCAGCTAAATACAGGACAAGCTGTAAAGGGACTTGAAATGGGAATATTGAAGATGCAAGAAGGTGGCAAAGCCATGATCGTGATGCCTTCTAAATTAGGCTTTGGCGAAAGCCTTCAGGTGCTTCCTAAAAAAATCAGGGCAGATTTATTAAAAGAAAATCTGATCTATTCCACGGTAGCGCCATTTTCTCCACTCATTTATGAGGTGGAGTTAGTGAAAGTTCAGTAAAAGCGCCTTTATAAAACCAAAAACGGAGGACAGTAAGTGATTATTAGCTATTGTCCTCCGTTTTTCGTTTAAGATAAAATCAGAATTTAAAAAAATAACAAGTATGTTAAAAATATGGTTTATATCTTTAAGTTGGCTTAAATAAACATAATGGATAAGAACCTTTTACCCGATTTTTTAATTATTGGTGCCGGAAAATGCGGTACTACCTCAGTAGATAATTATCTAAAACAGCATCCTTCAATATTTGTAACCGCTTTTAAGGAACCTAATTTCTTTGGTTTTGAGATGGTTAAACCTGAAGATTTTGATGATCCTAATGAGCTAAAATATTATCAGGATCATTCTATCACTGATTTGAAATCATACCAGGATCTATATAAAGAAGCTGAGCCCGGGCAAATAAAAGGAGAAACGTCTAACACTTATCTTTATCATGAAACGGCGCCAGAAAGGATAAAGCATTATGTACCTGATGTGAAAATGATAGCGATTTTCAGGCAACCGGCAGAGAGATTATATTCCCGCTACCTACACCTGGCCAGAGTAGACCAGCTACCCACACCTACTTTCGAAGGAGTGTTAGATAAAAGCACTATATGGTGGGAGAGAAATGACCTGGTAAAGGAAGGGTTTTATTATAAAAACCTGAGCAAATTCTACGATCACTTTGACAAAGACCAAATTAAAGTAGTCTTGTTTGAAGATCTTAAGAAAGACCCACAAGGTATTATCCAAAGTATTGCAGAATTTGTGGGGGCTGATGGGAGTTTTGAATTTGACCTTTCTGTAGAATATAATAAATCAGGCTTCATAAAAAATAAGTTTTATGACAAGATGATTGGCCAAAACAGCATTATTAAAAAAGGAATAAAAAGCATGGTGCCAACCAGTGCCTTTGAAAAGCTAAAGAGCAATCCATGGCTGAGAAAGAAATTCACAGATATTACTGACAAAAATCTGGTACGTCCCAAATTAGAACCAGAGCTTAAGCAGAAAGTAACTGATATTTATAGAGCAGATATTCAGCAACTTGCTAAGCTAATAAACAGAGACCTTAGTCACTGGCTATAAATAAGACGAACTCCAATATTCCATAAGCCTTCAGCCCAATACTGAAGGCTTTTTTATTGACCATCCTACATTGTAATCAATAAAATTTGAGGTAACGACTTCAATTCCTACCCTAAGATTTATAGAAATTATTACCGCAGTACTAGCCCTAATAAAAAGATGAGAAATTTCAGCAAAATTATATGTAATAAAATTTAAAAAATGACCCATTATAATTTTTCAAAATCGAGTTTCGCATCGTAAAAATTTTCAAAAGCTTCTTTTTACATACAATTAATCGTTTTAGCACCTATAATTTTATATTCATCCTAAACGGTTACACATGTATGTTTACGCTTATTAATTACTAGAAATTGGAAAAATAGGAAAATGAGAAAGTTGGTTTTAATGCTTTTAATTACTGTAACGTCAGTAGTTAAAGGGCAGGTTATTTGGGAGGAAAATTTTGATGATTTGGGAGATAACCAGCAGTCAGATGCTGGAGCCACCGCATGGACAACTACACAGCCAGTTGGGAACTCTCCATATAAAGTGTTTCAGACACAAACTTATCCAGGTGTAGGTCGTGTTTTCATTGCCAATGACACTGGCAATGAAGGAATTTGGACATCTGAAGTGATCGATATTAGCAGCTATTCAGAAGTAGCGTTAGAAGCTTTTCTAGGTGTATATTGGGCTAATACTACCGATTATGTTAGAGCATATTATCAATTAGATGGCGGTCCTGAGGTTATGTTTGGAGAAATGATGGGACTACCCAACTTCCAAACTCAATCTGCAGCCAGCGCCATTGTTTCTGGCAGCACCTTAAGAATTATTGTTAGAGCTTTAGACACTAACACAGGAAGCTATTATGGTTACCCTAGAATGCTTGGGTTCGATAACATTAAGGTCTCTAAAATCACTTATATATACTCTCGCCAATCTGGCAACTGGAACGACACTAACTCATGGTCTACTATAGGTTACGGTGGCACTTCTTGTGGTTGTACTCCAAATAGTGACACTCACGCGTTTGTAGGTAACGGCAATACCATAAATATGAACGTTGGCGGCCAAAGTGCTGGAGTAACCGTAGAAGGCAGCGGCCATATCCAATACACTGGAAATAATTCACTGAACATTATCAGAGGTGGTGTTTTAGAGGTAAATAGCGCAGGCGATATTTTAAAGAATGGCAATAATGGTGCGTCAGTAACCTTCGCTACTTATAGCTATAATGTAAGAGTAGACGGCACACTTAACGTGGGAAGCATCACCGTAGACGGAGCCCACTTTGCTTTATCTGGCTCTGGAAATGTTAATTTATCAGGAAGCCTCACTTTCAATAACCTTAATGGCCATTCAATATCCAATGGCATTACAGGCGGCTTAACTATTGGAAGTGAACTTCTGTTCAATTCCAATTCCGCGAATTTTTCCATGGTTAACTCTGGAAAGATGACCGTAACCAATCGCATTCGTTTTGAAAATACGCAGGTAGCCATAATTAACAGCGGTACGCTAACCACTGGATCTAATGGGATTTTGGTAAGCAACAGCGATGATGACGGTAACTCCATCACTAACAGCGGAACGCTAACGTTCGGCACTATGAATTTAAATAATGCTGATTTCACCATTAATAATTCAGGGACATTAAACCAGACCGGAAGCTTCACCAATGTAGACGCCAGCAATACTGTTTTTAATAACTTGACCAACGGTACATGGAACTATAGTGGCTCTGCTACCACAACTAAAATGAACCTGGCAGCTGCTAACAATAACTTCTATTTCAGTAGAAGTGGAAATCAAACTATTTTCACACCTTCAAACGGAAGCTATTATAACCTCTTTGTTTCAGGCACAGGTACAAAAACCGCTACATCTACTATAACCGTACGAGACAACCTGTCTATCTCAGGCGCAAACTTAGATATGACTAATAATGGCTACGGACTTAATATAGGCGGTGACTGGACGGTGAGCACTTCCAGCGACCTTTTCATACAAAGAAACGGAACGGTAACCTTTAACGGAACTGGTACTCAAACCATTAGAACGGCTAATGGCACCGAAACTTTCAACAACCTAACTATTGATAAAAGTAGTGGTGCTTTAGTATTAGATGCTCCATCTACGAACATAGCTGTAGCTGGTACATTGGCTTTAAATAACGGTCAGTTGAATCTGAATGGAAGATCTATCAGCATTACCAATGGAAGCCCAAGTGCCATTACCAGAACTAACGGATACATCAGAAGTGAAAGCACCATATATCCTTATAGCCCAATATCATGGTCTGTAGGAAATGCCACTGGTGACTTTACCTTCCCATTCGGTAAATCAGATTCAGAATATATTCCATTCAACTTCAGCATAACAGGTGCTGGCGGAGGAGCCACTACCGTTTCTGTAGCTACATATGGAACAGGAGCAGATAATAATCCATATCCAAATGGAGTAAGCTCACTGGAAGGCGAAGAAGGTGTAAACTTAAGCTCAGAAGTAGTAGATCGTTTCTGGCAAATAGATGTAACAGGTTCACCTACAGCTACTGTAACATTTACTGCTACCTCATCAGAAGTAGGAAGTTTAACCAACATGAAGGCCCAAAGATATAATGGAGCCGATGGTCATTGGGACTCTCCACTACCTGGACAGGCTAGCTCTAGCAATTCTGTAACTGTGCCTAATGTTAGTACATTTTCACCCTGGACATTGGTAGACGGCAATAGCACTTTACCTGTAGAACTGACAGCTTTTAATGCCTCTCTGGAAAACCAGGATGTAATCATTAACTGGACTACAGCATCAGAGCTGAATAATGACTATTTCACTCTTGAAAAAACGCAGGATTTTAAAACATTCTATGAGGTAAAAGTGGTGAAAGGACATGGCACTACTCAGAATGAAAACAACTATAAAGTAATTGACAACTCGCCACTTGCTGGGGTGTCTTACTATAGATTAACTCAAACTGATTTTGATGGAGCATCTGAAACTTTCAAAGCAGTAAGAATAGAAAATAACAGTGTCTTTGACTCATTCAACGTGTATCCTAATCCTAACAATGGACAGGGAATAAATCTTGAGATCACGGGTATGAGCAAAGGAGAAAGCATCCCTGTAAGCATAATCAATATGACAGGGGTGGTGGTTTATTCCACCGAAATTACCTTTAATGAAGGCGTTCAATCTACTAAAACTATTGACTTTACGGAAGCGTTGGCTCCCGGTGTTTACCTTATAAAAGCCGGAAACGACCAGCTTCAGAAGTTAGTGGTAAGAAATTAAGGGTTTCCAATTTCCAATTTCTAAAGGTCACTATTAATTTAGTGGCCTTTTTTTTATGCAAACCAGCTCAAGCTTAATACGGTCTTTTTAATTAACCTTGAGCTGATCTGATAAAAGATGCATTAGGCCATTGCTTTATCATTGATCTTCTCAATGGCTAAATCATTAAGCTTTTCGTCAGCATCCTTTTCCTGCTCTAGTGTTTCAGCTAAAAGATCGGCGACTTCCTGGGCTCCTACCTTCTTAGCATAATGTAAGGCAGTACCATATCCTGCTATTTCATAATGCTCCACTCGCTGTCCTTGAGCAATTAGTCCGGCGTCCATTACTTCAGGTTCTGCATTTTCCTTCATAAAATCTGCGGCCTCACTAATAATTCCTGCTATTGCTTTACATTTTTCTCCATCAGGATCTATATCCAGCACCTTACAAGCTTGCTCTAATCTTTGCTTCTGCCCTTTAGTCTCTTCCATGTGAGATTCAAAGGCCTTTTTCAAACTTGAATTAGAGGCCTTATCAATCATTTTAGGTAAAGCATCTAATATTTGTGTTTCGGCACTATACAGGTCTTTTAACTGGTGCTCCAGTAGATCCTGCAACGTTTTCATCTTACTCATAATTTTAGTTGGTTAGTTTATGCTGGTAACTATGATATAATAATGCCAACCTTAAAAACTGCATTATATCCTCATTAGAGCCTCGCATATTCGCGAGGTGATGAATTATCACAACAGCAGTTGGGTATAAGATTACTAATAAAAGGAATGGAATAAGATTTGAAATAGGCTCAAGAATAAGGCCTGACTATCTCTGCAAAAATACGCATTAAAATGTTCTAGCCGATCCGGCGAAATTTCTTTATATTTTATAACAAAAAGTAGTTAACTGGTGGGTTACAAAAACATTTCATATGTAATAAAATGTATAGAATAATAGAAAACCCTAAACTTCTTATTGAATAGAAACTACTATAACAAATTGAACAATATGAAGCTAGTATATGAAAACAGTAGAGGTCAGGCGCAGTACAAAACCTCAAGCAAAACATTGTATACTCAATATGTGGGCTTAGCACATGCCGACATCATTATTGATTTATTAGAAAAAGTATTGCCTTTTTCCGAGGAGCATTCTATTAACCACATGATAGCCAACCTGGCTAATATGCAAGGTACCTTTACAGGCGCAATGGAGTTTTTTGAAAAACGATTTTATCCTACCATGATAAAGAATGGCCTGAGAACCTACGCCATGGTAGTTCCCCCAGATGTATTCACCAAGTTCGCAGCCGATTCACTACAAAAGACCGTTGGCGGAAAATTAGACTGGCGCATGTTCCCCAGCTTTGAAGAAGCTCAAGAGTGGACGGATAGTCAGGTGAAGTAATATTTCTATAGATTTATTGCAAGTGCGCTTATAATAAGCGCGCTTTTCTTTTCAGTAGCTATGCGTTAGCATTGGAATGAGAGACTACCTGAATACTGTTTGACTGGATTATTTCAAAGGCTTTTGTCGTGAAGAATGGATATTGATCAGTTCGATTTGCCTTTTCCGTGGTTTAATTCGATAGGTCAAAATAGTGTACTTATTGATCGGCCCTCGTCGAACGTACTTTTGTTTTTTACTACTTTCAAACATCTCTGGATACTGACTGAGCAACTCAAAAAAATCGATAAGATTCACGAACAAACTTGCGGATTTCCTTTTCTGTAAAGTGAGTTTCAAGGTATTCAATGATCTCAGCGTAACCTGTTTCAGCTCGCTTAGTCCAGAATGCCCGGTTAGTATCCCAACTTAAAAAATAATATGCTAACTATACCTCCTCTAGCCAGCTGACCAGCCTGGGCTTTTTTAAAATAACAAAATTTCTACTTACTCCAGCCCAGCCAGAGCATGGCACGCGTTAAAAACAGCGTGACATCAACTAAGGACATACGCGCGACAATGAGTTTCAAAATCTTCCAATCAGCGTTTTACAATCCAAAATAATACAATGTCATTAAAAGATCTTTCTCACTAATCTTAACCAATGTCTCACCCTCATCAGAATGATAATATGTGAAAGATGTTTTCTCATCAGAATCTTTCGTAAGATTTACTGAAGGATAGTTGAATTCGGAATTCATCCACATCCCCCTCCTGTTTAATTGAGTACGTTCTACAACTTCTACCTTCTTGAATGTACCTTTATTATTAAGCTCAAAATCATATCTATTTGGGAAAGTGTATATGGACAAATTAACAGTGTCATCATGTAATACCCTAAAGCCTAGCTCTCTCTCATGCGGACGTAGGTGATTTCTAAATTTCGCCACCTCATTTATCTCTGAATGCTCTGTCTGTATACTTTTCCATTTTAAATTCCCTTCTAAATCAAATTTATGCACATAATAACCATTGTAGACCGGTCCTATTTCCCTGAATGGTTTTTGACCTAGCAGACCATAACTATAAATTTCTCCATTAATATCATCAAAATACCAACTTCCAAAAGCTCCATTTAACCACGGGTAGGCCATAGTTGAAGATGGTGAATAGTTCATACTATTGGCATTCATCGGCTTCTCAAAAACATTAAAATCATAATCCATGAAATTGAGCCATTTCGTCCCGATATGATTCAACTCCATAGATGGTCTCGGGTAATAATCATCAAGGCCTCCTCCTAACTTCAGTTGCGATTTTATTTCCCCGGCATCTCCTAACTTCACTAAGTTGGCTTCTACCATATGTTCCTTGGTATCTATATGCTGTGATATCAGGTATTTATCATCATCTATTTGACCTAAAAACCACCAAAATGTACTATTCTCTGGATCATCTATTACTGGTAATCTCAAAGGATAACTTTTTACAGTTCCTTTAGCACCTGAGGCTACGTTTAGAATAGCCACATCAGCAGACTTCTTCTTTTTATTGGTTTCCCACCCTTTTTCGCTGCTTAAAATGTATAGGCCTTCATCATCACAGAAAATTGAAAGAATGTTAGACCCCCAATCTTTACCTGGCTTTAAGGTATAGTTGGTACTTTCTCCGCTAATAAGGAATCTCGTAACGAAAATATCTCTCTTCAGCTGCAATTCCCTAAAATCAATATAATAGATCGTTTTACCAGACGGAGACACAACCATTCGACCATTATTTTTGGTAGTTACGCTATATTCGGCTGTAACCGACTTTTCCCAGAGCAAATTTGTTTTTAGGTCGTAACAAAGGAACCGACTATTACTTCCTCGTCCTGCTTTTTGATCAGCAAATCGAAAAACAAAGCCCTGATCACCCAATGAGAGAGTTTCTATAGGGTAATCCTTAAAGCTCATCCTTATTTCCGCCTTCTTGTCCTGCGCCTTCACATAAATAACAAGAGCCATCAACAACACAATAAATATCGACCTTTTCATAATTTCAATTAATAACTGATTCCTTACTAGATATATTTAATCTACAAATTGTAACATTTAATCTGTTGAAATTTTAAATATTAATTGAATTTAAATAATAATAGAGTCAGAATTTAAAAATTGATGAAACGGAAGGTGAACAATCATCCTCAAATCAGCTAGAGGATGGCAAGCGTTGAAAACAGCGCACCTACAGCTATTGGCATAAGCGGAACAACTGGTGGGGTAATGAGCCTGTAAGCTGATCGTTAGCACGCACTGTGTCAGCAAATACTTTATTTATCCTGGTCAAAATAAACAGAATTATGCTCCCAAAAAACCTCAGAGTTCTCTACGAGTAACTCTGAGGAGGGCTAAAACATCTACCCCAGAACTCAACGCTTTCGTTTTCTCCATAAATATATAATAACAATGAATTGAGCCGCTATAACTCCTATTAGAATGATGTAAAGCCAATCAATACCTACGAATTCGTATTTTGCCTCCATTTTTTTATTATTAACCTAAAAGATGTAATCTAGGAAAGATTTGTCTTGTCTATTACTTTTTGATGTAGTAATTACTAGCTCCATCATGAAGCGGCCAGTAACTCAACCCTAAAACCCATTGCATAAAAAAAGAGAACCACTTCTCAGTAGTTCTCTCATTTCGTGGAGCCGGAGGGATTCGAACCTACATCATATTATGTTATTAATCAACAATTTAAACATCCAATTTCAAACAACTCACCGAATCACTCACCTAAGAGGAGTAGATAAACACAGAATATATGCTTATGGGGTAAAGGAACTTATCCAAAATTAACAGTACTGTAACAAAAATAGTCATGAAAATAACATTCAAGTGTTAAACAACTTAACCTGCAAACAATAGGATCAATTAAGAATTCTAATTCCCGTTTTAAAAACTAACGGCGATTTATATGGGCTGTTTAAAGTGTCATGGATCACATTAAACATCACCAATGTCTGCATCTCCAGCCATTTGCTCACTTTGAATTTTCTACCAACACCTACTAAAAGTGTTTGCTTCCAGCTTCTATCCGGTTGCTCTGGGGTGCCGGTGGTAGTCCGGATCATTTCACCTTCCAGCTGTACGAAAAAGTTTCTGAACACCATGTGGTTGCCAAATAAGCTATAACCATAGGTTTCATCATCCTCCTGTCTTATTCCCGATTTACTGGCGCCAAATGTGGCCCTGTAAGTACCTGTAACGCCTATTTCCGATTGTTTATTGATCTTATACGCCACCACGGGAGCCAGATCCACCACTACAGGGTTGGTCTGGCTAATGTTGAAGTTGCCTCCAATAGAAAGACGCTCCCAGAAAGATTTATCTTCCAAAGAATTTCTTTTCTTGGCTGTGCTGAGATCATTACTATTTGGCACATAGCTGTACTTCTGCTTTAGCGTACTCATCTTTGATTGTGCCTGCTGAATTTTATCTGAATGTTGGGTGATAAATTCTCTCGCTTGAGAAGTCATCTTTTGCTTAAGCTCCTGCCGGGCTTCCATCTGTTGCAGCTTCTCCTGAGTTTGCTCCCATTCATCTTTATATTCCGTGAGATTTCCTAGCTCTGAGTCTTCCATGCCTCCCAATTCCTCAAACTCTTTTCTGTTCTTGAGTTCATTTTCAGCTCTTTTTTCCAGCTCCTTTTGTGCGCTTTCCATGGTCAATGAATCCACTGGCATATCAGGAATTTCCGTGCCAAGTTCGTCATCGAGCCGTTTCTTCCCTTCTGATTTCACAGTAGACTTTACACTGGCAGAATCCAGGCCATTTAAACTTACGCCCGTTTCCTCCTGCAGCTCATTGCGCCCCATTTCCTTAGCCTGGTTTACTATGGTAGAATCAGTAACTACGGGTATATCTACATAATTATTGAGGGAATCTTCAGCCGCACTTTTTACCTTATTTTCAGTCTGCTCTACCAAGGTGCTGTCCAGCGGTGACATGGTGGTGCCTAAACTATCTTCAAGCGCTTGCTTACTCTCATTTTTTAGCTTGCGCTTATATTCCTTTTCCTTCTGCTTTACCTCTTTACGAAGAAACTTTTTCTGTAACTTGCTTCTCTTGGCCGGATCTTTAATCTGCTCCAACTGCTGCTTTTGAGCCTCCGTGCGCTCCTGTGCAAAAACCACGGCACATGTCAATACCATAAAAAGAAAAACAAGTAAATAGCGCATGGATGCAAATATGATTAATCTACAAATTAATAAAATCTTGAGGGGAAACAAAAGGTAATTGAGGAGGAATGTTTGGGTAGTGATGGGGTGTTTTTTGATATAGATATAAATAATTAAAATGTGGACTTAAATGGTGAAGATTTGATCTTCAATACCATTTCAATGGCGATGGCTATCATGGTAAAATTCATGGTCATAGACTACAATCAACTTAGAAGATTAGCGGTTTTAATTTAAAACCGTCATGCCGGAATTCTGAAGCGCAGCGAAAGAATATCCGGCATCTTACCGTCGGGAAGCAATGGTCATCAGCAAGATTCCGACTCTCCGCTGCGCTACGGCTGGAGTGACGGAAAGGGGTAAAGACTGCGAAAAATCTTGTTGGAACATTCTCCTATTTTCAGGACAAGACAACAAGTAGTAGCACGCGTTACGCTATCGCTAAACGCGCGCTAGCGGAAGTCAGAACTGGTCAAGCATACCAATTTCTATAGTATTCTTCAAGCCAAGAATGACCTGTTCGAATTCATAGAAATATGGTATAATAGAAAAAGAAAACATTCACACTTAGGATATAAAACGCCTGAACAATTTAATAATCATAACTATTCAAAATGTGCTTAACTTATTGTCCAGTTTTTTGTTGCAAATCCACTACCGTGGACACCAACTACAAGCTGACATCAACACTAGTCATTGGTATCATCTTCAGACTGCTTACAAACATTCTCATCAAACCAGGTAATCCAAGCTTCAATATCCTTTAGCATTTTATCTTTACTAGAATACACAGGTATTTCATAACTATTTATATTACCTTTTATTTCAGTCAAGTTTTCTAAATACTTAACCGACTTTGTCACTTTATAAAATGAAATATCATACCCATCTTGAAATAATTGAATCATTATGATGGCATCTTGAAATTTTTCACATTGCTCAACATCACATTGCTCATCCATAGGATCACAATACACAAGTTTTAATCTATCAGGTTTACAGCCTAGCATTAAGTTTAAGGAGAAGAACAAAATCAAAAAGCTTGCCTTAGTATATTTTCTCATATTACTTATCTTTTGATTTTCCTGTTGGTCTTCTTTGACCAACAACTGATATTACGCCACTTGTATATTTATATATTACAGTAGTAGTAGTCCCATCCTTTTCTCGAAAAACTTGTCGTGCATGACCAGGCCCATGTTTTTTACTAGTGAAAGTATCCTGCCAACTGCCATCTGCCCACTTTTTACCTAATCGCTTATTACCATTTACAGCCCCTTCAGCCTCAGAAGCAGGTTTATGAGCAGAATCTAAATCTCTGCCTTTGGCTTTTTGATGTTGTTCCACCAGCTCATGGATTAGCTTACCCTGTTTAGTTGCTCCCGTAGGTTTACTATAATCAATATCACTGCCCCCTTCGTTAAACTGATCAATATCAGCAATGTCTATTTGACTCGTAACAAAATTTCCAACTATCACCTCAGATTTACCAAACACAACTTCTGTTTCTGTGTTATTCTCCTTATCATTTATACCATCACTTAAATGATTGAAGAAGGCTTTTCCTTCATCATTCAATTTACTTATATCACCGCCTCCTTTTTGTAGCTACTAATGATAAGCTTAAGGTTCCCTTTGCTGCGCCTTTAACGTTACTAAACTTGGCTTTAAATTGTCCTTGAAGCCCTTGATCTATTATTTTACGAAGTAAATTCAATTCTTTTTGCGAGAAATCTTATTTAGTAGAATTAACCATTATTTCAAAGAAATCCTCGGGCCAGGAAGATTTTTCTTCTTCAGTAAGAATTTTACTTTGACCAATCATTGTAGTTATTTCTTCACAACTTAACTTTGAGCCCTTATTAACAAACCAACTACTCCAAACTTGCAGATCTTTATAATATGCTGTGTTATTTGGATAACCAAAAAAATCACCTCTATAAACGTTGTCTTTATATTCAGTTAAAGTTTGTAAAAACCTTAAAGACAAATCAAAATATTCACTTGAAATTTTTTCATTACCAGTTCTATATTCATTAACTATAGTAATTAAATTGAAGTATCTAGAATGGAATTCTGAATTACAGCAACTACTATTTTTACTTTCACAGGATGTCAAAAACAAAACCACACAAATAATTAATTTTAGTTTCATATGAATATTACTTAATCCCATTTTTTCCTTTATAAGGTACTACAATAATAACTGGTCGAAGTATAATTTCATACTTAACTACAGAACCATTTTTTAGTCTATATTGTTGTACTACTCCTTTATCACTCCAGTCCATGAGTCTGTCATTGTTATTAACTTTATCTTCCCAATATAATGCTGATCCGGTATATGCTTTACCCAATCCATGAGATTTATTATAATACACGTTACTCCCTTCTGGATCTTTATACTTAGTCATCTTATATTGTTCCCATATCTCATGAATCATTTTTCCTGCGTCTGTAGGCCCATTTTGAGATGAAACCGAATGATTTAAAGCTGGCCATTGTTCAATATCAGCCATATCAATTCTCTTTTGAGCATAATGTCCGGTATGAACATTTGGATCTCCATAACCTACACCTATTTTAACTGACTCATCGGAATCAATTACTTTTGTTAATCCTTGATAAAATTGAGACCCTCCGGAACTTAGCTTACTTGGATCTCCACCTTCCAGTTGAACATTCATATAATCGTGTCCATTTTTATCTACTTCACCTGTAGAAGATAATTTTAACTTAAAATTTCCTCCATCTAATGATTCCAAGGTTCGTCGAGCGAAAGACAAAACAGCGGAAATATTATCAAAGGCCAAGATCAAACTATCTCCATTATGATCTTTAAACAAAATTGGATTGTTACCCACATAATTATAAGGAGAGATTGGAGCATACTTTTCACTAAATCTATCTTGTACAAAGAACCTTCCTAATTCAGACTGGTACATTCTAGCCCCGTAGTCATCCCAATTAAGACCTAAATCTGATACGCGTTCTTTCCCATTATAAAGGAACTTATTCTTCTTAGCCGTCACCCTCTGATAAGAGTTAAAAGCCAGACCGAAAGGATAGTAATTATCCGTCTGGATAATTGGCATTTCTTCTAAGGTCAGTTGCATATCATCGAAGTAAGCGTCTAGCTGGGTGTTGCTTTCGTTGCTGACATACACCATGATGGTTCCGGCTGATGGGGCTGTGAACTCGGGCAAGGTAAGTAGCTCCCATTTATTATTGGCATCTGTTACCTGCTTGTATTTTAGTTCGCTCTCGGTGATGGTGGCTACTCCGTCTTCTGGGATAAACAACATGTTTAGGAATACCATAGGTACAGTATCGTTTATTGAAAAGCTGTCTGTGCCTAGTAAACCACCGCTGTATCCATAGCCATTATTGATGCTATTGGATGCTTCGTAGCCTCCGAGTACCGTGTGAGCCGTTAGTAAGTTGTTTAATATTACTCCTATAGCTTCGGGGGTGTTTACCTGGTTACTGGTAATGTTGAGCAGTTTAACATTTACGGATACATTCACCTTGTCGCCAGCCCCTACGGTTAGTGGTACCAGTGAACCTGCCCTTGAACTTTCGTTTCCATTAAGCACATAGGTATTCTGGTAAGTAGTACCGGCATCGGTATGGTCGTAGGCATTGTCGGTATAAATATTATCCGCATCCTCCTCTGACAGCATGTCGGTATCATCCACCTTATCTTCGCCGCCTACCGTTACCATGGCACCAGTAGTATTCTCATAGAACAGGTTAAACTCATGGGTCTTGGGCTTAGAAGTAAAGGTCAGTCTGGTATTACCCAAATGGTCTTTTAAATGGTACTGGTACTCCCAACCTCCGTTGGTAGCGTCGGGCACTATTCTGCCTTCTTCGTGTTGGATCAGTTGTAGTTCTGATGATCCAGCACCTTGTGTCTCATATATGAACTCACCCATATAGTCGGTGCGCTTGATCAATGCATTATCAGCAGCGTGTACTTCCTGGGCTAGTTTCATACCGGCAGCATCGTAGATGTAAAGTATATACTGGCCATCTTCCTTTGTTACTTTCTTAGGTAAGTTCAGGTGGTTATAAGTGATCTCTATGATGTCCTTATTCAGGTCTTTGGTCATGTTACCATTTTGATCATATTCATAGTCATCACCGCTCTTGTTGCCGTCTTTAAAGCCGCCTGAACCAGCTTCATCATCTACTTTGCTGAGCTGATTTCCTTTTTGGTAGGTGTAAGTCAGCTGATCGATCACCTTCATTTCTTGCTCAATAGCCTGGCGGTTCAGGTGCTGGATGTTACCATTCAGATCATAGTCCACCTTCGGCACGCTAAAACCTCCCTGGCCAGATAGTGTAGTCCAGGTATTAGCTACTGAGGTGCCTTGCGCGTAGTTGGCTTCAGTAATCCTGTTCATAGCATCATACTGGTAGGTGTATAGCTGCTCAGTTTCATCGCCATGGGTTTTCCATTTTATGGCTGAGATGTTGCCGTTGTATTGAGGATTTTGAGATAGCTCTGTAGTTGGCTCTATATATGGCTCTGGTTCCTGGGGTGTCTCTACCAGCGTAATGACATTTATATAACCAAAACTAGAGCCTGAGGCGGGCGCAAAACTAAGAGATATTTCTCCATTAGTATCGGACTGTAAATCATTAAACTGAATGGTACTAGTACTATTATTTTGCGCATCAAGGGTCAGCGTTAATCCGTTTATGGAATAGCTACCTACTCTATCAGCAGCAACCACTCCCCGGGACCCAAAAATTTCTATAGAGTATTTATTAGATGCATTTAAACCCGTAAATTTATACTCACCCCCAGTACTGTACGCAAAATAACTATCTGAACAAGCTGAGATTGGATATCCCAAAGTTGCACCATTGTAACCATACACATTGACTCCAGTACCATCTCCATACTCGTGATCAGCGGCACTATTTATTACAAAATTAATTCCACTACTCACACCTTGGTCACTAATGAGCCCAGCGATAGCTATACCAGCTTCCTGTTCCCCACTTACGTTATTCCAGTTTCCAGCGGTGAGAGTATTTGGACTGCCAAGGTCTATTAGGTAAACAGCCTCAACTTCTCCTGGGGCTTGATTAGGATCCGCTTCTGTCTGTATAGAAACAAGTGAAGTGGTAGTGGATTCGTTATCATTATTATAAGCTTTGATTCTGTATTCATAACTTGTACTATAACTAAGACCGGCATCAGTATAACTGGTAGCCCCAGCCCCAATATCTATGACTGTAAATGAACCTGAGCCCATAACTCTTCGCTCTACAGTAAATCCGGTTTCATTATTTGAATTATCATCCCAACTCAGGATAACGGTATTAACTCCTGATAATGAGGCCAATAGATTAGTGGGCGCATTGATTGATACTGATGATTCTATAATTTCTATTACATTGATATAACCAAACGTGGAACCAGACTGAGGCGCAAAATCCATCACCAGCTCTCCATTAGAATCTGCTGCCAGATTTTCAAAAATTATTGTATTGGTAGTATTATTCTGTGCATCTAAGGTGAGGGTCTCGCCTCCCATAATATATTTACCTACTCTACCGCCGGAGCTGGCTGCCCGGGAAGCAAAAATCTTTATGGAGTATTGTTTATTCAGGGCTAAGCCGGTGAGTTTATAGCTACCGCCACTACTAAATGAAAAGTAACTATCTCTACAGGCTGATGCTGGATACCCAAGAGCTACACCATTATAACCTTCTGTGTTTACACCGGTTTGGTCTCCATAGGCATGGTCTGCTGCGGATGCCACCACAAAGTTAATTGTACTACTTTGACCGTCATCGGTAATCAGGTTACTAATGGTAATATCGTCATCCTGATCTCCTGGAACGTTATTCCAATTACCTACCGTAGGCGTGGAGGTGCTGCCAAGATCGATTAAGTAAGTATTCTCCGTCTGAGCACTGCTCAAGAAAGGAAGAAATACTAATATTGTTAAAGTCAGGTAGGTTGATGAAAATCTAGTCATTGATCTGAACGCCGTTTAGAGGATTGTTATAGATAAGGTCCATACCAAAGTAGTCTGGAGTATCATCCGTATCTGATGTTGATAAAGTACTTAAATTACTATTATTGATACTCTCCATCCAGCCCCTAATATTATATCTATAGTCAATAGATTGGCTAGCGGCGCCGTTTTCTACGTGTAAGTTCTTCTCTATCAGCTCACCTAGTTCATTATATCTATTCTCCGCCAGCAGCACTTCCTGTTGTAATGAACCGTTATCATTCAGCTGGTGGAACCCGCGCTTCAGGCGGCCAACATGGTCATATTCATATCTTCGCATAAGACCTATGGTGCCCGTGGCATCAGTGTGGCTGGTGTAGGTTTTTAACAGCCAGCCTGGGAAGTTATAAATACTACTCACCTTATCTATGTAGGTATAATTACCTCCAGGGTTGTTCATCACCGTTTGGATAACACGGTATTTATCATCATAGTAATTAACAGCTTTAAGCCAGTGGCTATCCGTATCATCAAGCACTTTAGTCATGGTGCCGGTGACCTGGCCTTTTACATGTAAAAATTCCGCATCTTCAAATGAATAATTCCCTAGAATACATCGGGCTGTATCTAGTTGGGTCGCATCGAAATAATAATTGCTACCAAACTCCTGCAGAGTTGTGAATCCATAATCATCATAATAAGTAATTGTAAGATAATCTACGTGGGATACACTTTGTGGAAATGCTTTATCTGTGTAGCCGAAAGTCTCATTACCATCCACCTCGTACCAATCATACACAGAGCCTACTTCTGTCTTTAATGCAGATTGTATAGCACCGTGACTTAGTGTATCTGTGTAAAACCCTGTGGCTATAGGCCGATTAAAAGCATCATATTTTGTAAACAACCACTGATTATGAAGTCTTTGTTTTCCATCTTGGGTGAGTACCAATCTATCGCGCTGGTCATACACCATAAATACTGAGTCTGAGCCAGGTATGTGTTTCATAACCATTCTATTACGTTCATCATAATCATAATAAAATGTCCAGTCTTGAAGAAAATTTTCATTAATAATAGCACCCTCCTTTATTCTTTCGTTAGCCACAGGCGGTAACACATAACGCAGGTTGCCCAAGTCGTCATAAATGTAGTAAGTGTCAGCCCATTTCGATGCCACTTCATCTGCTTGCACACGCTTTAAAATTGTCTGGTCTTGTTTATTGGTGAAAGCCACGACTTGATGACCTCTTTCGTCTGTAGTCACATTCTTAAGCAACTGACCTGTCAAATAGTGTCCCTCATCATCTATGAAACCCTCAACCTCTGTATTCTTATCTGGTAGACCTGAAATCAGTAACCTCCAGGCAATTACTTTGTCATCATTATTATTCAGTAAATATTCATAACCAACGTAGGAATCGTTTTCTTTCCAACTTTGACCTGCTCCATATACTTTTTTGGTTCGATTCAATGGACTGGTCTCATATATCGTTTCTGAGAATGGTCGGGGATCATTTTTCAGAGTATTGTAAAACAAAAATTGAGTGCTATTAGTATAATTAGCATCATCCTTATTTATAAACGTTTTATAACTTCCTGTACCTTCTTCTGATACAAAAGGTAAATAATCGATATTGATTCTATTGTAATTATCATATTCAATAGGACTAACCAGATCCTTATAATCTGGTGATCCTGCTTGCGCCACATTTTGAATTACACGACCGAGACCATCAAAATATGTTATCTTATTAATAACTTGATCACACAGAGTAATATTTGCGTTGTTAATTTCCAATATGTAATCTCTACTAATAATATAATTGTGATCATATGATGGAGTTAAAACGACACATTGTGATTCCAACTCAATCTCTTTTATTGATGGAGAAGGACTGGAACAACCACTATTTCGACCATTTACATTTATCTGTCCACCACTAAAATTATTTGATACTATCACTTCAATAGTATTCGTACCCTGTCCCGATAGAAAACTCATACCTTGTGGTAAATTCCATTGATAACTGGTAGCATAAGATACAGGTTCAATAGTATAAATTAAGTTTTCGTCTCCTCTCTTTACCAATGGACTGCCTTGAATGGGCCCAGTAGGCAGTGGCTCATAATTACCTCCAATTATATTTTTACGCACGGAAGATAGTACGCCACAAGGGCCGGAATTAATAAGAGCTGACACTTCGCCATTCTCATAATTATTTGGGAAAAATAACGTAACATAAGTCCTGCCACTAGACAATATTGTCGCATTAGGAGCATTCCAAATTACTTCAACAATATTACCAGTAAAATTAGGAATGCTATAAGTGGCGGTGGTTCCCTTGCAAACATTTGATGGTCCACTTATTGCGCCAACTTCTGAAGGTAACAAATAAACATTTACAGTTAAATGATAATTTACTCCATTTACTGAAGCATCTATGTACTGTCCCATACCACTATAATCAAAGTTAACAATAATAGATGTGGAACCTTGACCTGATAATATTGTACCTGATGTATTCCATATTATCGTACCTGATGTATATCCTGACAAAGTGTAGGTATAGGTACTTCCCTTACAAGTTGAGGTTGGACCTTGGACCTCAAGAGCCTCTGAGGGCGTATCTACTTTCATATTACCTAAAACATCTATAGAAATAGACAGAAGCATAAACATTGCAAGGTTTATTTTCATATCAGAAATTCTCAATAAATTCATCATTATATTTTACACGATACTTTTTTATGGGTTCACATAGTTGTAATCAAAAGATTTCAATATGTTACCATCTTTATCTAATATCAATTTCAATCTTTTAAATGAGTCAAATTTGTAGGTAGTTAAACCACCATCAGGGGTACTCTTTGATGTAATTCCAACTAGCGGCACATGAGTAAATGTGGTCATTCTAGAGCTTTTTGGAAATAATTTAATTTCATCCAAATGAACTGCTGACAGTTCTAAATTGACTGAAGTCACAAATGATGAAGTGCTTATTTCAAAATATTTCCAAATGCCAGGTGGTATATTAATATGTTTATTACCTAGCGTAATAATACCACTATCACCTGTTGATGCTTTGGCCCAAAAGGTAATAATATATCTATCAAGAGTTAAATTATTCTTATAAATACTATTTCCAATAAACGATTGATTGCCAGTCATTGCATATGAACTGGATATTTCAGATGTTTCATACTCCCATCCCCCCTTTGTGTCCATTCTTTCAAAGCTACTATATGCAATATCAGAGGGCTTCGCATTTTCAGCTATTGCTATTGGTAGTGAATTAGCATACCCCCATAAATAAGATATGGTGTCATTAAAGTTTAATTGCTCCCATTGAAGATTACCATCTTCACCAAATAAAGATATTTTCCGTGGTTTAAAAGAAGAGTGTAAGCTCAAGGATGGACTACTTGAATTAATATTAATGGGCACGTTTGTTTCCAAAGCATATATTTCATAAGGAAATGTAATTCCATTAAGTGTCTTGTATTCGATAAAGTTGCCATTAATTGCTTTTCCATTTTTGCGGTGAATAGTCTCTATAGGCATATTCACCATATTTCTCTCCTGCATATCTTGAATCCAGTCTTGAGAATTATAATCATTGGGGTACTTTAAATCTGTAGTTAAGTTTGTTCCATCACTTGTAGTTACTGCAGTATGAGTCAAATAGCCTAACGTATTGTAGCTATAGACAGACCTCTTCTCTAAGATTTCTTCATTCATAAAAAAACGTTCTTTCTGCTCACTCATTCTTTCATGAGCCAGTTTTATTGGGTAATAATAGTAATGCAATTGTTCACAACTAGCACACGAAAAATTGGTTAAATTCTCTTGGCACCTTATTAATGGAATTCTAGCTTCGGTCTTAAAACCCCAGAGTAAATATTTATTATAGCTATCATACTTACACTCCAACTCCTTTACTCTGATATAGTCTCCATTTTCTCTTTTGTAATCTATTTTTCTAAGCATTTGACCATTCCCTAAATAATTAATTTCTGGCAGCCCTGGATACATAAAATTTATAGTCGGTGCAGTTACTTGAAATCCATATTCACTCATCCCAGTTGAATCACCAAGCATCTCCACTTTCACATTCCTGTAGCCGACAGGAGAACCATCACTGCTGTAAGTATATCTCACCTGGCTATCGGAATATAGCACATCAATCTGATTGCCACCGATAGATGTACAGGTAATATCAGGACAGCAACCGTCGAATATGCCGCCACAAGCGGTATTAGCGTAAGAAAAACTTCTGGATGAAGTATGAACTGGCAAGCTAAGCATGGTTCCGCCGGTGTAAGTAAATACTTGAGTAAATGAATTATTTCTAACAGGATCAAAATGCTTTATTTTGTCGATTTTCACTCCACCACCCAGTACGGCATTCAGTTGCGTATCCGTACTGAGGTATGTAATTCGAATTTGAGCATAATCTTCGTTTGTTCCGTAAATGAAATCACCATATTCATTATCAGGGTAATGTGCATTAACTCGATAAGTACCTGATTGTAATTCTAATTCAACTTCTTGGGTAATTAAAATATCCGGTCCTGAATGATAGAATTTATGAACCTGCGACCAAGAATCCCCATTTTTCCTTTCTATCGCGACCCACATGCAATTATCATTATTTTCACCATTGAAACAATTGGGGTAATTAAAGGTATGCGTTGCAGCTAATTTGTAATAAACTTGAACTTCTTGTGTGGAAATTGTAAATGTATCAGATATTGGTACATTAAAGGTTTGAAGATATTGATATCGTAGACTATCTTGATTAGGATCAGGATTAAAACACAAAGCAGAACTAGTTTTGTGCGTTGGTAGATTTGAAGATTGATAGAATTCATTGGCACTATACTCAAATTCCACGCTACCCCCTGTAGGATAAGTTATTTCGTTAAGAATCCCTGCTTTGATACTAGATTCATTAGGTCGCCTATTAGCTCCAACAAAATAGTTAAAAGCATCAGGTACAATATAATAAGCACCCAAATCTGTACCACTAGGTAATAAGGTATTATTATTCATTTGACCATTAAAAAAACCCCAAAAATCAGAAGCAAACGAAGTCTTGTAAGGCAATGGAGTCTCATCATAACGAAAACTGTAAGATATCTTTTCTCCACTTAAATTCACTTCATCAAGAGATATCAGTTTCAATCTCAAGCGCCTGTAATCTTCAATAAAACCATTATTTTTTAATGTTATTCCTGAGTGCTGCCCTGCCTGATCTCCAAATCTAGGATCGGCTTCAAAATAGGAGTAGTTGAATTTAAACTGTTTAATCAACTCATCTGTATTGTTAAACACCTTAATTTCATCAAGCTTTTGACCATTCCAAAGATCTGAACGAGAACTTTTTAAGAATACCACGTAGCCCAGACTAAATTTGATTGTATCAATCAAACTATAGTAAGATTCATTAAAAGATTGCTCCCATAAAGAAGGTGGTGGACTGGGCTGATATTGATGTAATTCCTTCCTAAAAGAAAAATTAGTTGTAATAACACCTTCTCCTGGACTTATCAGGGTACCCTCAGCAGGGCCCGGTGGATAAATAAATTCTACAATTTTTCCCTTTGGACTATTAATTTCAGTAAGACTGTAGGCTGTTTTAGGCTGATATGTAAATTGCGCCATATTGCCACCATCTGGAATGAATCGCCTGGCGGAAGATTCTGGTTCTTGAAAATTATAAATTAAGCCATCATCTGTAATCGCTTGAATACCGCCGTCTTGCATAGAGAGTCGTATGTTATCCTGAGATAGACTATAGCCACTATTAAAGCCTGTGAATACAAATTTCCCACTATGCCTACCGAAATTATAAATAAAAAGATCAGGTTCTCCATCCATAGAAATAGCACTAGCTAAATCATATGTATAATTGGAGCCATTTATTTTACAACCCTCATCGGTAGGACTACCTTGAACATAGTAATTATGTGCGTTGTTGAAGGATAACACATTTCCGTATGGTAAAAATTCGAAAGGCAGAGGAACATCAGTGCGAGGATAACCGCCGGAGCTCAAGTCATTTTTGTTGTTAACAATATGATTAATCTTGCCTCCTACTGTAAGATCCCAACCCAGACCGACCCAACTTGCCTCCTCCGCAACCTTTATACCTCCACTGTGATATCTTAAAATTAAAGGCACACTTATATCACCTTCCTGAACCTGATATATTGGTATATTTATATCTGGAATACCATTGTAGTAGTTAACAGGAACCTCAACAAATTTCGACATGACCGCTGCCTCTGGAGACGAATTATATACTGACTGATAGGTAGTAAATAAATTATTTTCCTGAGACAAAGCCACGCTTGCTGAAAGAAAGAAAAGAAAGAAAGGTAACAATTTTAATGAACTCATTATTTGAGAATATATTTATATCACATTGATGTATGAATGCTTAACAATTTGAGTAGTCATTTTAAATTAATCTATTCTATTCAAGAACTAACTCCTTTGAGCTACAGGTTTCTACCCCCCAACTAGCCTAAAATGTGACTAATGATTTTATGATTCGATTATTAAAGCTCACTTAGGCTGAATTATTCAAATAGAAAACCTTTAATTGACGGATAGTGGCTAACAATATTTAAGAATCAAAAAGTAAGCATATTTAAATTACAATTTACAAATCATCAGGAAGAAAGCAATAAAAACCATATATTATATATTAAAAATATAATATATAGCCTTAATCATAATCATAAATAATAGAATATTGAAAAAATTATACAATTAATACGTGAGCTGAGCCTAAGATTCGAAGACCATAAACTCAAATGTTTTTTATCTTTAATAACTCATTACACATTGTTAAGAGATCAGATACCTGGAGTCTAATAATCTTCAATTCCTCTTCTCTTACGCCATACCCCCTCTTATACCTCGCATCACTATAAGCACTCTGCAAAAGCTTCAACAACCTCTTATCCTCATCTATGTGTTGAGGAAATATAGATTTAACCTTGCTAGTAACCATACCTGACAACTTGATTAGTCTACTAAGATTATGCGTACGTCTGTGGTACCCAGTTCCGGCTTTGATTATGGCAGTAAGTGCTTGCTCGGCTGACTGATGCAGCATGAACATAGCAAGAGCATTTTGATCACATAGCCTACATAGCTCTGCTGTCTTTAAAAATTCTTTAGCTTTATTAATGCCGGTGTTGTAGAATTCTTTGATCTCTTTTTGATCGGAACTTTCTCCAACGGCGATATCATCAAATGGTGACCTCGGAGTGCTATAGATAATATTAGCGGATTGGAAGACTTTTACAGCAAAACTATGACCTGCCATTAACCACTTTTCAAAGTTGCTAGTCTGTAATACAATGCAAATTATGGGAATGATAGATTTACAGCGACATTCAATAATTTCCTCCCACTCATATGTGTTCTTGTCATTCAGTTCAGAGATTAAAATTAGAAGGTAATGCTCAGAAGTATAATTCACCGTTGTGGGGTTAGAAATAAAAATACTTTCACTTTTTATTTCCTGCTGTGAACTACCTAATAGATAAATCATGTCAGGCTTCACCACCTCCCTAATAACAGCAATCAGTTGTTGATAAGAGCATTGGCCTAAGCTTTTGATTTCCGAAGTTTTCATTTGCTCTATTGATAATCAGGAGAGTTTAACAGGCTGTTTAGAATCCGAGCTTAGTTTCCTTGCCTTTAGGGCTTGGAAAATAGCTATTGACGCTTCGCTGGTAGAGTACTCATCCTTGGCTTCTTCCATTTTCTTGATTTGATCACTAAGCATATCAAAGAACCAATTATAGGTATCATCATCCGGGCGGATACCAACTAAAGCAAATATGGGAGATTCCAAGCTGATGGCCCAGCCGGAGGGATCAAAGCCAACACTCTCCAAATCACAAAGTAGCCAATGGATATTGAGCTGTTTTTGAATTAGACAGAGAATAAGATCTTCTTCCACCTGCATGCGAAAGAATGGAAATCTGGGACGCTCTAGATATAGTTTCATAATGACATGCTTTTAATTGTGTAGATAATTAATCCTTCAATCTAGATATCACAGTTTTGCTATTCCATATACCCATATAGTATTTTAGTAATGCAAGCAGGTATTTTACCCACGTAAATTATTCTTTGTTTTATTATATTTGTATAACAAACAGTTGAAATCACATGGAGAAGAAAATACACCACGGAAGAAATGTAAAGCGCTTTAGAGAAATGCTGGGCATCAAACAAGAAGGTTTAGCTCTTGAGCTTGGTGACGATTGGAACCAACGTAAAATATCTCTTCTCGAGCAAAAAGAAGAGATTGAAGCTGATTTACTAAAGCAAGTGGCCGATGTGTTAAAAGTGCCTGTGGAAGCCATAGAGAATTTTGACGAAGAGGCTGCTATTAATATAATTGCTAACACAGTAAACAATCATGATAATGCAACTGGAAATTCCGTTTTCATGTACTACCCATCATTCAACCCAGTTGAAAAAGTAATGGAATTATTTGAAAGGTTACTTGCCAGTGAAAGAGAAAAGACTCAGCTGTTAAAAGATATACTGGATAAGATGAAATAAAAGCTAAAGCACTTATAACTTTAATAGTATATCTCCTATAGATAACACCTCCTAACAATACTTCCACAAAGATTATTTAATATCTGTATTCTCAAGCGCCGAGTTCCGAGGCAAGGGCATCTTGCCCAGACAGGGCCAAGATCCAAATGTATACATTTGTACATCTTGCTAAGATGTAAAAAGCTTACCAATATATAATCTTGAGGCTCCCTCAACTATCTAAAAAAAGCATATCAAATTTCAGTGCACTTACCTCTTAAAGGCCTTAACTATTTGAGGAAAGATTCTGTCAAGGGCAGCTCGGGCAGGTGGTGCCATGATGCTGTTTATATACCCTTGACAGGTTCTTTCAGAAAATAAACTTTGCCTGGAAATGGAGGTGATCGGTCATTACATTTAATAATTGATTTAATAATGGCTTCGGTCGCTAGCTATACGGTTACTAGGGTTAGGCAGAAGGTAAGGGTAGAACTATGTCTGAAAAGAAGGGTGTGTTGGCTTCATAGTTCTTCTCTTACCGCGGGTTCCGAAAGCTGCTGAATGGAGGTACGGAAAAAAGCGGCTGGAGGATGAAGGCCTTATTCGATTTTACTATTTTAAAATCCTTACCATCTTTCCCCCTACTTGTGAAAAAAGTATAGCATATCTCAACATTTTAGTATTACAACTAAACGTAAAGATTATGGCAACAGAAATTATCACCACAGAAGATCTAAGAGAGTTTAAACTTGAACTAATTGATGAGTTTAAAAAGATTTTAAAAGAACATGCTGGAACACCTGTAAAAAAATGGCTCAGATCTCCAGAGGTAAGGACCATGTTACACATTTCGCCAGGCACATTGCAAAATCTAAGAGTAAACGGCACTCTACCATTCACTAAAATAGGCGGAGTTCTTTATTATGATTATCAGGATATTCATAAAATGCTAACAGAAAATAGAGTTCAAAATAGAGGGGCATTTTAATTCTATCCGAGAACAGTAAATCAAAGAAATGTAATAAAATTTGGAAATGAAGTAATGAACTAAACTAGCCTCCCACTGTTACATTGCTGGTTGTTAGTTATTATTTACACACTTTTTGTCCCCGCTTAGCCCTGTGTCTACTGAAAATTTAGCAACAAATTACTAAGCTCTTTAATCATGAGAATTTACATCAAATATATGGTGAGTCTACGCTGCAAAATGCTGGTGAAAGAGGAGTTGAAAAATCTCGGGCTGCATGCTGTAATAGTAGAATTGGGTATGGTAGAGATTTTGGAAAATATACCTTCAGACCAGCTACATAAACTAACTCAGGCTTTAAGAAAATCTGGGCTGGAAGTAATGGATGATAAAAAAAGTATCATTATCGAAAGGATCAAGAATGTAATAACTGAAATGATCCACTATTCGGATACTCTGCCTAAGGTCAATTATTCTGATTATATAGCTGAAAAATTAAATTATGATTATACTTATCTATCCAATATATTTTCAGAGGTAAAGGGCATTACTATTCAGCAATATATCATCATGCATAAGATTGAAAAAGTAAAAGAACTTTTGCTGTATGATGAACTTAATCTTACTGAAATTTCATATCGACTTCACTATAGCAGTGTGGCACATTTATCTAATCAATTTAAGAAAATTACGGGCCTTACCCCTACATTTTATAAAAGTTTGAAATTAAAGCGAAAAGGCAACCTGGAAGATCTGTGATATATGCAACTCCATTATAAAACATTGTAATTATTTAATATTAATTGCTGGTATCTTCATTTACTTGTTTGAATCATTTTTAAAATTTAAGTAATGAAGGAAATTATTTTATTGCCCATGTCTATCCTTTTATTAGGAGCCGCTGGCAATGCCCAGGGAAATACAGACTATTCATGGGGAAAATTTAAAGTAGGTTTTAAGGTAGGTGCAAACTATTCAAATGCATATAATGCTCAGGGTGAATCATTTACCTCAAGGCCCAATAGCGCATTGGCACTGGGTATCTTTATAGAGGCACCTTTAAGTGAAACGATTGGCTTACAGCCGGAAATATTATACTCTAGAAAGGGCTATGAAGCTGAAGGTATTTTAATGAATGCTGTCTATCACCTTTCCAGAAATACCAGCTACATTGATTTCCCCATATTTCTTTCTATAAAAGTTACTGATGCCTTAACTCTACTTATAGGTCCTCAAATTTCATATCTTTTAAAACAACAAAATAACTTCAATGATGCCGAAATAACCGATTTACAAGTCCAGGCTTTTAATAATGAGAAAGTCTCGACAAGTAATCTAGGTTTTTCCACTGGTATTGATTTTAGTTTAAAGCACATTCTTTTGGCACCCAGAGCATCCATTGATGTTTCTAATAATAATGGAAATCATACCGAAACACCCACCTACAAGAATTTTTGTTTTCAATTGACTGTCGGCTATTTCCTTTCAGTTAATTAAAGTCAAAGATGCCTAACTATAAATTTAAATAGATATGAGTATATCTGCAGTAAAAAACACAGAGCAAAAACATCTTCTAAGTAGTATTGAAAGAAAACATCAGGATGAACTCCGTGAAATAATAAATGGGAACTCAAATTTTATTTCCATTTTAGCACATGATTTGAGGGGGCCCTTTAGTACCGCCATCAGTATATTGTCCATGTTAAAAGAGAATATAGATGATTATGATACAGAAGAAATTAAAAAATTCATAACCAAAGCATCCTCTTCGGCTGATGGCGCATTAACTCTTCTAGACAATTTGTTAGTTTGGATTGTTTCCCAACAAGGCGGAAAGCTATTTAATCCTATTGACATTAATTTGCAGCAGTTAATATCAGTAGAAATTGTCAACCTTGGTTTTCTGATAGGACAAAAAAAAATAACTGTCAACCAGTCTATCCCAAAAGATATTACCCTTTTTGCAGACCTGAATATGCTCAAAGCCATAATAAGAAATTTGACTGGCAATGCTATTAAGTTTACTCCTACAGGTGGGGCTATAACTATCAATGCTTTAATATCTGGTCCATTTGTGCAGGTAGCAATAAGAGACAACGGAGTTGGCATATCATTAAAAGGACAGCAGAAACTGTTTAAAAAAGGAAGTTATTATTCCACCGATGGCACTAATAATGAGAAAGGGACTGGTTTAGGCCTTTTAATCTGTAAAGAATATGTGAAATTACACCATGGCGATATCTGGGTTAAAAGCCGCATTGGAAAGGGAACAGAATTTATATTCACCTTGAAGTTACATCAGGAATGAGCTTTTTTAATAATCTGTGAATTATGTAAAACCAAAACCTATTCATGTAACACATAAAATGATGATTATAGGCATTTTTGTTACAGAAGGCAAGGTGCTAATTCACATAAATATGAGAACTTCATGGAAAAGATTAACAATGAATTTACCGGCAATTGGATTAACCAAAGTAAACTTTTGAAAGAAAAGCATCCACAGCTAAAAATAAAGAATAGGAAGCTGAACCAGATAAAGAGGAAGTCATCCTTTTAATAATAGAAATCTAAATATGACTAACTAATTAACCTACCGTAATGAAGCAAGAGACAGAAAATCCGTCTTTTGCTTCATTTTCTAACGGACAATATTACCCATTTCTGATCCCAAAAATAGTCTATGAAAATTGAAAATAAGTTCGATGTAGGAGCAGTGGTTTATCAAAAAATTAATCCTTCTGTAAAATTGATAATCAGGCGTTATGTAGACCGGATTTACTATTGCAAATTTCAAAATGATCCAGAAAGGAAAGAACTGGCGCTTTTTGAAAGAGAATTGACCGATAATCCTACTTCCAGGTGATCAATGCTTTATGTCCAGAACCTAATCCTAAAACATTACCTCTCCTCAATTTCAATATGTACTTAAGTCAAAACACATGAAAATCGCCTATATAAGCACTTATTTACCACGCGAATGTGGCATAGGCACCTTCACCCACGATCTCATGCGTTCCATGCTACAACATGCTCATAAAACAAATCAGAATGAAGGTTTTATTGTGGCATTAAATGATCATAATCAGGAGTACACCTACCCATCTGAAGTGAAACTGGTAATTCATCAGGAACAGCAGGCAGATTATCTTGAAGCGGCCAACTTCATTAACCTCAGCGGAGCTGACATATGCATATTGGAGCATGAATTTGGAATTTTTGGAGGACAAAGTGGCGTGCATATATTGCCTCTGATCCACCGTTTAAAAATTCCGCTCATTGTTACCTTGCATACCATCCTTGAAGCACCTTCCTATAATGAAAAGGCAGTATTGAAGGAAGTCTGTAAAATGGCCAACCATATCGTAGTAATGAGTCATAAAGCCATTGATTTTCTTACTAAAATATATCAGGTACCAAAAGAGAAAATATCATTAATTGAACATGGTGTACCTGATATTCATTACGACAAGGTTCAGACCAGAAAAGAATTTAAGCTGGTAGACAAAAAGATTTTATTGACCTTTGGCTTCATCGGTCGCAATAAAGGCATTGAAACCGTTATAAGAGCTTTACCAAAAATAATAGAACACTACCCCAACACTCAATATATTATTCTGGGTAAAACCCATCCCAATATTATCAGACAATCGGGTGAAGAATATCGGAATTTTCTGCAGCTGTTAGTAAAAAATCTAAATCTTACTAATCACGTAATCTTTTTAAACGAATTTATAGATCAGAAAGAGCTCTTTAAATACCTGGAAGCCTGTGATATTTACATCACCCCCTATCTTAATGAAGCACAGATCACCAGCGGAACCCTTTCTTATGCAATGGGCGCCGGCTGTGCGGTTATCTCAACTCCTTATTGGCACGCATCGGAATTATTGGACAAAGGAAGAGGCAGACTTTTCAATTTTAATAATTCCGACATGCTTGCAGATATCCTGCAAGAATTGATGGATCATCCCGAGCAATTAAAGGAAATTCAAAAAAGATCTTCGGAATATGGCGCAAAGATAACCTGGCCCAAAATTGGCGCCAGGTATATTCAACTTGCGGAAAGGATAATATCAGAACCTCTGGAATTAACCCCTAAAAAGGAAACAATTGTAGATCCTTTACTGCTTCCGCCATTTTCTCTGTCACATATCAAACGGCTGACTGATGATACAGGAATAATACAGCACGCAAAATTCGGTATTCCTAACCTGAAAGAAGGCTACTGTCTTGACGATAATTCCAGGGCATTGCTTATGGTATTAATGGCTTACAAACAAAAGAAGGATTCTCTTGCCCTGGAGTTATCGCCTATATATCTTAGTTATATACACTATATGCAAAACAGTGATGGAACCTTCAGGAACTTCCTAAGCTTTAATCGGAATTTCATGGATGAAGTTGGGTCAGAAGATTCATTTGGAAGAACCATCTGGGCGTTGGGCTTTTTATTGGGCAATGCCCCCAATGACGCTTATTATCAAACCGGCAGGCTCATTTTTTTTGATGCCGCTCCTAATTTTGAGAAGTTAAAATCAATCAGAAGCATTGCCAATACTATGATCGGCATTTGTTATTATCTAAAAACCAACATCTCAGATGATAACATGACAGAAAGATTAAGGAAAATGTCCTTTATTTTGATAAAGCATTTTGATGATAATAGCACTTCTGAATGGAAATGGTTCGAATCTTTATTGGCTTACGATAACGGTATATTGCCACTTGCCTTGCTTCATGCTGCAGAAATTCTCAATGATGATAAAGTAACTGCTACGGCATTAGCATCAATGAGCTTCCTCACAGAGGTGACATTGAAAGATGGTTATTTATCCATTGTAGGTAATAAAAATTGGTATAAAAAGAATGGCCCAAGGTCTACTTATGCTCAACAACCTATTGATGCCCTGGCCATGATTTTAATGTATCATCAAGCCTTTCTATTGACCAGAGATAAAGACTACCTTAACAAAATGTTCACCTGCTATATGTGGTTTCTGGGGGAAAATGACCTACGGATGAGTCTTTATGATTTTGAGACAAAAGGTTGCTGTGATGGCTTTGAAAACTATGGCGTAAATAGAAACCAGGGGGCGGAGAGTTCGTTAGCTTACCTGATCTCACATCTTAACATATTGCAGGCCTATGAGGAATTTTATAAACTTGATGAATGAAGGTAGCAATTCTTTCACCCATAGCCTGGAGGACACCCCCAAGAAACTATGGCCCATGGGAACAGGTGGCCTCCAATATTGCAGAAGGCTTAAATGCCAGAGGAGTTGATGTAACTTTATTTGCCACCGCAGATGCAATTACTAAAGGGAAATTACAATTTGCCTGTGAGAGACCCTATGCCGAAGACACCCATCTAGACCCAAAGGTATTGGAATGCCTACACATCAGCCATCTGATGGAAATGGCTGAGCAATTCGATATTATTCATAACCATTTTGACTTTCTTCCACTTACCTATTCCAGCCTCATAAATACGCCGATGGTTACTACCATACATGGTTTTTCTTCGCAGAAGATCATGCCTGTTTATAAGAAATATAATTCCTCTACCTCCTATATTTCCATTTCTAATGCAGACAGACATCCTGAGCTTAGCTACTTAAGAACCATATATCATGGCCTCAACCCTAAAGATTTTATTTTTAAGCAGAAGAAAGAGAATTTTCTACTGTACTTCGGAAGAATACACCCTGATAAGGGTACACATATGGCAATAGAAATAGCCAAACAAATGGGAACACCTTTAAAAATAGCTGGTCTCATTCAGGATAATGACTATTTTAGTCAATATATAAAGCCACATATAGATGAACATCAGGTAATATTTTATGGTAATGCTGACTCTACCCTCAGAAATGAATTATTATCCAATGCCCGTGTACTCTTGCACCCTATCCACTTTGATGAACCCTTCGGGCTCAGTGTGGTCGAGGCTATGATGTCCGGTACGCCGGTTATTGCCTTCAAAAGGGGTAGTATGCAAGAGCTCATCGTTAACGGTGTAACTGGCTTTCTGGTAAACAATATCTCCGAGGCTGTTAGGGCTGTAAATCAACTGCATATCATAGCTCCAGAAGATTGTTATCAACACGCCTGCACAATGTTTGGCCTGGAACGTATGATTGATGAGTACATGGACGTCTATAATATAATTGCAAAAAAATAGGCTAAGGATTAATTTAACTTTTTAATGCTGTGAGTAATTCCTCCATGTCCACTATGCCATAAGTAGAAGAATAATCGGACACTGCATAAGGTAATATAAGGTTATTATTATGTATCAGCGAACCACAGGAATATACCACATTAGGAACATATCCCTCCCTTTCATCCTCTCTAGGTGAAAGTAAAGGTTCTTTTAACCTGCCTATTTCTTTCGAGGGGTCATCCAGATCAAAGAGTGAGGCTCCAATACAATAGCGCCGCATTGGCCCAACCCCATGAGAAATCACTAACCAGCCCTCCTTGGTATATATCGGAGACCCACAATTACCCATTTGTGTAAACTCCCATGGAAATTTGGGTCTCTGAATGATTATTGGGTTATTCCAAACTGTGCTTCTATCGGAGTACATGAGGTAATTATTAACTCCATCTATTCTAGCGAGCATAGCAAATTTCCCCTTTATTTTTCTTGGAAACATGGCCAGATTCTTATTCTGAGCACCATTCCCATGCAAAGGCATAATTCGAAACGTATAAAAATCTTCAGTGGAAAGGAGTTTGGGAAGAATAGTATGTCCATTATAAGCGGTATAGGTAGCATAGACCTTTTCAGAGTTATCGTCATCTGTGAATTTCACAAATCGTGCATCTTCTATACCTTTACTTTCAGCCATTGATAATGGAAAAATAACCCTTTCAGTTATATCTGAATCACGCGTAAACTGAACATCATAAAAAGAATCAGCTAACCACGTAACCTCTTGTAATGCCAATCTTCTATCAGTACTAATCTCATTGTCCTTCAATAATTTGCTAACCGCCTCATGAAGTGCATAATATTCAAATCTATCAGGCAAATCTTGCATAATACTTTTGGAATATTTATCGGGGATCTGCATTTCTTCCAGCTTCCTGATAAATCGCTTTTTATTGTATAGCTTTTTATGAATGATCTCAGCCTTGTCTATATGACTTCCGGTTTTCATAATTTGAAGATCATTATTCTTGTCAAGTATTCCCCTCCTGAAAACAATGGAAGAAAGGTGGCCTTCACCCGTAGCTCTAAAAGATATGATTACCCTCTTTTCCCCATCATTAAGGTACGATTGATCAAAGTCCTCTACCATAGAAGGATTAAAAAATGCTGCCGATTCAATAGAATACTCCATGGTAGTGTAAGAGCCAAGAAGCATCTTTCTCTCATCAGACAACTCATTAAAAGAAATTCCCATGTTTTCAATAAGGCCTTTTAAATTATTGCAATGTTTAAAAAAAACCTGACTGATGTTTCTGTGCCGGCTGGCAAATTCCCTTAAAGTTTGCTCAAGTATAAAATATACTTCTTTATCACTCATTAACATAATATTATTAATGAGTTTTATGGTGCGTTCATCACCATTCATAAAATAACGTGCCACTACCCTACTTGGATCTGGCATGAATTTAATGTTCTTACGAATTACCGATACTCTCATAGGTGAAAATCAATATTTGTTAGTAAATAAAACCCTGAGGGTAAACAATCAGATAAAGGCCTATTGTATAGCTGGGCAAAAGTTTTTTAAAGTTTATAGAATTATGAAGCTCGCTGATATGATAAAATATTCCACTTTGGAAATACAGTTTCCGCTGTCCATAATGTTCTCTACGTAAAAAGAGTAACTACAATGATATTTTCAAAGACCATGTAAAAAAGTATCATATGCTAAAGAATAATAGTCTGTAACAATCATTAAACCTTTTCATAATTCCTCTATCCCGTATAGTTTCCTTTTCGGTACTATTTTCTCCAAGTCCCAATATTAAATAATAGGAGCCTTCCGATATAAGTTTGATTTAGCTTGCTTTTTGACAGTTAAAATGATTTAATAATAATCTATTTGAAAATAGGTTTAATACCCGTCTGTTTGTTTGGATACAATGTCTTAGATAATTCATGAGAATCATTTAAAGAAAGAGAAAATGTAAATACACTTCCCCCACCAAGCTCGCTCTTTACCCAAATATCACCCCCATGTTGATCTATTAAATCTTTACAAACTGACAACCCAAGGCTATAACCTTGTTCAAAATTGGTTCCATAGGATATCTTGGGAATTTTATTAGTAAATAGGTTCATCATGACACATTTAGGCATTCCAATGCCGTTGTCGCGTATTTCAACCTCCACAGAATCGTTGATAACAGTCATTGTGACCATTATTTTACCGTAATGATTTGTAAATTTGATTGCATTCTCTAAGATGTTCCTTACTATTGTTCTTACCACATGATAGTCAGCAATTAAAATAAGGGTAGAAGCCTCCTTCAACTCGATAGGGATATTCTTTACAGCCGCAAATACCTCAGCTTCCATAATTTCAGCTTCTATTAATGCCTTCAGGTTAAATGCCGTGAGGGAAAGTTCTATAGCCCTATTTCTTTCAAGGTCCCATTGAATAATTTCATCCAAAAGAAGCATCGTTTTATTAGCTGCATTTTCTACCGACGTTAAGGATTGCAAATTTTCATTGTAGTTATCCTTATCGGGATTTGAAGTAATATCCGACATCAAATTTGTTATAGATGAGATTGATTCCTTCAAATCGATGGCCAATATTGAAATAAATTTCGTATTTAATACTCTTAGCTTCTGTATTTTTCTTTCAAGTTGCTTTGTTGATGTAAACATTATCTTGTTGGTTTGAGAAATGTATGTAATAAGGCTAATGTTATTCATGCGCTTCTCTAAACACATACAGATATAATGCACTTATTACAAAAATATTAGGTGTCAATAGTGGGTTGTTTCAAAAGTCTTTTCTCATTTCATGCCAAAGGAAAATATTGGACTTTAATCCAAACTCAATTTCTCATAACTACTTTTAATTATGCTTGAGATCATTTTAAATGTGACATTAGCTTTAATAACATTAGGACTATGGGTAGGGATAATGATAAATTGCAGAGTATTTAAAAGGTTTGATTCTCCATCAATCATTACTTCAGCTTCACCTTCATGGGCCTGCATGAAACAATCAAATGGAGTGGTCTTTTCACTTAACGTCTCACCAGAGTCAAACGATACTACACTCACAATACCTGTAGTTTTTTTTATGATTGTTTTAATCGGCACTGAATTGGGTATATGTTCTATTATTTCAACAGCAATAAAGACTTTAGCTTTTCCAATTCTGGGATTTTCCATGATAATTATTTCAAAGGAATGAAAATTTAACTTTGATTATTTAAAGTTTTATTTAAAATCTTTATTCTACATTCTTCTTGAATAAATCTTTTAAGCTAGTACCTAGCTCATCCATATCATGGTTAAATTCGGACTTAAAGGTTTGCCAATGAACCTTTTCCCCGTAAGGTTCATATTCATGAAGACGGTCCTTCAGCTCTTTGTTTTTGGTTTTTAGGTGATTTATCTCCACTTTGTATTCCATTTTATCAAACCTTGCTCCAGTATCCACACTATCTTTAAATGCAGATATAATCCGTTCATTTTCATCGATTTTTAATGACATCGCCGTTTTGAATTGTTCAATTTCAGCTAGAAAATCGCCCTTTGCCATACCCATATCTTTTTCAGGCTCAATGACTTTTATATCTTTTGAGGGTTCGTCTGTTGCAGGTGTACATCCTGATAGCACCGTGCACAAGAGCCCGGATAAAATAAATACAGACATTAGTGATCTTTTCATGATTAAATTATTTAAAGGGTAGAGTTATGTTTATCTAAAAATTTCTTCTAGAAAATAACTAACACAAAGTTGCCAATGATTTACAAGCAATCCCTTACAAAGAAAATCTGAAGTATTATATAGATCACAGGTTTTAGTCAATTAACTGGATGGAATTCGTATAGGTAATTGTAAACCTTACCAATATGAATAAAATGATAATCATGTCTATGGGGTTGCCGCTCCATATTCAAAACAAGAGTGGAAAGAAGGCCACCATAGAGTTTAATACAAGTGAATTCGTAGTTTGTAAATACCATCCCGATAACCCCATTTACATCAATGACGCCTCATTATTGGGGTGGTATCCCATTAACCCTTTTAGAAGAATCGTTTATTTTCTAAAACAAAAAATGAATAAATATACCTTTTAACCTTAAATGGACTCTCTGAGGAAAAGTATTCTTTCGTCAATCAAGAGTGATATATAGGCAGGTGTGTGATATATGTAATATACAAGAATGATTGTATAACATACTCATTACATAAATGAGTGAACTTTATCATAGCTTAAAAGAAATGAAATTCTTTGAGTGTATTTAAAACCAATTATTTAGAAGTTAAAGTCGATTAAAATCGATAACAATTATATGAGAAAAATAATAAAATTATTAACCATCATAACGGTCATGTTTATTTCTGGCACTAATATTTATGGCCAAGAAATGCAAACATCACTTTTTAATGATGTGAACAAAATCATGCTAGCTGCCAGGGAATCACAGGCCGATGTATTATCTCCCAAAGCATATGGAGAAGGTATGGAGGCCTATAAAAAGGCTCAGGATGCTTACAAAGAGGACGGAGAAATCTCTGAAATTAAACAAAATATATCCCAGGCGGGAGCAAAATTTACAGAGGCCATCGATAATTCCAAAGTAAGCGCGGTTATGTTTGCTAACTCATTATCTGCCAGAAAAGATGCTATTAATTCAGAAGCAGGATCCTTTAGCAAAGACCGCTGGATGGAAGCTGAAGAAACAATGAAAGATGCAACAGAAGAACTTGAAAAAGGGGATGCCGATGACGCTAAGAAGAAAGCAAGTACAGCCTCTGAATTATATAGACAAGCAGAGCTTGAATCTATCAAGGCCAATTACCTTTCCAATGCAAAAAAATTATTAGAACAGGCTGATGATAACAAAGTAGATAAACGTGCACCTAAAACTTTTAATGAAGCTAAAGGACTAATTAACCAGGCAGAGAAAGAGCTTGTAGAAAATCGCTACGATACAGATGAAGCAAGACATCTAGCCAAGCAAGCTGAATATAAAGCAACATTAGCCATGAACATTGCCCAGCAAGAGGAGATTCTGGATGACCAGGATTTCGAAACAGAAGATTATCTTCTTATGGTATATGAGCCTTTAAGAACAATAGGCGAAAACCTTAATCTCGATTTAAAATTTGACAAAGGTATAGAGGGTCCGGTATCTGAAATATTGGCAAAAACAAACAAGGATGCATTCAGAATTTCAAGCCTGGAAGCTGCCCTTTATAACAGCAAAATGGCTAATCAAAATATGACAGAAATGCTGGCTGAACAACAAAAAATACAGGAAAACATAGAAGGTCAGCTTTCTGAGGATGCGATGCAAGCCCAGAAAAGACAGCAGGCATTACAAGCCAGAATTGACCGCATTGCTGATATAGACAGTAAATTTGATAAGATCCAACAAATATTCAATGCCGAGGAAGCGCTTGTTTTCCGTCAAAAAGATAATATTATCATCAGAATGGTGGGAGTCAATTTTGACACAGGTAAAGCTGAGATAAAGCAAGAAGACTATGCCCTGTTGGCAAAGCTTGAGAAGGCCATAGGTACCTTTGACAATGCCAGCGTAGTCATTGAAGGACATACTGATTCGCAGGGAGCGGATGACAATAACCTTGAGCTCTCTGAACAAAGAGCTGCCGCTGTCCTTAGTTACTTAAGTGCTAATATAAATATTGATAAATCCAGGTTTAGCACCACTGGATATGGAGAGAGTAAACCGGTAGCTAACAATGAAACCAAGCTGGGAAGAACACAAAATCGTAGGATAGACGTCATTATTATACCCACGATTGGAGATACAACTCTAAGTTTAGGAAGCAATGAATAACATTATTATTAATGAATAATATTTAATATTTTAAGGCCAAGACGGTGAAATGTTTTGGCCTTTCTTTTTGATCTGTTGGACTTCAACAAAATGGGGCAATTCACAAGTATAGCGCTAATTAGATAAAGTTATGTCATTTTTTAAGCAGGCTTTATCTTCTCCAAGAAATATTATTAATCTTCTTACCATAAAGATTCAGATAGCCTACTGTAAGGCTAACCGAAATAGTTACAATCACTAATGGATAAATATTTTGCGCTATTAATTCGATGAGGTACACTATGGCACCGAGTATAAAACTGAGAACTCCTTTTTCTTTTAATGATGTCCCCCATTACTTAGGACAGGTTTAGCTTATATTTAAGTTTAACAATAGTTAGTTAAATTTCATGATTTAGGCTACTTGTATTTCGAATAGATAGTATCTTTTTTCTGGTATTTGATCCTCTATTCCCTTATGTCTTCTTTTAGTGTCATTATAGTTGAAATATTCTGCCCAAGGGTGGCAAATGTCTTACACTTTTAATTCAGCGATTTACATAAATCTCATATTTAACCTACCAGATGAATGAGTATATAAGGTGGGAAAAACGAGAAACTGGTAGCAGTATCTTTAGTATTAGTCCGTTGATTTTGTAAGCTATATTTTTTCGAATACTAATCTATAATGATCCATTATCTCCTGTTCAAAGCAAGCCCTGTTGGGGCTCACCCGAAATATAGCGATCTGATGTCGAAATTTTTTATTGGTTAAGTATTGGGGAAGTAGGGATAAGTATAACCAATACTTTTTCAGGTTAAACTTTCTGAACTTCTTTCTCCATTGGCCGATAGTCTCAATGTAGTCCAGTCTTCCACTACTTTTAGAAATTAATTTAAAATGAGGTTCAGCATTTCGAATGACCATTTCAGGACCGTATGGCAGCCACGACCCTGGAAATTCCTTTACCATTAAAGCACATAAATAAGCTGCAGATCCTTTTTTGGCATTAATATCTATATCCTCCAAACCGACCATATGCTTACTAAAAGTCATAGTCTGCATATAAAATCTACCACCCATAGGCAATAAATTGTATAACGTTTTGAAGAATTCTCTGTATACCTTTTCTTGATTTCCAGCCTTCCACTCCTCGATAGAGCAGAAATGCTCCAGTCCCCCTACACAGGCAATGGCATCAAACGTTCCGAAGTCTTCTGGTTGAATGTAGCGACAATCTTTCACTAGAACATTCAACCCATTTTTTTGGCATGCTTTGGCTTGGCCTACTGACAGGGTTAAGCCTATACTTGTAGCTCCTCTTTCCTGAGTAACATATTTAGATAAAGGACCCCAACCACAAGCCATATCCAGCACTTTGCTGCCGTCTTTAATATTAAGACTATCAGCAATGAATTTGTGTTTTTTTCTTTGCGCATCTTCTAGAGACATGGTAAAGTCCCCGTCATATTTCGCTCCGCTGTAGTCACCAGATTCTCCAATGCTCAAGCGAAATATTTTATCAATAATGGTATAAGTAAAATCTAAATCTTGTTGATTCGCCATATTTATTTTTCTTTATATAATTAACGGGACAAGCAGTGGAGAATTGTCTGTGTTAGCAGTTACCTTTGCAGTATTTATATGAATTATATTCCGAAAGAATTTTACATACTCGAATTACTATGAGCATCAGCTCAAATGCTGAAGACTTTTACAGTTCAGTAGTCAACAAAACCTGATGTCGTGTCTTGTAATCACTTATTACTTGTTGGTTTCTTTAATAGTATCGTTCTGACATGAAAGTGCTAAAGGTGCTCAATCCACTTGCGTCGCATAACTGTTCAGCTTAAGCATATGGGCGCATATGAACTTAATAGCTATGGGGCAGGTTATACCAGGACATGACTAAGAACCCTAAATTCACAATAGATAAAAACTCTGAATTTTCAGAAAAACTGAAGTTAAGAGTTAACGATTATTTCAAAGTAAATAATCTCAGTAAGCAAGGCAAAGGAGGCATGATTTTTAAATCTCTATGTATGCTGACCCTTTTTTTTGTACCCTTAATCCTCATTAATACTGGGATTATTACGAGTTCATTATTACTTTTTGGCTTGTATATTTTGAGTGGCTTAGGAATGGCTGGCATAGGTATGGGGGTTATGCACGATGCTATTCATGGCTCTTTCTCTAAAAAAAAGAAAGTAAATCAATGGATGGGCTATACCATGAATTTAATAGGAGCTAATGCCACCGTTTGGAAGATTCAACATAATGTGCTACATCATACCTATACTAACATTAGTGAATCAGATGACGATATTAATGCCCCTATCTTCCTGCGTTTTTCACCTCACGCTAAGAGGTACTGGATACACCGATTCCAATACATCTATATCTGGCTCTTTTACGGCTTATCAACTATCTCATGGATCACTGCCAAGGATTTCGTGAGGACAAGTCGGTATAAGAAAATGGGTTTTTTTAATGGCAAAAAAGAACTGAAACGGACCATGATAAAGATAGTTGCGTGGAAGCTATTATATTACTCTTATACTCTGATTTTACCATTAATTATGGTACCGCTCGCCTGGTGGATAATATTGCTGGCATTTTTGAGTATGCATTTTGTTACCGGCCTGCTTATAAGCATCGTTTTTCAGACCGCTCATGTTATGCCTAATAATGACTATCCGCTTCCCAATAATGAAGGACTCATTGCCAACAACTGGTCAGTGCACCAATTGGCAACTACTAGCAATTATTCGCCAAGAAGCAAATTCTTTTCATGGCTAATAGGTGGCTTAAACTATCAGATTGAACATCATTTATTTCCAAATATCTGCCATATGCATTATCGCAAATTGTCAGGTATTGTAGCCGCAACAGCTAAAGAATATGGCATCCCCTATCATTCTAAAAAAACTTTTCTATCTGCTATTATTGCTCACATCCAAATGCTCAGGAAACTGGGTAAAATAGAATTGAAAATATAGACGTTCCACCAGCATTCATTCTTAGTACATAGTAGTTCAATCAGTTATTGATGCAAAATAAAATAGCTCTGTATTTCATTAAAACTTACTTCAAAGCATACATGCCATATACAATGATTACAGGCCCTGAAATAATTTTAATATAATGATCTTAAAGAAAAAAATTCCAATATCTTACATTATCAGTGAGCTCAAAACTCCTTTGATCGCAGTTGCCCTAATTGCTATCGCTTCAGCTATTCTTCCTCTTATTTTTGGATCATTTTTTTCTGAAATACCCATCAATATTGCTACTACACTAGGCGTGGCTATATCGATACTTCTCTCCTATATGATTAATCAGTCATATGAAAGGTGGTGGGAGGCGCGGAAAATATGGGGGGAAATTGTGAATGATAGCAGAACATTAGTTTTACAACTACAGATGTATTTGCATTCTGAAAATAGAGCGATACAGACAATGAGTCTGAGACAAATAAGTTGGTGTTATTGCTTGGGAAGACACCTAAGAAAAACTGAATCTATGAATACACTAAAGCAAGCGCTATCAGAATCTGATTTTGAATATATCAAATACCATTTGAATATACCGTTAAGCATTTTATCTCTGCAAAGTGCAAGTCTTAAAAGCCTATTACAATCTGAAGAGCTTGATAAATTCTCCCAAATTAGAATTGAAGAGACATTAGCCAGACTGACAGCATCTATGGGAAAATGTGAAAGAATAAAAAACACCGTATTTCCATCTATTTATAGATATGGTCTTCATGCAACCATTTATTTGTTTGTGGTTTTTTTATCATTATCAGTGGCCTTTGAACTACAGCATTTTATACTTCAGTTTTTCATCTTGTTGATTGTTTCCGCAGTATTTTTCTTTTTAGAGAAAGCTGCATTTAGAATGCAGGATCCCTTTGAAAATATTGCTACAGATACACCTATGACCGCCATAGCAGAAACCATTGAAAGTAATATCATGGAATTACTCAATAAAGAAGTAACTTCAAAGTCGGATAAAAATAAACATGAATTTTATTTGCTATGAAATTTCGAAAAACACAAAGCTTAGAGGATTTAGCTATTTGAACTCAATTTTTTGGATGTAGTACTGTTTTCCGTAAATCTAAATGGAATTTGAAGGTCAATTTTTTTTCTTAATCTGACTATCTATTAATTAATTTGATAATAATTACGCCTTATGATAAAAATAACAAGAAGTTGGAGAGAGCAGAAGATCATGCTGAAAAGAAGATTCTCTAATTTATGTGATGAAGACTTCGAATTTGACGAGTCCCAAAAAGAGTCTATGCTAAACCATCTGGCACTTAAACTTAACAAAACCAGATTAGAGCTTCAGAAGTTGTTTGCGGAACTTCAGACTTATTAATATGACCAATATAGCACTGGCTCTTCATGGTGGAGCAGGAACTATTCTAAAAAAATCCATAACCCCAGAGCAAGAACATTCTTACTTGAAGGCGATGCAAGATGCTCTCGATATAGGTTATAAAATACTGGAAAAAGGAAAATCCTCTTTGGATGCCGTGGAAGAAGTAGTTACCTTTCTTGAAGACTGCCCCCTTTTTAATGCCGGGAAAGGTTCTGTATTTACCTCTTCAGGCACTCATGAACTGGATGCCTCGATTATGGAGGGAAAGGACCTTCAGGCTGGTGCTGTTTCCGCCATTTCCGGCATAAAAAACCCTATAAAGCTTGCCAGGCTGGTCATGGAAAAATCAGGTCATGTATTTTTGTCAGGTAAGGGTGCGGAAGAATTTGCTCGTGAAATGGCCTGCAATTTTGAAGATGCCTCTTATTTTTATGATGAATTTCGATATAAACAGTGGCAGGCATTAAAAAATACCAACCAGTTTCAGCTGGACCATTCGTCTAATGTGAATGAAAAATTCGGTACCGTAGGGGCTGTAGCCTTAGATCAATATGGCAATCTGGCCGCAGCCACCTCCACAGGAGGTATGACCAATAAGAAATTTGGACGTATTGGTGATAGCCCCATGATCGGCGCTGGCAACTACGCCAACAACCTCACCTGCGCCGTATCATGTACCGGCAGTGGTGAGTTCTTTATCCGTGGGGTTGTAGCCTATGATGTGAGCTGTCTGATGGAATATAAAAATTTAAGCCTGGCTGAAGCTTGTCATGAAGTTATTCACCGCCGCTTGCCGAAAATTGGTGGCGACGGTGGGTTAATAGCCGTTGATTCTCAAGGAAGTACATCTTTATGTTTTAATACAGAAGGTATGTATCGGGGACATAGAAATTCTCAAGGTTTGAACGAAGTGGCCATTTTTACGTAAGCGCCTTATGAATGGAAATCACAGATATTTTCTCGGTATCTATTTTAAACTGATCTCCGTTAGCTAAAATATGTGTTTTAAGATTTGACAACGAGATAGGCGTACCTGCATCCAATTGTTCATGGGCATTATGTGTTAACTCACTGGCATCTAATATCACAACCATTCCGGAACCAATCACTTTAAAGTGATTGTTTTTTATGACTAGACCTGTGTCTTCAGCAAGACCTATACCTACCAATTCAGGATGTATAGCAATAGCTTCGGCCAACCGACCAAACCTTCCTCTTCTAATAAAGTGTGTGTCAATAACTAGTTCAGGCATAAACCCTAGCCCTTTATTCATTAAAACGGCCCCTTTTATAATGGCTTCTTTAATACTCCCACCAGCAATCATTTGATGAGACATAGCCATAGCACCAGCACTGGTACCAGCTATCACAAATTTCTCTTCTCTCAGTTTCTTCGTTAGCAATGCATGTAACTCAGTACCACCAATGATATCAGCAATTCTGGACTGATCCCCTCCAGAAATCATGACACAATGTGAGTCCTGGAACTGCTTTAACGTTTCCTGATCATTACACTGATCTCGGTCGACAATATTAGAAATGGAAACATTAGTACATCCTAGTTCTTTAAAAGCATTCAGATAATTAGCTCCAACCTTTCTGGGAATGCTTGACGCCGTGGGTATGACTATAATTTTACAGTCCGGTCCGCCACATTCCTTAACTACATTAGCAAGTATTCCCTCCTCAATAAAATCGAGTCCTGTCTTCTCACTCTTTCCTTTTGCTTCACTCCCACCTACTGGTATTAATATTCCTTTCAACACTTACTTTGTGATTTTTTAATATATTATATATACTAATGACAAAAGTGGCCATTATTTCTATTAAAAAAGCTACATTTATATAAAATAATAACCCGCCTGCCTAGTAATCCCATCTAAATGATTATAAGAGAAATACATGCCCTTCGGGGTCCCAATTATTGGTCTGTAAACAGGCATAAGTTAATAGTGATGGTATTAGACATTGGTGATATGGAGCAGAGACCTACCAATACTATTGATGGTTTTTATGAAAGAATAAAAGAAAAGCTACCTACTCTGCACGAACATACCTGCTCTGAAGGGTGCCTTGGAGGATTTTTCATGAGGGTTGAAGCTGGGACATGGATCGGTCATGTGATTGAACACATAGCACTGGAAATCCAAACCTTAGCAGGAATGGATACTGGCTTCGGTAGAACTCGCGGTTATGGAGAGGAAGGAGTTTACAATGTGGTTTTCTCTTACATGGAAGAAGAAGTGGGCTTATATGCGGCCAAAGCTTCCGTTAAGCTTGCCATGGCCCTGGTAGAAGACATGCCTTACGATCTGGAAACAGATATTCAAGCAATGAGGCAAATAAGAGAAAGAGTAAGACTTGGGCCGAGTACTGGTTCTATTATAGAAGAAGCTGAAGTCAGAAATATTCCATGGATGCGCTTAAATCAGAATTCACTGTGCCAATTGGGTTATGGTGTGAACCAGAAAAGAATTCAGGCTACGGTGACCAGCCAAACCAGTAACATAGGGGTGGAAATCGCTTGCGATAAAGAGGATACCAAATTTCTATTGGAGAAGTCGGAAATCCCTGTTCCCAAGGGAGAAATTATAAGAACAGAAGAGGAATTAAAAGCGGCAGTTGAATATATTGGTTATCCACTGGTAATTAAACCAGTAAGTGGCAACCATGGCAGAGGAATTACTACAAATATTCAAACCTGGAATGATGCAGTGGACGGTTTTGCAGATGCAAAGTTAATTTCTAATGCTATTATCGTTGAAAGATATTTAGAAGGTGAAGATTATCGTTTATTGGTTATTAATTATAAGCTGGTAGCAGCATCCAGACGTACTGCAGCGCACATTATTGGTGATGGGAAATCAACTATCCAAGGGCTTATAGATTTGACAAACCAAGATCCTAAGCGTGGTTATGGACATGAAAAAGTACTTACTCTTATTGAGATAAATGATATGACCTTGAATATTTTAGAAGAAAAGGGACTTACCCCTCTTTCTGTACTAAAAGAAGGCGAGGTACTCAAGCTAAAAGATACTGCTAATCTAAGTACAGGAGGCACGGCTGAAGATGTAACTGACCTGGTACATCCTTATAATATTTTTATGGCAGAGCGTATAGCCAAAATTATTGACCTGGATATTTGCGGTATAGATATTATAACTACAGATATTGGTCAGCCTCTCCCTGAAACTGGAGGCGCTGTTTTGGAAGTGAACGCAGGTCCGGGATTTAGAATGCACCTGGCTCCCACGAAAGGATTACCAAGAAATGTAGCCGGCCATGTGTTGGACATGCTTTATCCACCTGGTTCTTCATCGCGAATTCCTATAATAGCCGTGGCTGGCACCAATGGAAAAACTACAACTACCCGCCTTATTGCACATATGGCTAGAATGAAGGGCTACAAGGTAGGTTATACCACTACTGACGGCGTGTATATCCAAAACAGGCTGATGATGGCTGGGGATTGCACCGGACCTGCCAGTGCAGAATTTGTACTTAAAGATCCTACGGTAGATTTTGCTGTGTTAGAATCAGCAAGAGGTGGCTTGTTAAGAGCGGGTTTAGGATTTAAAAATTGCGATATTGGTATCGTCACAAATGTTGCCGCTGATCATCTGGGCTTAAAAGGCATCCAAACTATAGAGCAACTGGCCAGGGTAAAGGGTGTTATACCAGATACTGTATTTCCTCATGGCCATGCCATACTAAATGCTGATGATGATTTAGTATATGAAATGAGAACCAGCGTAAAATCCAAAGTTGCACTCTTCTCTTTGAACGAGCATAATGAAAGAATAATCCAACATGCAAAAAGCGGTGGCTTGTCAGCAATATATGAAAACGGATATATAACTATATGCAAGGGAGAATGGAAAATGCGGGTTTCAAAGGCCATCAACGTTCCCTTAACTTTTGAAGGAAAAGCAATCTTTATGATTCAAAATTTACTTGCGGCAGTACTAGCGGGCTATATTAGGAATTTTTCTATCGAAGACATGAAGCTGGCCATAGAATCATTCATCCCGTCTCCTGCTCTGACTCCCGGTAGACTAAACATGTTTAGGTTTAGAGATTTCGATGTATTGGTGGATTATGCTCACAATCCTGCCGGACTCAGAGCATTAAAGCAAATGATAGATAAGATGGAAGGATATCCGAAAGTTGGCGTTATAGCTGGGATCGGCGACAGAAGAGTAGAGGATAATATGGAGATAGGAGCCGTAGCAGCCAGTATGTTTGATAAGATCATTATTAGGCAAGATAAAAACCTGAGAGGCAAATCAGGAGATGAGATTATTGAAATGGTTTATGATGGCATTAAAAGTGTAGAACCAAATATGCCGGTATCTGTAATTACTTCGGAAAATGAGGCTATTACAAGTGCTATAAAAGCGGCTCAAGAAGGCTCACTTTTGGTAATATGCAGTGATGCTGTTCAAGAATCTTTACAACTCATTATGCGATTTAAGGAAGATGAAGCCAAAAGTCTTTATGACTTCGGTTAAACTTCCCATAATCATTGCTATCACCCATGAAAACTGAATTATATCTGCAAATCTAATCGGTCAATTATAGTATTCTGCCCCTCATTGGATATAAGTTTTAGAGCATTTCCGTAGACGTCTACGTTTTATTAAACTCTTGAAAGTTCTCCATATTACCCCAATATGGTCGTATTGTTTAATATTTAGCACCAGGTTTACCAACAAGTACCTCAGCATTTCCAGACCTGTGATTTATGCAACTCTCACCTATTAACCTGTAAGTAATATGAAAGAAAATAAGCTGACCTTAGTACTTCAAAAGATATCTCTCACGGCGTATTATGATGTAGACGCTCTTAATAGCTAACCTACTAAAAAACAGAACCTATGAAACAAAAGACAATAATATTATTAGCAATTGGCATATTGGGCAGTTTTTGCTGCAATGCACAAATACGGGATAGTGATGTGCAAGTACTCGATAGTGATAACTATCCCAATTATAAAGAAAAACGCAGGAATTATGATAACCCCATTTATCTAGGTGTAAAAGCAGGAATGAACATCTCTAACACTTACAATACTGATGGTGACAATTTTGAAACAGACTCCAAGTTAGGCGTAGCCGCTGGTTTTTATGCGTTGATACCCGTTGGTGATTTTTTTGGGATTCAACCAGAAATTTTATTATCGCAAAAAGGATTCAACGCTACTGGTCAATTGCTCGACATGCCCTACGTGATCAAGCGTACCACCACTTATATTGATATTCCAATATTATTTGCATTTAGGCCAATTAGTGTCTTAAGCATAATGGCAGGATTACAATATTCTTACCTATTGATAGAAAAAAACAGTTTTGATAATGCTCAAACCAGTATGGAACAGGAACAGGAATTTGAAAATGACAAAAGCCGTAAAAGCACCATATGCGTTGTCATAGGACCAGACGTTAACTTCTATCGTATGGTGATAAGTGGTAGACTTGGATGGGATTTAAGAAAAAATAATGGATATGAATCTTTAATAACCCCAACGTATAAAAATTACTGGGGCCAGATTATGGTTGGCTACAGGTTCTAAGGGTTGAAATGAAAATAAATGTAATTCCATCTGCATACTCGTTAGATGTGAAATCAAAACTTAAATAAACAATATGTCAAAAGGAAAAGAAGGAAAAGGTAAATCAAACAAGACCCTACCTGCAAAAAATTTAAAAGAAAAGCGAGAGGCTAAGCATGCCAAACGTAAGGAAAAGCAGGAGCGTGAAGAACGTAAGAGCTAATAGCTCACCATTAATTGTAGTAATTAAAAAGGCCCGTCTTATGAGATTGGGCCTTTAATTTTGTTGACTATCATAAATGAGCGTTTGATGAGACTTTTAAAACGACTGGAACACCTGAATTATTCATAGCAAATAACCACGGGATAATTATACCACCATGGCAAGAATGGTAGCAACAGAGGCTATGTTTGCTTATGACTTGTTGTCGGCTGTCTTTATTTTTGCTTTAATTTCATCTGCATGTTTTGCAAACAATGTATGTGATCGATAATAACATTCCATAACAGATCTGGTCAAGTTATTAATAGTGGCTGAATCGATTTGTTGTGTTTTTCCTGTGGGATTTTTGAAATATAAAGTATTGTAGTCCAGATCCATATCATCATTAAAATGATAAAGATGGCCATGTATTATACTGTTTCTTGAGTCAACAAGTTTAGATATTTTTGAATTGATTGCTTTCCATTCTTCCAGAATGTCTGATGGTTCATAAGTTTTAAATACATAGGATATCTTGTCCCTTAATCTTCCAGCTGTAAGTCCAGAGGTAAATTGACTGGCTTTGGTTCTTCTAAAATCATAGACGTAATTGAGAAAATCCCGTAAACGATTTTCTAGTCGCTGAAACAATAGAATGAATTCTCCTATATTGGTACAATGTGAGAGTTTAATTTGGCCAAATCCATATGAAACATCAGATAAGGAATATGATTTAGTTTCGCCATTATCGTGCAGAGAAACAGTAATAATATTGGACTTCTTATCAATAGCTTGAATAACTCCTTCTCCATCCTTAGTGTTTATAACTCGATTTAGATTAAAGTCTTCCCAGGTAAATTCCATTTTCAATTTCTAACAACATAAGGTGAATCAACTATTTTAATGCTATAAAATCAATAGCAATCCTAACAAAGACAACTGGCAGTATACCACCATGCGGAGCCTGGCGGCAGCGGAGCTACCCTATTACTTGCTTATATTATTCAATTAAAAATTGTGAAATATCCTCTTCGGTAAGGTCTTCGTAGTGCTTTTTCGGCTTACCATACTTGAAGAAAAGTGAATGAGAGTATTTTTCATCCTTTTTCTTCAGAAATTCTCTTTCTTTTTCGATTAGGGATTCTATCAGAAGAAGCACATTTGGATAAAGATTCCAGACTTGCCCCAAGTTTGAGTATGTGAGCGAAACTCCTTTCTTATTCGCAAATTCTGCAAGGAAAAATAGAACCCAGTAGGATGCATAAGAAACGTAAGAACTTTTTTCAAAATCATCTACTCCTTTAATTAGCTTTTCTTTAGTCGCATTTTTCTCGACTTCAATTTTTTCAAAAAGTCTGTAGGCAAGCAAAACTTTATCAGCTGTAATTGAATCATTAAAAATGTCTTCATATCTCTCTGCGAAAATGATTCTTTTTTGGTTTTTAGCTTCAGATGGCTGTTTATTATACATGGCCATTAAAACCTGACCCGTCTTTTCAGCATCTAACCTCTTGCTCTTTGGTCTATCATAATATTGATTTTTTTTACGTTCATAGAATAAGTCAATAGCTGAAAACTCATGTTCCAATTTCTGTTGTATATAATCGATTGATCGAATGTCTCTACTTTGAACGGGGTTTTGGCTATTAGTGTATTCAGCAATTTTTACAGTTAACTTGGTATTTTCTGTCTGATAAATTCGACACAAAATATCTAAATCATCAAACTTGTCCGAGTTTTCAACAAATGCTTCATGCAATGCGTGAATCGTTTGACTTCCGTTAACTACCTGTAGGTTCTTTAATTCTATAATGGGAGATCTTTGAGTTTTTGGATAGCTGAAACTATCACAGGTTAATGTAATACCATTATTATAGTAGAAAAACCTGTGACTTTCATCTGATAGGGCAGTTTTCTTAATGTTTCGATTAATCTTTGATCTTTGTTTAAGGTAAACACGAACATTATCCTCAAATGAGTCTTCTTGAATTTCATGCTGTTTGAGTAATTCGTAATCCTCTATATCAGGTTTATTTCTTAGTTCTTCATTGTTGATTACGATTCTTAAAACATCCCTAATGTCAACGTTAGTCACTAGAGCACGAATATCACCATCAGATTTCTCAAAAAATTTCTTATCGATGGCTCGTATTTTTGCATCAATAATCTGCTTTCCCTTTCTGGTCAGAAGTTCTATGAAATCCGTGATTAGATGATAATGAACATGAAAATTTGAATGACGCGAAATTGATTTTTCAAATCTTGATTTTTCTTGTCCCTCCAAACCTTCATAAAGGTTTGAGCACAGATGAACATGAAAAATAGGGTTCTGTGATTCAAATATTTTCCAAATCTCCTCTACTTTGGAGTATAAAATTGGGTTTAAGGTATCTCTAATTGACTCTTCTTGTGAAAGTAAATCATTTACAAACCCAATTATTTTATCAATTTCTCCAGAGGGAAAATTAGATTTCGTCTTTTCAAAACTGCCGGAATATTTAAAATTGAAAAGATGTATTTCCGTTGTGTCAGTACTTTCATCAAATAGAACTGCATCAATTCCTCGATCTTTCCCACTAGTTTCGCCAATAGTATTTAAAAAGTGTTGATCAGTTATTGCATCTCTAATCTCGTCATCTTGTAATCCAAACAATAGATCCAAGGCAAGAAAATAAAAGGAATTTGAAGAGTCTTCAAAGTTAAAATCTTTCTTCAAACGCTCAACATGAGTGTTAATAGTGGAAAAGTCTTGCAATGATGGATTCATATGATCAGAGTCTTTTAATGAGGGGTGGAAGATCCATACCTTATTTCTTTTATGGGGTCAATCTAATTAATTTAATATTAAAATGACAGAAGCGTTTTGTGAGACTTTTAACGGTCTCTTATAACCGTCAGTTACGATTTTTAAGATACTATTTTTTGGCGTGGTTACGTTTCAAAGTAGGCGAGAATTTTCCTATATTAAATCCAGCCGTAATTGCGGTTATACATTGTTGGCAACTGGCTTTTTATTCTATGTGATACAGATGATATTCCGTTCCTAAATATTAGTCCGCCACCGTGAGTTTCAGTCACACTAATAAAAATTCCATTTCCAATTAGTTTGAAATTTAGAGACTCGTTTGGTCCAAGTAAATCTCCAGTTTCCTCGTCCACTAATTCAGGTACAAAAGTTTATCCTTTCGGAATGGTTTTGAATATTCTCAATTCTTTAAACCATATTTAAAAATAATACCTAACAAAACCCATTAGAATTCGCATTGTTATTTAATTCAACCATTACTAAACTGACTAGGGTTTTAATTTTTGTGGAGCCATAAGAAGTTGACTTCTATTTTACTATCTTATTGATTACTTTAGAAAATCATTCTATCACAGCCATTGATTTACCTTTTCAAAACAAATTCTACGACATTCCATTTTGATTTGAAAAACTAAACATTTTTGTCCAAAATTGGTCTGATGGTGTCACCCCAATCTGATAGCAGACCTAAAATTGGTGATAACTTTTCACCGGCTTCACTTAAGCGATATTCTACTCTGGGAGGTATTGTCTTATAGTCTTTTCTAATTATTAAACCATCTTCTTCAAGATCTTTTAGACGCTGGGTAAGCATTTTTTCTGAAATACCCGCAATTTCTCTTTTCATCGATCCATATCGATTCACTCCAATTTTAAGCATCCATAGAATATTAATCTTCCAACGTCCTGTTAAGAGCGTCATTGCATATGTAACTCCACAATGTTCAGCCAGAGCTTTTTCATTTAAAAAATTAGTTGAATTTGACTTTAGCATAGAACAAGATATTTTTTTTGTAAACATACGAACTAAATTGTATGTACCCTACTTTTTGTTCGCATAAAAATCTAGGGATAGTTTTGCCCTCTTTAAAACATAAAATATAAAAATGGGAAAACTAAATAACAAGGTAGCATTAATTACAGGTGGAAATAGTGGAATTGGTTTAGCAACCGCTGAACTTTTTGCAGGTGAAGGCGCAAAAGTGGCCATTACTGGTAGGGATGAAAATACTTTGAAAGATGCTGCCAATCAAATCGGAAATGAAACCTTAGCTATAAAAGCTGATGTCCTCAATCTAGCTTCTTTAGATGATGCTTTTCGGGAAGTTGAATCAAAAATTGGCAAGATAGATGTCCTAATTGTAAATGCTGGTATATTTAAAGGAGCTCCTCTTACAGACTTTTCGGAAGCGCTTTTTGATGAAATCGTAGATATCAATTTTAAAGGGACTTTCTTCACGGTCCAGAAAGCTTTGCCCTATTTGAATGACGGCGCTTCAATTGTAATTACTGGTTCTGCTGCTGCAGAAGTGGGAGTTGAGAATGCATCTGTTTATTCGGCAAGCAAAGCAGCGGTTCGCGCCTTAGCCCGTAACTTTTCTGCAGACTTATTGAGTCGTAAAATTCGGGTTAATGTATTGTCTCCTGGGCACGTAGAAACTCCAATTCACGGAAGATTAGGCTTGTCTCCAGAGCAAGTAAAAGGGCTACGCGAGGAATTAGCGAGCGGGGTACCTATAAAACGTGTTGGTACTGCAGAAGAGATGGCCAAGGGCTATTTATTTTTGGCCAGTGATGAATCTTCATTCATGTTAGGAACAGAGATAGTTGTAGATGGTGGATGGTCACAACTTTGATTGAACGCTTCCAATAAGGCGCTTAATAAAAACAAATAATTAAAAAAAAATCGGTTATAGTTTTGTAATCAGGTTGGTAAAGTGATGATTAATTGAGAATAGTAAATCCATTTAAAATTTTTGAGTTTACTATTTTAACACAACTATCACAAAATCCACGACTTTGATTGCAGACTTAACCGATTATTCAATTTCAAATTCGAATAAACTATTATGAATTCACCAAAAAACAACTATCAGGAAAATTTAAAGGGCTTGCAAGATAATTTAGCGAATATGCTTCCAGAAGAAGCACTTGAAATATTTGATGCCGATGCTAAAAGTCTTCAGAAAAACCACTCGTCCATTATCAAGCTGCAAGTTGGCGACAAAGCACCAGACTTTTCACTTAGTAATGCTACCGGTAAAACAATACGTTTAACCCAATTACTGCAAAATAGTAAGGTTGTCCTAACATTTTATAGAGGATCTTGGTGTCCCTATTGCAATCTACAGTTGGCTCATTACCAACAATCAGTAGATGAGATTCATGCACTAGGAGCGGAGTTAGTTGCGATCTCTCCACAAACTCCTGATGAGTCTTTAAATATGCAGGAGAAAAACGAACTCAAATTTGAGGTCTTGAGTGATGAAGGAAATAATGTTGCACGAAAATATACCACTGTATTTAAAAACGCTGAGGCGCCGCTAAATACGATGAAAAATCTTGGAATAGATTTTGACGCACACTATTCTGACGATTCAAAAGAGTTACCAGTTCCTGCAGTTTTTGTCATCGAAAAGGACTCAACCGTTTCGTTTGCAAAATCTCTCGGTGGCGATTACAGAAATCGGGTAGAGGTCTCAGAAATCATCAACCATTTAAAAAATAAGTAGAGTTGAATAAGCTGACGGTACGGGGTAAATTAGATAATACATCTTCAGAAATTGATTTTTAGTATGAGGATTTTCAGCTTGCTCCAGTGTTTCGTCTATGAAAATTAGCGGATGGGCAGGGACCTATCTCCAGTTCAAAAAACAGCAGAAAAGGAACAGAATCAATGACTAGCTCCTTTCTGCTGTTTTTTTTGGATGCATTGTTAGCGGATCCTTCTTTTTATTACCAATCTATTTCCTCTGTTTCAGGATTTGTTTCTTCACTAAAGAATTTTCCTGTTGGTCCATCCTGGCCAATTGTGGCATATTTTACAACTCTTCTTGCTGCAGTCTCCACTTCTCCGCCATTTCCAAATGTGAAATCGGTAGCCGTTAATCCCGGGCAAATGGCATTTACTTTAAAGTTTGTATCCCTAAGTTCGTAAGCTAAATGGATGGTGTACATATTTAAAGCGGCTTTAGAAGCTCCATACACGGCATATTTCGCATAGTGGTAAGCTGGCCAGTTTGGATCACTTTGTAAACTAAGGGACCCTACACTTGTACTTAAATTAACGATTCTGGGTTCTTCTGAATTTTTAAGTAGATCAATAAATGCTTTCGTAACTCTTGATGTCCCGATTACATTAACATCAAATGCAGCTTGAAATTCTTGTGGTTGAGCTTCTAAAGCGGTATATGGATCACTTCCTCCATTGATGCCTGCATTATTTATCAAGATATCCAAATTAGCAGTTGTTTTGCCTTATTCTCCACGAGCTGTTTTGACTGAATTGTCATCTGTTACGTCGATTTGAATACACTCAACGAAATGATAATGATAATTTCATTTGGGCGGCCAAACAAGCGTATATTGGATTAGGAACGGGGCTAATTGCTGCAGCAGCTTTAAAAATTGATGCTACTCCAATGGAAGGCTTCGATCCTAATAAATTTGATGAATTGTCGGATTTAAAGGAGAGGAATCTTAAAAGTGCTGTTATCCTGGCCATAGGATATCATGATGAGGAAAACGATTATTTAGCCAATCAGAAAAAAGTTAGATTATCAATAGAAGAGTTTTCCAGTATGATTAGTTAGTTTTAAATGAATAATAAACATAACGCTACTTGAACTAATTCAGGTAGCGTTATGTTTATTAAGCTACTTTATTGTCACAAATTTATTATGTAAGATTTATTGCGTTAAGTTATTGAATTCAGGGTTTCGTTTTCGTGCTTGTTGCCAACATCCGTATAAGGGAAACAAAACATTCCCTTATTTCTTTTATAGGGTCAATCTAACCAATTTAATATTAAAAATGAATAGAAGCGTTTTGTGAGACTTTAAAAAGGATTCAAATATACTAGGTCTATTTGCAGAATTAGCAACTATTTTTGAATACTCGTACCAGCAGAGGAAAGCAGGAACTCAGAGTTCTCTGCGAGTAACTCTGAGTAGGGAATTTAATTTGACTAACATTTGTAAGCGTATCAATATATTCAAGTATCGATGAACTGATACTAGATTATATGCTTTTATATTTTCTTTGCGGGCTCAATTTAATATTTAATAATGAAATTAATAGTGTTTACGAGCAGTGTTTTGTGAGAATTGAAAGATCCGATGTGAATAGGTTACCTAACCTGAAAAATAGCCGTGTAATCAGAACACAATGCGGACACTAGTGTCAACTGGAGATTTCCACCAGGGTCTCTATTTAGACTTTCTATTAATCACAAGGGATACTCTTAGCATTTTCTCTTTCCCAAATTTATCTTCACACATTTGCTTTGCAAGAGATATAAGTTTCTCCCTGGAATGACTAGTAATTGTTTCATAGCTCATGTTATTACCGAACTCACCGTACCATTGTCCACCATCTTCATAATATTTCAAAGTTATTGTCATAATTAAAGCTTTAAGTGAGCGTTTGGTGAGACTTTTAACGCTAAGCTAGCAGGAGTGCGCCCCGAGCTTGGCAAGTTTCGATAAAACTAATGAATCTGCCGGTGCTTCCAAAGTATCAGAATGCAATGCGTTCAGAAAGATGAAAACCCCTGCGAGATGCGGTAGGTAGAAAGCAAAGCCATTTCTCAGCGGTAGATTCATGGTGAAGTTTGCACAGAAGCCTGCAAAATGGCAGTTGGCGCATTCGTGCTAGCGATTGTTGGGCTTTCGTTATTTGAATCTCTCTTGATATTCTTTCACATGATGGGGAAATTCTGATTCATAAAACGGATATGGAATTCCGAAGAGGGAAATTTCAAATTCATCTCCGTCCATTCCAGTTAATTGATTTCCTAGGGAATCGATCGGTTGTTCACCTTCAGAGTGAACTACTAAACTATTGATATTGGTTGTTGAAATTATGTGTTCTTCAGGTTCGTCAATCGCCAGTTCGATGTTGTGAGTATTACAGTAGTCCTTAAAAAATTGACAGTTCTACAGCTCAGTCTCAAAGTTCACTATCCCAAAGACCACACCCATTGGAGCATCGGCCTTCTCGAGTTGAGTAGTGCCAATTAGTTCTCCGTCCAGAAGGATTTTATAGGTCTTCATTGTCAACCAGATCTATATCAGTCCCTCCAAGACTAAATATGTGATATCCGCAATGTTCTGTAAAGACACCAACTTCGTCCAGTTCAGGTGCATTAATTATTAAAGGATATCTAAATTCAGCATATGAGTCATCTTCAAACTTGATTTTAGCTGTTTTGTTAATTTGGAAGTCAGAGGCACTTAGTTTGTTCCTGTCTGTTACTCCTTGAGCCTTGAGATATTCATTAACTTTAGCTCTCCATCGATCTGGTAAGTCTTTGTCTTTCATAATTCTTATGCGACTGGCTTCAATGAAGCCCAACATCCGTATAAGGGAAACAAAACATTCCCTTATTTCTTTTATAGGGTCAATCTAACTAATTAAATGTTAAAAATGAACAGCAGCGTTTTGTGAGACTTTTAAAATACTAGGAACATCTGATTTAGTCTTGATAAATAACCACGGGTACTTATATCACCATGCCGAGCATGGAGGCAACAGAGGTTGCTAACCATAAATTCCGCATTCTATTTCTGTGCTATTTCAGAGAAATTACTGGCACACAATTTTTCAAAATCTGGATAAATGTATGCTTTATCTACATTTATAAGTTCGACAATTTCGGGAATAAGGGACTTATGTATTTCAAAGCTTTCAATTATGTTTTTACTCAATTCTAATTGAGTCTTTTTATTTATAATTAAGTTTTCTCTGTATTCCTCATTTATCTCCTTGATCTCTGGAATGTCCTCCATGTCATCCAACTCACTTCCGATAGGACAGGTTGCAGGTATAAGAAATTCCTTTAATGCTACCTCCAGCGGTTTAACGCCAAAATCATTATGAATAAATAAACCTTGTTGAGAAAGAATTCTAATATTATTGAAAGTTGAAAAACTTTTAAATTTGTTTTCCAAATTCACCAAAAACACCTCCATTGTATTTATATCCGTCATTGTATCAATATGTTGCAATAAAAACATGCTGTGTTTTTCCTTATCATATATAATACCATCCCATCTAAGCTGTAACTCTTCAATCCCTTCAATTACTCTCAATGTCAATTAACTTACAGTTTTCATTGTTTATATGAAAAACTGAAAAATAATCATCAATTATATTTTCACTTTTTTGAAATTCACTTCCAATTAAATTTTCAATTGCGAAAAAAATTCCTATTTCTATATTTCTAGTAAAATCAACTAAGGGTGTAGGAGCTCCATAATGTTGCATAAAACTTAAAACACTAATCTTAGAAAGGTTTATATTAATTGTATCAAAATACTTTTTAATCAAGCCTTTATTTCTGAAATTATTAACGTATTCATCAATAGGAAAATCAAAAGAAATTGATTTGGATAATTTCTCTCTTTGAAGGGTATTAATATTTTATACTTTGCATTATTTATCCCACGATAAATTCCCTTGTCCTTTGATTTATGTCCTAGAAGTAAATTTTTGAAATCTTCAATTTCATCAATTTTGGTTAATTTAAAGTTTAGTTTTTTTTCTTCGAATGATGTATAAATCGGAATCATTTCGGCTTAATAACTAAAAGTTGAATAAGAAAATATCTAATCTACAATCTAATAATTTTTAATTTAACTATAGAACTGATAATGAATTAACAGCAGCCTTTTGTTAGTCGGTTAAAACATTTTAAGCCTGCGGACAGGCGGTACAAGCACTAAAGTCTCGGATTTTATTTCTCATACTTAGTTTATCTTTAAAATGCCTGCTTATTTCCATGCATACATTCAAATAATTCGTAAAGTCTTTGTAATAGTGGATTTGTATTTTTTCACAAGAATTATGTTCAAAAATGTAGCTTAACAGGGTGCGATCTGTTATTCCACAAGACAATCCGATGATCTCAACATCGAATGGCCTGGGATTATCGATAAAACGCTCTAATTTTGAATAAGTGTCATCCTTAAAATAATGAAATGATTTTGCATGGGTTAGAAAGCTATTGTCATTAAGATTCTCTAAGTATTCATAGAATTCATCTCTTTCGTCTCCAAAACCAAATACTACATCATCCCTTTTACTTAAATTGCCATGAATATCATAGATATCATAATTAGCTTGATTGAAAGTTTTATAGATTGAAACCACATTGGTATAATTGAAATTAAGGATAGCATCCTTCTCATCTAACTTTTCAAAGTAGGATGTGAAAATTAGCGGTACCTTATTTGTGTCGTACGTAACAATCTCCTTTATATAAAGTGAAAATAATTCTTTTACCTGCGTGAAATCAGCTTGTAATTCAGCGGCCAAGTTTTTATTCCACCTACCATCACTTCCTCTACATCTTTTTAATAAATTATAATAATCCATTTCAATATCAACCCATCTTTTGTCATCGGTAAAGCTATCCCATATAGATTTTAAAAAACTATTTTCAAAAGAAAATCGCCTAGATTGCAACGATTGATTAGTCTTAGTTTTTAAAATATGATCTAAATAATCTTCTATCTCATCCGGCCAAAATTTTGCTCCTCCATCTTCAAGGGTTATCAGATGTTTATCCTTAATTAAAGAAAATGGTGGACCTTTGATCTCTTGCAATAGGTACCATCGAATGAAGTCGTCGTACCTTGTAGGCAAACCATGTGCGAGATCAAATCCATTACCTATTAATACAAGCTTTCTATTTCGAGCTATTGTCATTTAAAATTCTAATTTTTATGGAATAATATAACTTATACCATTTTTCCAGATAATCATTCTAGAGTCCAGAGGATATGTAATAAAATTTCAACTCCCACTCTTCCTCTTCTCCTCTCCCTCAGCCCACTGAAGATACCTATAATATGTAGCTTTGGAAAGCCCAAGCTCCTTTTGAATCTGAGCAATAGGTGTATCTGAATCCCTGGTGCGCTTCAATGCTGCCCAGGCCTTTATCTTCCCTTCTTTTGAAATACCTGGCCTCCTCCCTCCTTTTCGGCCGTACTTTCTGGCATGTGCTAATCCTGCCTTTGTACGCTCACTGATCATTTCTCTTTCAAACTCGGCAAAGGAGGCAAAGAGGTTAAACATCAGCCTGCCTTGGGAGGTGGTGGTGTCAATATTGTCATTGATACTCACGAAGTCTACTCCCATATCTTTGAAAGAACCTACCAGGTTCACCAGGTGCCGGAGAGATCTACCAAGGCGGTCTAGCTTCCAGACTACCACGGTATCTCCTTTCCTCAGATGGCTAATCATTTTATCAAGTTCCGGACGTTCTTTGATGGCGCTTTGCTTTTCCTTAAATATCATTTCGCAGCCATACTTCTGCAGCTCCGAAAGTTGCAACTCCAGCTTTTGGTCCTGTGTGGAAACCCGGGCATAACCTATGTTCATAAAAGTCTGATTTAACGTTAGTTGGTGAGACTTATTTATGAAACCAATTTATGAAACTATTTTGAGGTATGAAATGGAATGAATTGAAAAGTGTCAAAAAACGATCCTATTTTAATATTTAAATCATATTTTCATCCAATAATTAAACTTAATTATCTACCCTTATTTTTAACAAATTGTTTGTTAAATTGTAATATTCAAACTCTATAACTATGGGAAATTTTAAATTATTTTGCTTTGTAATATTATTGCTCAGCTGTAATAATAACGAATTTACCAATGAAGATTTCGCGATTGGATGGAAATTATCATCTTTAGAATTAGGGTTATCTGGTGAGATTGTCAAATCAGAGGATTTGTCTTTTGAAGAAACTTACTATTTTAATCAGAATAATAGTTTTACAAAAATTAGGACTGAAAAAGACCAAATCCTAAAGGCTGAAGGGACCTATCAATTTGAAAGTTCTGGTGATGTCACAAAATTAATTTTAACTTATAATCAAATAAATGAGTTAATTGAAAACTGTGATGGAAGTGATACTGAAATCCTTATCAATGAAGATAATCAACAATTAATCGGCGGCCCCAGCTCTTGTGATGGTCCTATATATACATATATACCTTTTATTAAAAGAGATTAATTAGTTCAAGATAATTTTTCTCACAACCTGCGCTTGATTTTCTATAATGATGAAGTAGCATCCTGCTGATAAAAAATCTATGTTAAGTATAGTACTTTGATCTTTTATGTATCTGCGGATTAACAACTGTCCAAGGCTATTATAAATAGTAAAATAATAGGGTTCGAAACATGATTCAGTAACCGAGATATTAATCATTCCATCGATTCTTAGAGCTTCTTATTAAGGATACCGAATTCACAAATAATTTATTTCAATAACCCTCACAAACTTATGCTGATACTATCATCACTTAATGACTGGCCGTTACAGGTTAAATAACCTGATGCCGTAATTTTTAAAGTTCCGCTAACACTATTTATGGGCTTATTCAATATTATCTCCAGCACGCACCTTGTATCAGATGGTATCCTGTCATTATAGGTGATTTTTTCATTGTTTTTATCATACATTTCTATGGAAGTAATGTATGCGTCGGTGGTGGTGTTGAGGGAAATATTTAATAAATCCCTATTGAGGTAATATTCCCCTGATACGAAGTTTTGATAGATACTTATGGCATTGGAAAATGTCGAAGCACGGAATTCTATCTTCCCACAAGGATTAGTTAAAACATAGACATTTTCCTCATTTATTTTCAAAGGCACGGAGAAATCACACCCTGCTAATAAAATGAGGATCATTAAGGGTAATATATTTTTCATATTCGTATTTATATACCACAAGGCATAGAGTCTGGAATTGATTGGTAATAATATCCATTCATAAGTACTTTAACCAATCTCCAATAAAGGAATCAATCCCCTAACCAAAAAAAAGGGCCTAAACCCCCTCTCCTTTCATTCCAAATCACTTCCCAACCTTAGGTATAAACCGCAGCGTATAACTCAGGTTGCCGCCCTTGTCATTGTTTGGGTATGGCACTTCGTAATGTGGCAGGCAGGAGTCAGAAAAGCAGCTGTTGTTTCCGATGCCGCGCTGCCAGTAGTCGAAATGGGCAAATACTTTGTCATACCTTTTTAGGTCTGACCAGTGTAGGCGCTCATACTGAATGTGTTGGTTCCAGGTCATCTCGTCATAATGGCTGAGGGAGAAGGCTACCATTCCCTCTGTTTCGAGGCGGAGATTTACATGATTTGTACCGTTCTTTAGGATCACGTGCAGGTCCTGATGGTTTCCATATGATTGTGGGTGCACGTATTCCTCTACCATATCGTCTACCGTGATTTCATAGCGTCCGAGGTATGAAACCGTCTGGCGGTCTCTGTAGTTAGACCATTGGCCTTTGGCATAGTATTCAAAACCTTCAAAACCATCCTTTGTATAATATAAATTGAGTTACAACTATTCCTTAATCAAAAAGTGACTTGAGTTTTTTCATATCATTACTAACTTTCTCCTGAACCACTTTGGCATAAATCTGAGTAGTTTTCATGTTTTTGTGTCCTAACATTGAGCTGACGGATTCAATGGATACCCCATTTGATAATGTTACCGTAGTAGCAAATGTATGCCGCGCAATATGAAAAGTAATATTTTTACTTATACCACAAACAGTCGCTATCTCCTTCAGATAAGCATTCATTTTTTGATTAGATATAACAGGCAACAACTTATCTTGATTTACGGTCGTGGGGGAATCTAAATATTTATCTATAATTTCCTGCGCCTTTGGCAAAACGGGTACATTGGATGGGCTTCCCGTTTTAGTTCTATCTATAAAAATCCACAAGTCTCCATCCAGACCCTTTGAAATATTTCTGGGAGTAAGTTTAGCTACATCAGTGTAAGCCAACCCAGTGTAACAGCAAAACACAAAGACATCCCTTACCTGATCTAACCTTTCTATCTCAAATTCCTTCTGCTCTAACTGAGCAAGCTCTTCCTTATTCAGATAATCTCTTTTTACTTCATTAAATCTAACCTTATATCTTGCAAACGGATCTTTGGGTAGCCAATCATTCAAGACTGCCATATTCACAATTTTCCGAAGATTTCGAATATACTTCTGTGCAGTGTTATGATTGCAGTTTCTTATAACTTTAAAATAATTATCTAATCTGGCTATAAAAGAATAATCCAGATCCTGTAACACCACATCCTCCTTTTTGTATTCCGTTTTCAAAAAATCGAGCACATGTTTTTTAGTAGTTTCAAATCTCGTGTAAGTACCTAAAGCATACCCTTTTCCGATTTGGGACTCTAATTGCTTATTATGATAATCAAATACTTCAATTAGGGTCTTTTTATTTTTATCTTTTCCATTAAAAGTATCCTTAATAAAACCAGCATTAACATCTTGGTTAAGCTCCAAAAGCTTACTATGAATGCGATTCAATCTAAGTTGAATGTTGTCCAGATGAGCATTTATTTCCCGAGCATCTTCTCTGTTACCCTTAACTCTTCCACTTCTGGAATCCCATCTCTGAGATGCAATAGATCTCTGTGTCGATATTTCTGCCCTTTTACCATTTACCGTGATTCTGCCGTAGATCGGTGAAGGCTTGGATTGTGAAGATTTAGACTTCCTAAGAAAAAACAAAATACTGAATGAGTCCATTTGGTTGAAATTAAATGAAACACTCACCTAATTTACCGAAAAAATCTAAAATATCATAAATACTGAAACTTATTAATTCAAAATAATAAACTGATATACAACGAGTTAACACTCTTCTGGTGAGTTATACAAAATTATTAAATGACTCACCAGATAACTCACCTATTGTTTGATTATTAATGGATAATTTGGAATAACTAATCCAACAAAAAACCCCTTTAAATAAATTTAAAGGGGTTTTGGCCGTTTTTGACCTTGTGTTAGTGGAGCCGGAGGGATTCGAACCCTCGTCCAGTGAAGGCAACTATCGTGTCTTCTACATGCTTAGTTGTCATCAGATTGTCGGGTAAAGCCAGGCCGACAACAGCCAAACATTACCTTAGTTGCGATTAATTTCACACAGACATCACAACCCTGCCGGCGCTAGTTCTGCTTATTCGACATCCCAAAATCAAAACCTGCAAAACGGAGGTTTCGTGGAACGTGGCCCGGGAACTGCGTCTGGCAATTCAACCGTTTAAGCCTGCTATCTTACCTTAAGAGGTTAAGATTAGGCAGCCATGGCGTAATTAGATTCGCCAATTGTGTTGTGGAACTATCTTTCAAGGCTCTCATCCCATGAGCCTGCATGCTTACCCACGTAATCACACATCCTGTCAAAACCGGTCGGCCCCGGTTTGCAAAAAGGACTACAAATATAGCGGTAAATAAGTTCGATAAACAAACTCAGAAGCAGAATATCCGCTATTATATTTCATAGTTGAGCCTTGTTCTCTAATTTCGCAGACTTAATCAGAAACATACTTTTTAATGAAATCAGTTTTCACAGCTCTTATTTTTACGTTGATTACAGCCAGCTCATTCGCCCAAATACTTAAAGTAGACAAAGGTAGCATAGATTCTGACTCGTCTAAATACTTCATGGGTAGTGTAAATATTGATTTCAATATGAATAACAAAAGTGCTACCGCAGAGGAAAACATCACCTTCACTGGCCTGGCTGGTGCCGCAGATTTGGTCTATGTAGCAGAAAAACACGCTTATATTCTGATTAACCAACTGAACTATTTCAAATCTACAGGTGGCCCCTTAATTAGCACGGGATATACTCACTTTAGAATTAACTTTTTACGAAGGAAAAAGCTCTCCTACGAAACTTTCACGCAGGTGCAATATGATGATGGTAGATCCATGCCCTTCAGATTTCTACAGGGAGCCGGGGTAAGAATTCGTTTGGTGAAGAATGAAAACACCAAACTGCATTTGGGAGTAGGTTTTATGTATGAAAAGGAGAACTGGAAATCATTAACTGAGGAAGGTAACATCATTAACAAAAACATATGGAAGACCACCAACTACATTGGATCCAAGTTTAAAATCAATGAAAATGTGAATTTCGACCTGATCGCCTATTACCAGGGTGGTTATGATTATGACTCTGAAGTTTTCAGACACCGAATCAGTGGAGATGCAGTCTTAAACATCAAACTAACTAACCGATTGGCATTCAATACATCATTTTCTGCACAGTATGAGGACAAGCCTATTATACCAATTAATAATTTTGTGTATTCTTTAACCAACGGTTTCAAGCTTTCTTTTTAGCATAGAGAGCCACTGACAGTATAGCCACACCTCCAAAGACCAGAAGAAGCCACCAGTAATTATCTATAGATGTTTCGGCAAATGTTAATGGTTTCACTGGTCCATTAAGCACAAAGGCTGACCAATAATAGGGATGAGCAGTGTTGTTATCAGCATTTCCCAAATACTTCAGCTTAGCAGCTCGCAGTGCTTCATCTTTACTCATGCCGGCATGCAGCTGCTCAAGAAAGTATTTCATCACTTCTGAGGTTGACTGGTCATTAGCATTCCATAAACTCATAGTTACCGAAGGGCATCCGGCATATTTAAAAGCACGACCGATGGAGGCCACCCCCTCTCCTCTTTCCAAATATCCATAACCTGTTTCACACGCACTTAGAATCACCATCTCGGCATTTATGTGCATGTTATACAAGTCCACCATTGGCACAAACCCATCTTCATTACTTATGAGCCCATTAGGTTGGAAATTTGAGAAGACTAATCCTGAGTGATCTGGGTTTTTCTCATCAAAGAAGGCATGCATACTCAGATGCAGCAGGCCATTATTTTCCGCCTGAGCTCTAAAATTCTCTTCTGAAGCCTTATTCCCTTCATAATAAATACCATCAAATAATTGAGAAGCGTACTTCACCTCATCACCATTATATTGTAATGAGCCGTAATCCCTTTCGGCCAGCCAATTAGCAGCACCATTATCCACCATTAAGTCTTTGATATCGCCATCATCATATTCTGGAGCAAAACCTATATAATTCTTATTCTGAAAAGCCCAACCTGATGTATGCTGATAAACAGTAGCTGAAAAATCATAAGAGATCGGATTAATTTTAATTAGAAATGGCCAGGAGCCGTATTCTTCGCCCTGAGCTGATTGCGAAAGCAGAACCTCAAAAGGCAGATAACCCAAATAGCTATCAGGGAAAATAATAATACTTTTATCTTCTCCTATCAGATCAACTCCCGGCTTAATGAGTTGATTATAAAGACTATAAAGATTATTTTCAATTCCATTTGAAGGGCCCGGTGTTCTGAGAAATTGATGCACTTTCTGCACCTGTTGTTCTATAGACCTGGAATTATCTATGGCTATGAATTTGGATTGATTTTGATGAATAGCCAAAAGGTAAATTGCTGAATCAGCCACGTAATAAGAAAAGCATGCCTCTGAATTGGTGATATTATTTTGAAATTCAGCTAAGCTCAACTCTTCATAATCATCCTTAAAAGTATTGAACTGAGGATATTTAACCTTAATCACATTCATTATGGAATCATAACTTTCCTCAGCCTCTTTAAGCTGCTCAAAAATAGCCTCATCATTAGATTCCCTCAGTCTTCTAGTGAGGCTGGTTAATCTTAACTCCGCCTCATCAAGAGCATTTTTAATCTCTGCTGAAAACACAGCTTTACGTAATGCTTCCTCTTGCCTGTAATTCTCAAGAAGCAGTAATCCCTTTCCTTTTTCTATTAAATCGAACACCAAAGCGTGAAGATATTCCTGCGGCAGCAGTTTCTGGGCTTGATAGCTGCATTTCAAAGCATCGTTAATCAGCTTTCTATGCCCAGCTATTAAGTCGTGTTTAGATTCACTTCTTATAATTCTTTCACGTTCTTTCAACGACAGCGCTAAAGCCTGTTCATAATGAGTTAAAGCTTCTTTATAAATCTCTTTCTTTTTACCATCCTGAGCCATTTTGGTCAACGTATTGGCTTTAGCATGGAGCACACGAATAGTTTCCATATGGTATTTCACCTTCTCAAGAGGAAGGCCCCCTTCATATCGAAGTAACTTTAAAGCAATCTTGTACTCTGACAGAGCTGATGTGTACTCCATCATCTTATCATACACCTGTGCTTTACCCAGATGGTATTCATAATCAGAATAATGCATCTCGCCTACAGCCACTTTCCTCAGCACCAGCGCACTATCATATAATTGCAATGACTTTCTAAAATTGTTCTTCTGCAGCTCCAGCTTACTCTGATAGCTCAGAAGGTCCGCATTTTTATAAGATTTACTATTCTGATATTTTTCTGACTGATTGAGATAAAAAATGGCGTGATCATAGTCACCTTCTTTCACATAGAGATTAATAAGTAGTGAATAAGTACTTAAAATCGTATTTGAAAAACTACCCTTATCCTGAATATGCTCAATAAGATCCAAAGCCTTTTTATAGCATGATATCGCCCTTTCAAAATTCTCCTTAGGATCTTCGGCTTCCACCCCTGGCCACGAGCTACCCAGATAGGTCCAACCTAAAACCTGATAAAAGTACCAGTAGTCTATACCATAATACTCCTTAACAGCTTCTGGTATTACATTTAAATAGTGATTGTAATAATATATGGCCCTTTCTTTATTACCCAGCATGAGATAGCTACTCCCTAGATAGCTATCGTAAGCATTCATATAAAGGCTGTCCTCCACAGACTGTAGTTTATTCCTCGCCACTAACCTCTTAAGCAGCACTATGGCATCAGTATAATTTCCCTGCGAATAGAGCATCTCTGCTTTTACATCCAAAAAACGAAAGTAAACCGAGCTATCAGCATCCGCTTGAAAAAAACTGTGGCTTGAGTTCTTAAAAAGCTCATCGCCTTGCTTTACGTATGTAGCCTTATCGGTAAATGGAATAATATGTATGTCATTAAGAGCACTCAGGACATACAAATAGGCATACGCATCTTTAGCAATTATAGCCGAATCCAGGTATGGATGTAAAGCAGTAGCCGCGGAATCCGGGTTTTCAATAGATTCTAGCTCTTCTACAACTTTATGAATGGGGTGTTGGCCTAAGAGATTCTTGGGCACACAAAAAATCAACAACACAAAAAACAAGAACCATTTTTTATTCATAAAGGGCTATAAATTGAAAAAACCCGGCAGGGTCGCTACCGGGTTAGAATTTACAAAATATTTTATTATTGGAAAGTATCTTCTCCCATTTCAGCGCTTATTATCGATTCATATCCTTCTGCAGCTACCTTTAGCGCTAAAGAACGAGAGGTTAATTCCGGATGAATTGTCTTCATGGTAAATAATACCATCATAGTATCCTTATTCACATCTACTTCACTCACTGCGGCCACTTGTTCGCCTTTGGCACTTAACAATACCTTCAGGTTTTGTTTATAAACTTCAGGAGTAAAGAAGGTGAACAAAGTTTGCTCTAATTCCATTCTTGGGATCATGCAATCTGTTAATGGCTTAGGCGGGCAAACCGGTCTTGGCACCTTTGGTCTTACAATAACCATAAAGATATCAGAAGCGGCTAGTTCTTTATAGTACTTCAAAATTTCAATTCTTGCCTTAACGCCTATTGCAGGCACAAATCCATTTTTGATAGCCTTAAACTCAGCTTCTATAGATTCGTTGGAAAAAATCTCAACAGTTTCATAGGCTTCCTCTTCATATTTGGTAGTAGGAATAATCTCCTTTTCGTAAGAAACCAATTTATCCCCTTCATCACCGGCTAACTCGCAAGATGACATGGCTACCACAAGACAGATAATATAAATTAGGTTTTTCATAGTTATTATTTTTTCCGCTTTATACAATGAAAAATTACATCGTAAACAAGGAATCAAAGTTTCTTTAATTTAAAATCAAAATATCTTCACAAGATAAAAACGTTTAATTTCTTAACAAAATATTACACTGAAATTACATAGATTTTTTTGTATTTTTTAAATATACCTTTATTAACTTCAATTGTTTCTTTTCACTTTCAGCGGGACTTGTTAACTTCGAGCGATGGATAAGTTCGTAGTATCGGCACGTAAATACAGACCTACCGGTTTTGATGAAGTAGTTGGCCAGGGCCACATTACTACTACATTAAAAAATGCAATAGACAATAATAAATTGGCTCAGGCCTTATTGTTTTGCGGACCGCGTGGTGTGGGTAAAACTACGTGTGCCAGGATCTTAGCCAGAATGATCAATGATTTCGATGAGAAAAGTGAAGGTAATTCACTGAATATCTTTGAATTAGATGCTGCCTCTAACAACTCTGTGGATGACATCAGAAACCTCATTGATCAGGTACGTTACCCTCCTCAGTATGGAAAATATAAGGTTTATATCATAGATGAGGTTCACATGCTTTCGAATGCTGCTTTCAATGCCTTCCTGAAGACATTAGAGGAGCCACCAGAGTATGCTATCTTCATCTTAGCCACCACTGAGAAACATAAGGTAATACCTACTATCCTTTCCAGATGTCAGATATTTGATTTTAATAGAATTCAGGTTTCTGATATTGCCGATCACCTAAAGGGCATCGCGGATAGAGAAGGGATACAGGCAGAAGAGCAAGCGTTACACCTTATAGCCCAAAAGGCTGATGGTGCACTTCGTGATGCGCTTTCCATATTTGACTTGATAGTGACTTTTTCTTCAGACAGAAACATCACTTACCAGTCAACCATTAACAATCTTCACATTTTAGATTATGAGTACTACTTTAAAGTGGTAGATTATCTTCTAAATGAGGACATTACTCAGTCACTTTTGCTTTTTGATGAAATCTTAAAGCAAGGATTTGACGGACACTTATTCATTATTGGTCTCTGTGAGCATCTTAGAAACCTGATGGTATCTAAAGATAACGCTACAGTGCATTTGATGGAAGTACCTGAGAACACTAAGGCAAAATACATTGAGCAAGCTAATAGCGCTTCTAAGTCTTTCTTACTTACAGCTTTAAACATTGCGAATCAGTGTGACTTAAACTATAAAGGCAGTAAGAATCAGAGGTTAAGCGTGGAACTTATGTTAATGAAGCTCGCTCATATCAACTCGGCCATCAGCTTAGCGTCTGAAAGTGGCCTAAAAAAAAAAGTGAGTTAACTGAGGAACCTCCAGAGAATTCAGAGGAATCTGAAAGCACAGCGACCCCAGAAAAAACCGAAGCCACACCATCCGCTCCTACTAGCAGCGACAGTAAACCTGTATCTGAAATAAAACCTAAGAAAAGGCTCAATTCGTCTATTCTTAAAAGCACTGTTAAGATACCTACCAATCTTGATGACCTGGCCAATAAAAAGGACGAGGAAGAAGATAATAAGGTACATCATGTAGAAGAATCATTTGGTACTGATAGCTTTACACTGGAGCAATTAACCTCTGTATGGGAAGCTTTTGCCGAAAGCCGCAAAAAGGATGGAAAAGATTCTGAGCATATGGTAATGAAGCAGGAGTTTTACCTGAAAGATGAAACTACCATAGTTATTAAATGCCTGAATCCAGTTAAAATTGATATCCTTGATAGGTTTAGACCAGAGCTAGCCTCTCACTTAAAGAGAACGCTTAATAACCGATTTATAGTGCTTGAAACTGAGCTGGTAGAAGCAAAAGCTCAGCGTATGATTTACACGAATCATGAGAAATTCAACTACTTAATGGAGAAGCAGCCTTTATTGAGGGATTTAAGGGATCGTCTGGGCCTTGACCCAGACTTCTAATCCTTATTTCTTTTCCTTATAGTTTTTGAAGGAATAAACTATACCAAGGTTAAGTGCCTGGCTTATTTGCACCTCATCTACCTGATCATAATCATATAGGAGAATGCCGCCCAGGGAAACATCAATAAACTTGTTTACTTTGGCCGCCAGAGCCACGTCTAAACGATGATCTATCTTCTTACCCTCTAACTCCTTATAGTTAGCATAAAGCATATACTTCCATTTAAGGTTCAGGTTTTCGGCAATATCTTTATTGAAATCTGCTACCATTTGGAATGCTAATAATTCCAATCTGGTTTTATCTCCCGGATCTACACCATAGGCACCTGCTTCTGAGAGCCCATCATTATTCACTACTGTAACTCTAGGAGAGAAAGGTCCAAAACGCACCTTAAAGTACTCCACAGGGTGATATTCAAAACCCCAAGATGAGGTAATAAATGCCGGAGCCAGAAATTGAGAGATCAGGCTATCACGAACCGATCCGTCTGGCTGCTCTACTTCATATTCATAACCTTTACCAAACTGAGAAAGGAAAGTAAGTGAAGTGAAGAAATCCCATTTCTTACTTAAAACGCGACCATACTTGGTATCTAAATACAGCCTATCAACAGATTTTCTACTTCCCTGTCCTTCGTTTTTCACTATACCATAACCAAAGTCAATGGTGTTATCCCATGAATGGATGTCTTTTGTATAGTTAGCCTTGTAGGTAAGAAAGGTATTGAGACCTATGGAGTTTACTCCACCACCTTGCCAGTTATCAGAAAAGGAAGCCTGATTAAAGCTGAGTCCTCCTCTAAAGTCTTTTTTCCAATAAGTAGTGTCTGGGGTGGTTGTTGTTTGTTGGGCTCTTACCTGAGAGAATCCTAATAATGACACTAGAGCACATAGTATAGTGCTCTTGAGTGCTGAATTTTTAAGCATGTTTTATATTATCTTTTGGTTGAGATTAAATCTACAACATGCAAAATTAAAGATTGTTCACCTTAACCTCTTCTAAAGCTGACTCTGTAAGTGGTTTAGTGATGAATTTGATTACGTGGTTGTTATTAACGATTTTATCAATATCTCTTTTGTTATCGGAGCTGGAAAGGATGATTACTTTACACTTATCCTTAATGGCATCGCTAAACTTTTCAAATTCATATAAGAAAACGAAGCCATCTACAATAGGCATATTAATATCTAAAAAAATAAGGTTAGGCAAATTCTCTATACTATCCTGATTTTCCTTCAGGTAGTCTAGCGCACTCTTACCGCTATTTTTCACCTCAACCCTGCTAGCAAACTTGGTGATTTCAATTATACGCTTACTGATGAAATTATCAGTATCATTATCATCCACAAGCATTACTAAATCGATCGCCTTAGTGTCAGTCAACTTTCTGATGGTTTAGTTAAAAATACAATTTTTCAAGTTTACAAAACAAAAGTTACAACTTTCAGATTTGTAACTGAAAAATTGCTCATTCCATTTATGAATTGCAAACATAGCAATTAAATAAGTTTTATATCTTAATTGAAGATCTAAGAATTTCAAAAAGCTGTTCTTGAAATACGAACCATAAATTAAATAATATTACTTTAATTTCAATTACTTATTTACCTTTTTATAATTTTTATTTTCTCCCCAAGGCTTAATTCAAAGCTATTTTTATTGTTCCAGCTCATGATATCTTCAATGGTTACATCGTACTTTCTGGCTATGCTATACATGGTATCGCCCTGTTTTACAGTATGATATACTTGCTCATCAGAAGCCTTTTCTTCCGGGATGATTTCTTTACTCTCTACCATGGCTTTATTGTAGATAATCAGCTTTTGGTCAATGCTTAGTTTCTGGGAAATATCCATGTCATTCCAGGCCAATAAATCCCTGATAGTAATGTTGTACATTCTGGATATTGAATATAATGTTTCTCCCGGCTTTACCACGTGAATTTGGCTTCTGCCTTCAAAAACTTTATTATCAGTTTCTTCCTCCTCAGTCTCCTTTGGTTCGGATGACTTAAACACAAAATCTCTTCTATTTTCGGTTGGAGTATTGTTCGTGGTCACCGGTGCTGGTGTAGACATTTCTTCTTCCTCTTCCTCCTCTTCTTCATACTTAGCTATAGCCATAGCATCTGATTCCTTGATGATTGGTTCTGTCTTATCTATCACAGGCTCCTCCACGCGTTTGTCTACCACTTTTGAAGAAATCACTGACGGAGGCACACTCTTATCTCTAAGCTCTTTATACTCCACCTCTACCCTGGCCGGCCTGATAAATCTGAGCCACAGCACTCGACCGGCTTTTACAGTTACTCCATCTTCCTTAATTCTGTTTTTAGACTTCAGCTTTTTCAGCTTGAGTCCAAATTTCTGAGACACGGTCCATAAATCTTCACCGGGCTGCACTACATAATAGTGCGTATGCGCTTTATTTCTTTTCTTTTTGAAATAATATACCTGCCCTGGCTGTATGGCAGTACTAATTTCAAGATCGTTATACTTTAAAAAGTCTTTAAGATCTATGCCTCCTTTAGTAGCCAATGTGGTGGCCTTATCCCCAGATAGCCCCATGGTGCCAGGTATGCCGTTTATATCTACTATATTTCCTCTGGATGCCTGCAACTGATCTTCAAACTCAGGATACTTACCCGCATCATCAAAATCATATTTCACTTGGCGCGTCACCTCTGGTGTAGAATGAGTATTGTTCTTTTTGAACGCCGCCAGATTCACATTTTGCAGCTGGATTAGAGGCACGATCACCGTGTATTCACGATCATCAGGAATCTTTCCTTTTCTCAACCACTTGTTATAATCCTGCAGCTGAGCCAAGCTTACGCCGGTTTCATCAGATATGTCCTTCAGGTTTTTATTCGCCCCGTTGGTATATTCTTTAAGCTGCACTGTTCCTGATTCACCTACGGCATTCTCAAAAGCGATCTTATGCGAAAGGTATTTCTTTACATACCAATAGGTTTTCTTATCGATCACCATAGATTTGGCACCTTTCTCACCTTTGCCTAACGCCCTCATAGCGCCACCTGCACCCATCTGGTAAGCCTGAAGCGTGTGTAGCCAGTTATCAAAAAACTGATTATTATTCTTCATATATCGCGCCGCACCTCTGGTAGCAGAAACTATGTTCATCCGTTCATCAATGTGGTTATCTACCCGCAGACCTACTTCCATGGCTGTAAAGTCTTTAAACTGCCAGAAACCCACAGCATTTGAAGTTGAAACCGCATCTGAAATTAATGCACTCTCCTGAAGCACCAGGTATTTAAAATCGTCATGAAGACCTTCCTCCCTGAAAACCCTTTCGATAATAGGAAAATAAGATCGAGCACGCTCTACTTTTATATTGAAGTATTTGGGGCTTTTAGTTAAAGCATCTACATCTGCCTGTATCTCCTTTCGGGCAGCTTCAGTAATTCTTAGCTTAATATCAGCAAACTCCATCTTGGTAGGCACCCGTGGAGACTGAGCTTGAACTAATAGAGGAAGTAAAAAAATGAGGAGTAGTATTCTCTTAGGCATTGTTTATTTTTTGCGCATGACAATTAAACCATCTCTTACAGGGAACAGAACGTTTTCAACCCTGTCGTCATTATGTATTTTGCTATTAAAATCGAGTATCAATTGAGTTTTTTTATCCACCTTGCCCTCTACGGTTTTCCCGCTCCACAGCACATTATCTACCATAATAATACCACCGGCAGGCACATGATCAATAATCATATCATAATAAACGCCGTTACTCTTTTTATCGGCATCTATAAATACCAGCTCCGGGCTTATATCTAATGATGGAATAACATCCATGGCGTTTCCGATAATGTATTTTATTTTTTCAGCATATGGAGATTCATCAAAATAACCTCTCACCATGTCCTCCAGCTCTTCATTCACATCTATGGTGGTAAGCACACCATCTTCAGCTAACCCTTCGGCCATGCATAATGCGGAATATCCAGTATAAGTTCCTACTTCCAGGATATTCTTCGGCCGTAGCATATGGCTAAAAAGTGATAGCACACGCCCCTGCAAATGACCAGATAACATTCTGGGCATCATTACATTAGCGTGAGTTTCTCTATTCAGTTTTTTCAGTAAATCCGACTCCGGAGAGGTGTGATTCTCAACATACTCCTGAATCTCGCTGCTTAAAAAATCCATATTTGATGCTACAATTTATTAGATAATAAAACCAATTGAAATAATGTTTACATTAATTATCGTTTGGCAAAAAAGTTAGTTGACTCATATAGCTTTCATCAAACATTTCATTGGCTATCTCTTGTAGATCCTGAGCGCTGGTATTCTTAATTTTATCGAAAATATCTTCTAACGATTCTATGTGATTCTTATCTAAAGTGCTTTTAGCCATCATCAGCATCATACTCACATTATTCTCTTCAGACATGGCCAGCTGCCCCATAAGTTGCTCCTTAGCTGTATGGAGTTGCATTACACCGAGGGGCTTTTCACAAAAACGCTTCAGCTCCTTTTTCACCAGTCTGATGCTCCTGTCTAGCTGCTTAGGCTCAGTACCGAAGAAAATTCCAAACAGCCCGGTATCAGTGTAAGATTGTAGCGACGCATCTATGGAATACACAAATCCATGCTTCTCTCTTAAGGCCAGGTTTAATCGTGAGTTCATGCCTGGTCCGCCAAGAATATTTACCAACATAAAGAATGGCAATCTTTTGGGGTCAGTTAAAGCATAGGTGGTTCTGCCTATGGCGCATTGTGCCTGGGTTAGGCTACGATGGTTTACCTGAATAGATGGTTCGTAACTAAGAAATGGCTTTCTTACATGCCCTGCAGAGTAGCGAGGCACGGGCTCTAAATATTTTTTAGCTAAGCGCTGCACCTTCTTGAAAGGCACATTACCCACCACGCAGAACACAATTTTATCGGTATTAATATGTTCTCTGATAAACTTCTTGAAGTCATCTCTACTGAAAGATTTTACGCTTTCTGAAGTACCAAGAATGTTCATTCCTAAAGGATGCTTACCAAAGACCAATGTATCGAAATCATCTTGAATAGCATCTTCCGGACTATCGTAATACATGGCCATTTCTTCCAGAATCACATTTCGCTCCTTCTCTATCTGCTTTTCAGGAAAAATGGAATCAAAAGTAATATCAGCCAGCAGCTCTACGGCCTTTTCAAAATAGGCATCAAGCACGGAAGCGTAGAAAGCAATTTTTTCCTTGGTAGTATAGGCATTTAGCTCCCCACCAACAGAATCAATTCTGTTCAGGATATGGAAAGCTTTCCGTTTATTGGTTCCCTTAAAAGCCATGTGCTCCCAAAAGTGAGCAATGCCTTGATTCTCTTCATTTTCATCTCTACTACCAATATCAAGCATAAAACCACTGTGGACAATCTTAGTGTTTGATACTTGTTTATGTAAAACCCTGATACCATTATCCAGGGTCATTATATTATAATCAATCATTATTTATCTCTTCTGGCTTGCAAAGCTACACCAATTTTTTCCTTTAACCAGCAGCGGACGCGCACGACCGCTCACGGGCAATTACATTATTACCAAACCTCTTTTAGCCCCTTTAAACAGCCTTTTTAACTGGCACAAGACTTGTAAAATCTATTCAAGGTTCAAATTTGTAAATCATGAATATAGTTGAAACTACTTTTAAGCTTAATTACACTCAGGAGCAATACGAGAAAGCCAAAGCTTATGTTGCTGACATGAAAAGACACCCTCAAAGAGTATTTTGGATTGGCAAAAGAGGTAAAAGTGATGAAGAGCTAATTATATCACATATTGCACATAAAATATTATCTGGCTTTTATAATAACTACGATCCTTATTTCGCTAAAAACCAGATAATAAATATGACAAGTATGAAAACGCTCTAATTTAAATACGGTCCAGAACTTTCTGGATCAGGCTATCAATTACCTCAGTGGCATTTTTAGCAAAGGTATTTTGGATTCTGTTAGCGATAATAGCGTTAGCACTGATCACCTCATGCCCTAATAAACGAGCCATGGAATAATATCCCGCCGTTTCCATTTCAAAATTGGTCAGCCACAAATCATCATGATGAAAATAGTTAAGTGTTTCCATCAAGCGTGGATATTTAAGATCGACGCGTATTCTTCTGCCTTGTGGAGCGTAAAAGCCCGGACAAGTTACTGTATTGCCGATGATCATGTCATCTCCCTTGAGCTGTTCTTTAAGACTTTGCGAGCCCCTTACGAAATAAGGCTCAAAAGGAAGCCCAATCTGGTCTTTTAACTTACGTCCCATTTCCTTTTCCACATCATCTTGAGGAAGGTTGTAGAAACACATCAATGTATCAAGACCTACCGCATAGTCTGAGAGTAAATGAGAGCCCAGAGGAATATCCTGCAGTGCACCTGAAGTGCCTATACGGATAATTTTGAGCTTTTTCTTTTTGGCTTTTTCTTCTCTTTTTCTGAAATCGATGTTGGCTAGGGCATCAAGTTCAGTAAGAAAAATTTCGATGTTATCGGTACCCATTCCGGTACTAATGACAGTGATTTTTTTGCCTTTGTATGTCCCTACGTGAGTGATAAACTCTCTTCGGTTCATTTCAAAGTCTACGTCATCAAAGTACTTACTTACCTGATACACCCTATTCGGGTCACCAACAGTAATGATGGTGTCCGAAATGTGTTTAGGCAGTAAATTTAAATGATAAACGCTTTTATCCTTATTCAGGATCAGTTCAGATTCAGGTATTTTTACCATAATAATTTACACGCTTCAGCCCGAAAATATAGGTATTTCAGGTTGATAACAAAAAAGATCAATATTAATTAACCTTTACGTCTAAGATTAGCGACTACCTCTCTACTACCTGCGCCGGATTTCCGAATACAGTTTTGCCAACAGCTACATCAGCAATAACAACCGATCCTGCACCAATTCGAGCTCCTTTTCCAACCTTTACACCGCTTACAATGGTAACGCCAGATCCTATGAAAACTTCGTCTCCTACTTTTACATCTGTATTTACCACACTGCCGGCACCTACCTGCACAAAATCCCCTAACTCTGCACTGAAATCTACCACGGCGTTAGTATTTAAGATGCAGTGATTACCCACCTTAGCGTTATCTGCCACTCTGGCCCCCATGTTAATGAAATTACCATGACCGATATGTGCAGTTTCTGCAATAGTTGAGGCCTGGTGAATAGCATTTACGGGCATCACTTTTCTGCGCTCTTTAAGCATTTTTACAATGCTCTTGCGATATTTATTATCATCTATGGCTACAAAAGCCTCACACTTCTTACCTATATACTTAAGAAAACCATCATCATCAGTAGCTCCCAACACGCTGATATCATCAAGCTCAGTACCATGAAGCTTTGTATCATCATCCAGAAAACCGTAGATCATTATTTCATTACTATCAAATATATCTCTGGCTGCCCTACCCATGTTATTGGCACCGAATATCATTACTGGATTTTTCATGTGTTCTCTTCTTTTTTACTTGCAGCTGCAAAGCTACGAGTATGCAGTTACTTAACCAATCTCTTTACTCTTTCTATCAGCGGGTTTTGAATAGCAATTAATGGCAACAGCACTATGAATACGCCTGCTCTGTAACGCGACAATGTACCTAAATTTGGAGCAGATAGTGATAGAAATATTAACAGCACTACCACGTAGCTCAGCATGGCACATAAGAGTAATACCTGCTTTCGCTTGATTCCATTTATTCGGAACAAAGCTGCCACTACTAAGAAGAGGAATAAGAAATTTTCCAGTCCGGCGATTACCTTCAATAGTTCCATACTCTCTCCAATCATAGTCCTGAATAACCCGTTAAACAAGGCTTTAGGAGAGTGAACAGCCAAACTTATAAAGGAAGGTTCCAGATCGTCATAATCCACAACATCCTCAGGATCAGATATATGGTGGTAAGTTTCATAATTATTGACAATGACCTCTGCGAAACGCTCCAGATAGAAATTAGGATGTAATCTGGTGATGATCAGGGCAAGCAACATCATAAAAGCAAAATACAATGCTACCTGCTTGGCTCCGCCTGTGATCTTTAATTTTTGAGATAGCATTCGTGTGGCTAAAAATGAAACTATCACCAGCAGCAGTACCCCTGCATAATAATATTTTACCTGCCAGAGTAGCAGAAATAACAACGCGGCAGGAATTGCAGCCTTCCAGCGATTTCGCCCCAATCCTCCATAAATGAAAAGAATGAAACCACCCATGAGAAAACCGAGGGCACCTATGGCTAATGACTCCTTCAGCAGACCCGAGCTCCAGAAAGTAAAGGAAGGCCAAAAAAGGAGTATTAAAATCCCAAATTTATGATAAGGATATAGCTGCAAGAGGACTTTTACCAGAAAGATGAGTCCTGAAAAACAAAATAATGACAGCCAGAGCGAAGACAACCAAAAGTGATCTCCGGTAATTATATTGACTACGCTAACCAACTTAGCCATAAAAACAACACCGGGCTGACCATCAAAGGCCTCAAAATGATCTACCCCGATAATCACTCTGAAATAACGCACCGGATCGAGCCACAGCTCATTATTGAGTTCGTCACCAAGCCTGAAATAATTTAGGATATCTCCTGCACTGTAATAAGATTGATAAAGCCAGCCTAGCGCTAAAGTGGCTAATGTTTTAAATGCTAAAGCTGAAAGAAACACCTTATCACCCAGTTCGACTGATCTGTTATAGAGCCACCAGCAGACACCGCCCATGAGCAAGAGGTTCAATATGATCAGGAATATGCTCACTGATTTCTCACCAAAGACAAGCCTACATTACAACTGAGGCACCTTCTTTTTAAGCAATAATGATTATACAAATGAATTTGCGCCTGGCTATCAAAAGCAGACCTGGCGTCCACGCCCATTTGCTTCCACAGATCTGTGATCTTATTTTTCTCAGGCTTCAGGTCTTCCAATAATTTGACCGCTCGATCGACATAATCATGATTGTTCATGAATTTACCATAAGCCACCATCAGTGGAGCCACTGTATTTATGGCGATATTCTCGACACTGGAAATGCCCATCTGCACCATTTGCTTAGCCGAAGTCTTGCCCCATTGGTAATGCTTTTGCCAATAGTCGCTCACAGGATATTGGACAATGGCTTTCAGTTCTTTTAAACTTTGTACCTCTAGAAACTTCTGAAAAAAATTAGGATTATGCTTTAGGATTTGGGCTAACTGAGCCATTCTGATGGTCGGGAAGTTGGCAGGTCTGAGCCTGAGAAACTTCCAGTGAACAGAATACAATACTTTAGTCAAAGAATATTTATGACTTAAAAACTCATACTCTTTGATCAAGGATGCTTGATAATCATCATGCACCTCTTGATTAAATAAATCGGAGTGCCCGAAAAGCAGTGCTTCGATTTGTCTTACATTATCAGAATGCTTTTTAATGACTTTATAAGGAAGCGATTGCCCCAACATTAGAAAAGAATCTGCATTTACTTTAAAACCAAGGTTTTTACAAAGCAGCTGGTAGGCCGTTTCTTCCCAGTTATTTTGATTTGCCTGGTGTAGGCGAACTACTTCAAAGGCCTTTTGCTCCAGTCTTTCCATCAGCACCCTATCCAACATAGTCATGAGCGTAATGGACTTCACTTGCCGGATCTGGTTTTCGCAAGGAATCTGCAGCGGGCTGTTTACCAAACGATTATAATTCAGGATGAGCTCTTCGTCAATCCGGTTTTTCAATTCTATGGTGGGAATAATCGAGTCATCTGTGCGGGTAGCAGGCTTATCATTTTGCCACACTACGTGAAGAATAACATTATCATACGCCGGATCAGATTGATGGCCATGCTGCACCCATTCTGAGGCTTTCACATGAATCTCCACCTGGCCATTCCATTCCAGGCCACCGATGATAATCTTGCCTTCTTTGAAATCAGGGCCAGCATCAGTATTATGCTGGCCAGGTTTTATAATATTCACCACCTTCTGATCTGAGGTGGTGAGTTCAGTTTTATTGAAATATTGAAATTGCCATATAAAATGAAGAAATGACTCCTGCATTAAACGGCTTTATAAACTTTCAGATATTGCTTCATCTGCTGCTGCAAGGCTTTCGCCTCTCTACCTGCTGCTTCCGCAAAATCCTCACCCTGAGAAGCATAGATAATGCCGCGTGAAGAGTTCACCAAAAGACCACAGTCTTCGTTCATTCCATATTTTGATACTTCTTCAAGGCTACCACCCTGAGCCCCAACTCCTGGTACCAGGAAGAAATTATCAGGGGCGATTTTCCTGATTTGCTCTATCTTATCCGCTCTGGTAGCACCTACTACGAACATCAGCTCATCAGCACCAGCCCATTGGCGACTTTTGTTGATCACCTCTTCGTAAAAAGCGGTATCATGCTCGCGGTTAGTCATCAACTGAAAATCATTGCTACCAGGATTAGAAGTATGTGCTAGTAGAATTACCCACTTACCTTCAAATTCCAAAAAAGGAGTAACAGAGTCTTTTCCCATGTATGGTGCCACGGTGATAGAATCAAAATTCATATTCTCAAAAAAGGCCTTTGCATATAGCTTAGAGGTGTTTCCTATGTCTCCTCTTTTAGCATCGGCAATAGTAAAAATCTCTTCAGGAATATACTCCACTGTTTTCTGAAGGCTTCCCCAACCCTTGGCGCCCAATGCTTCATAGAAGGCAATGTTTGGTTTATAGGCCACCGCATAATCCTTGGTAGCATCTATAATTCGCTTGTTAAACTCAAAAATGGGGTCTTCAAACTCTAACAAAAACTTGGGAATCTTATCGAGGTCGGTATCCAGACCAACACAGAGGTAAGATTGTTTTTGTTGGATTTGGGAAATCAGTTCAGCTTTATTCATGGGTATAAAATTGATTTTCGGTAATCACATAAAATCAGCATTAAACTTTTTTGAGGGCTAATGCTCATTTCATTTTAACAAAAATAAAAAAAGGGTGCTAATACACCCTTTTCTTATTGATAAATATGGCCTGAGATCTGACCCTTACACCAAATCAAAACAATATTTATTCTTTTATTACTCTTACACAAGTGGTTCCGGACTCATCTCTGATCAGAGCTGTGTACAACCCTGCTTTCAGTTTAGATATGTCCACTATATTTACAGAAGAGGTTAATGATCCCTGCATCAACACACTACCTTTCACATCATATAAAATGAAATCGGCTTTTTCTGTCTTCAGTTCCACATGTAAAAGTCCTGAAGAAGGGTTCGGATATACTTTCAATTCAGTTATTTGATCATCACCTTCATCGAATCCTAATCTTTGGCTTCCTGAGCCCACACTTTCGAAAGTCCAGTGATTACTATGAGAACCTGCATAAAGACTTGAACACTGCGCATAACCTGCCAACTGCTCTATGTGGATATATCGATCAGACACCCATCTGTTTCTCAGTCTTTTATAACCATCATAATCTTCTATGGCCCACTGAGCGCTCCAGTATGAGGTAGGGACCGAAGTACATTCTACATAGCCATATTGATTTTCGATGTTAATATAATCACCGGTACCTACGTTTTTGATGGCGGTATGACCATCAACGGTTTCAAAAGTCCATTGAGAATTTTGGTTGGATGCCGATGGTGTACCATAGGCTAGCTGATTACCATTATCGTATAAGTAGGTGTTTTGCCATCTGTTTTTAATTCTGAAAACGGAGCCTCCACCTCCACCATTGGCGCTAGAGATAGTAACTTTATCAATATTATAACCTCCGGTATTCATGTAAATTCTCATAATCTGAGTACCAGCCGACAAGGTAAACTGACCGCTATTTATGGTTTGCCAGCTCTGCCAGCCGCCGGTGTTGGGCACATTTAAGACACCTGTTTTATCCGACCCATTGAATTCTACTCTGAAATTACCGCCACTGGCTGATGCCACCTGAGCCGCAAGTGTATAATTTCCGGCAGCAGCTACATTTACCGTATACTCCAGCCACTCTCCTGATGAAGTCCAGCCAACGTTATAACCACCCTGGCTGCTGGCTTCAATATCCACACTTTCAGAAGCTCTGTACTGACCACCGTTGTTTGAACCATCAACGTCATGGTAGGCTACTCCGTCACCACCGTTATCATAGTTCTCCGCCTCTACGGTTCCTGGAAGGGCTATTGGTGATCCGCCAAATGGAGATTGTGTATTATTTGAAGGAGCCACTGTTACCTGAACATCATCCGTGGCAGAAAGCTGACCATCATTTACGGTTAATCTAAAGACATAAGTATTGCCATTGGTCAATCCGCTAATGCCGGTACTGGCACTGTTACTATTATTGATATTGGCCGAAGGGCCGCTGATCTGTGCCCAGCTGTAGCTCAGCGGATTATTATCAGGGTCTGATCCTGAACCATTTAGCGTAGTAGAAGAAACACCGGCAGACAGATTTTTGTCAGCCCCGGCATTGGCTGTAGGAGCCTGGTTATTATTGCCTCCACTTCCTTTGGTGTACACTCTATATTCATAAGCACCGAGATTTACCGTGCTACCTACGTTGCTCGAATTTCCGGTATAAGCATCATTCCATCCAGCGCTGGTAATACTTCCAGGCAAGGAAATGCTGGTGTTGTAATTTCGAAGATTCACCAATACAAGCACTTCTTCGCTACCAGATGTTTTGGTGAAGGCACACACATTATTATTGCTGTAATTGGTCAGACTTCCTCTTCTAATGGCATTGCTGCTAGTTCTGAAATCCAGGACTTTTTTAAACTCTGCTGTTACAGCACTGTTTCCATTCCAATTGATATCTACACCATCCCATGGCCATGGAATTCTGGTTGGGAAAGCCACTTCCTGTCCACCATAAAGAAACGGAACACCTCGCATGTAGGCAGAGACTACAAAATTGGCCATTACTCCCGAGGTGCTTTCAAACACTTCCAAAGGAGTGCCATCGCCGCTGGTATCGTGATTGCCGGTGTATCTTACCACCTGCTGGCTTCCAGAAGCATAAGTGTATTCTGTATTGGTTACTGATTGGATGAGTGACACCGAAGCACCATCATTGATATCAGTAAGTGCATCATAGTACCATTTATCACCGAAATTGAGATCAAAGCCCACATTGAAGTTTTCTAATCGGTCTCCTTCTGCAAACAAAAGCAAATCATGAGAAGCAATGCCTCTCAGATTATTGTTGGCCTGAGTCCAAAAATCTAATGGTGGATTATTGGCGAAATCCATTCTATAGCCATCAATGTTAGCGGCAAACACCCAATAGCGCAGTGCATCAATCATGGCTGATCTCATGCTGCTGCTATTAAAGTTAAGCGCAGCCACATCAGAGAAATTAGCCAACTGCTGAATTTCACCAGCGCCATTTCTCACGTACCAATCAGGATGCTGCGTGATCCAGGGATGGTCCCATGAAGTTTGGTTCACCACAAAATCCAACATTACGGCCATACCTCTGGCGTGCGCACCATCTACTAAAGCCCTTAAATCGGATAACGAACCATATTCTGATCCTACCGACTTAAAATCTTTAATGCTGTATGGGGATGTGGAACTAGCTATCTTACTTCGTGAGTCCTCACCTACAGGATAGACCGGCAGAAGATAGATAACGTTAGTTCCCACATTTTTAATTTGATCCAGGCGAGCAATCACTCCCTGTAAGTCTCCACCTGAGCTGAAAGCCCGGATATTGACCTGATACATATTTACATCCCGCGGATCTGGGACACCATTAAAGGGCGTACCATATTGCGGTGGATCCTGTGCTTTTGCCGTAAAGGAAAAACACAGTAGAACAAGAAGCTGCAAAGCCAGCTTCATAAGTTTAAGTTGGTTGAAATGACTGAAGATTTTCATGTCATGAGGGTTTTAAATTGAACATTTATTTGAAATCGATTCAGATTGAAAAGGGCGTAGTATTCCCATAATGCCTAAGGAAGCATTTCAATCTGTAGTTAAAACCTACTGTAGAGCTTAGTTTGCTTTTAGCAGCTGAATTTCAAATGGGTTTAGAGTAACAGCGTCGTTTAGTGTAGTACCATCACCAGACATCAAATTAGACCAGCTGGTATTCTGAAGCGCTTCCGGCAAAGTATATGAGGTAGTAGCATTTCTCACATTAATCATCACCAGTATTTTTTCTGCATCATTTTCTCTCACATAAACCAGGGCATTATTATCAGGGTAAGAGATCAGATCACCATCTATAAAAACTTCATGATCTTTTCTTATTGACAATAGCTCCTGATAGGATTGTATAAGACCGGGATTAGAATCCCATGGCAAATAGTTATAGTCAAAGAAGGAAATAAGATTAGGGAAATTGATCTCCTGACCTGTATAGATCAATGGTATCCCCTTCATATACAGACAAGTAGCAAACGCTGCCAATGAACCAGCATCGTTCTTATAAAACTGATTCAGGGTACCATCATGCCCATAAACATCATGATTAGTAGAGTATCTTAGCTTTAGGCCATCGCCTATAGCAGTATATTCAGAGGCATTAGTATTAAAGATCAGGTTGGCGCTGCCATTATTTCCAAAAACGTCTCTTAATGTATTATTGAAATCAAAGGCATAATTTAAATCAAAACCCGATTGGAAATTTACTGGTGCCCCACCTTCAGCTAGCAAAATCAGATCTTTATCAGAATGAGCATTCAACTGAGCAGTAGCGTCTGACCAAAAATCTTCTGGCACAAAGTCAACGGCATCAAATCTAAAACCATCAATACCGGCCTCATCTAACCAAAATTCCATTGATTTAATCATTTCTTGTCTCATTCCTGAATTAGAATAGTTGAGATCAGCCACATCTTCCCAGCCTGTATTAGCAGGAATCATGATATTGCCGGCACCATCTTGCGTGTACCAGGTAGGGTGCTCGGTGACCCAGGGATGATCCCAAGCGGTATGGTTGGCCACCCAATCAAGAATCACTGCCATATCTCTGGAATGAGCTTCATTGACTAGTTTCCTCAGATTGTTAATGGTACCAAGCTCAGCATTTACGGCTGTATAATTACTTATTGAATAGGGAGAATTAACAGATCTAACTTGACCAATAGGATAAATGGGCATGAGCCATATTGTATTTACACCCAGGTCCTGTAAATAATCAAGTCTCTCGGTAACACCATCCAGGTCAGCGCCTCGGCTAAATGCTCTAAGATTCACCTCATACATTATAATGTCCTTAATGGCAGGTACATTCGAGAATTCATTTACCTCTACGGTAGCCTGCTTAGGTACATTAAACTCATCTTCTCCACAGGAAACAAAAACGATTAACACTAAAAATGCTGATACTAACTTCTTTACTCTATCTATCATTCGTTCACTAAGTTATATAAGGGAGCGACCAGCAAAGCATGGATTAGCTTTTGCCAGTCACTCACACTTATGAAACGTTCTTCAATTAATTTTTCACTACCTTATATGTGTAGTCATAAGGGTTATCAGTGGTATTTAAATCTATAGTAATGGTATAGTTTCCATCCGAAGGGATGCTTATGGCACCATCAGTATTGATCAGCCTGCCACTCATAGCATTACTATCCGCAGGGCCGAGGTTGATATCCCAGGCATTGTTAGCTCTGAATTTTAAAGCTCCTGCCACTAAATCTTGCGTAACCGTCCATTCTTCCTTGGCAGCATCAAAAGTCATAGGGGTAGAATTATCCCAGATGCCAGGTGTAGCTGTACCGATAAGTCCCCATGAAGAGATCAGGTCCATTTGGTAAGTAAGGTCAGCTGTATTCACAATGAAACGATAATAACCAGGAGTTTCAGTACCTAAACTCGGATCCAAACCATCAGTAGAAAGCTCTCCCGGAGTACCTGAGTCACCGTAGTTAATGTGATCCCAATCCGGTGAACTGGTAAATTTGAATCCTGAAGCCATACTGATATACACATAGCCTTCGTACAAATTCTCACCTACTAACCTCAAAGTAGGGGCAGCTGCAGGATCCCACCCCTGATAATCACCCGGCACCCATAATCTTTCTGGAGGATCCACTGGCTCTGGCTCTTCTTCATCCACTGGCATATATGGTGTGATCGAAATCACTACGGCATCAGAAACTAAAGAATCAACAGTAGTTAGGTTTGAAGTTACTCGTACTTCCAGTTCTGATTTCTCATTCGCTGGCAAACCAAGTCTATTGATCAAAATATCATTTAACCTTTCAATGTTGATGTTTAGATAGTTCTTATCAGATGAACCCAGCACCACTTCATTGGCAAAGTTATTCGTAGCAGTATCTATGGTAACAGTATAGCCCACTGGAGTGCTAACTCCGTAATGAACTTCTGACCAAACAAACGTCATCACTTCACCACTGTCTGAACCATGAATAACTTTAGAGTAATCCGGTAGCGGACTTAACATTTCAGGCGCTTTTACCTCAGGATCAGTTTCCGGTAATAGTCTATCATCTTCACAAGAGATAAAACCGATGATCAAAGCAAAAACTGCTAATAATCTATATATAGAGTTCATTTTAATATCCATCATTTTGTTCAAGGTTTGTGTTAATTGATCTGTCGCTGAAAGGAATTGGGAATATGTTCAGATGGGAGTCCGTGCCTTTACCGCTCTTTACTCCACCTTTCCAATCCCAGGTGTAATTATCCGAAGTGAAAAGGCCGTACCTTACAAGGTCCGTTCTTCTGTGACCTTCCCAGTATAACTCTCTTCCTCTTTCGTCCAGAATAAAATTCAGGTTAAGCTCAGCGGCTGAAATATTTCCAGAATCATCTCCATAAGCCCTTTCTCTTAAGGCATTTACATAAGATAATGCTGTGGCCTGGTCTCCGCCAGTACCTCCTCGAAGAACCGCTTCAGCATACATCAAGTACACATCGGCTAATCTGAAGATTGGGAAATCTGTATCTACGAAAGTGAGATCAGAGCCATTATCTCCACCAGCAGTACGGTTGCTAAACTTCATGGCTCTATAGCCTTGCTGAAACTTAGCAGGATCATTAATTTCTGTGGATAATTGATCTTGAGTAGAGAACTTAGCACGCTGATCTGTAGCGCCACTAGGATCATCGAAAATATTCACGAAAGTGGTTGTAGGCCTGTTGCCTGACCACCCACCGGTAATTCCTAAGCTCTCCGCGTTGGAACCGATAGAAGCGTGAACAATGTAAGTAGTTCCACCATAGTTTCTTGTGTAATCTCCATCTTCCGCCACTGGTAAGATCATTTCATTTCTATGCACATCATTATCAGCCATAAAGAGCTCAGCATAGCTGGCATGCAGACTGTAACCAGCATCGATAACTTTCTTGCTGTAGGTGATACATTCTGTATATTTCTTGTTTCCAGCACCTAAGTACACTTCCGCATTCAGATACATTCTGGCTAATAAAGACCATGCAGCTGCCTGATCTGCTCTGGCATATTCGTTGGTCCTTGGCGCTGCCATGTCTGGAATTACTTCTAATAACTCCTGCTCTATAAAAGCGAAAAGATCAGCTCTTTTAATCTGAGGTGGAAAGTAAGCTCCTGTACCGTCCTCTTCTGTTACGAAGGGTACATTACCATACAAGTCCATTGCATAGTAGTAATAAAGAGCTCTTAAGAATCTGGCCTCAGCTAAATAATGTTCCACATCACCTTTCAAATCCCCAGAAAGTCCATCTACTCTGGAAGACACCTCTCTGATATACTCATTACAATAAGCGATGTTGATGAAGATTCTTTGATATAAAAGCTTCACGTACAGGTTATTATCAGACCATGCATGGCTATGAAACTCATCAAGACCAGCATCTCCCCAGGCATTGATAGCCTCGTCTGTAGTTACTTCCTGAGCACTCCAGTAAGTTCTTAGAAAAGAGGTGGTTCCTTCATCATTAGCTGATATTTCCGGAAGCCCTGCTTCTCCTCTTTGCCCTGTAAGTGTAAGTGCTCCATATAATTTGGCTAGAAACTGTTTGTAAGCCAATGGATCATCAAAAACAGTAGCCGAAGAGATTACTTTACTATCTATAGGCTCAGTATCCAAATCATTAATACAGGAAAAAAGGCCGGTGCTAATCACGGTGGTGAGTAGTAGTATTTTATGTATTTTCATTTCTTCTTCGTTTAAAAATCACAATTAAGACCAAGCACAAATACTCTTGGACGCGGATAGAAGTTGTTATCCAAGCCGCCACTTATCTCAGGATCTAATCCTTTGTATTTTGTGATTATGAAAGCATTTTGAACTCCGGCACTCACTCTGATATTCAGTTTAGTATTGAAAGCCTCATTGAATCGATACCCCAGATTGATGTTATCCATTCTGAAGAATGAAGCGTTTTCAATGTAATAATCCGAAAGCGTATAGTTGCCAGTTTGCGTAAACTGAGTATCATCTGCCAATTTGGAAGAGTTAGTCACAAACCTAAGCGTGGAATATAGGTTGGCATAGTTACTATTGGCTGCCACGTTATTGTAAACGTAGTTTCCTAAGCTAGCTCTACCGTTAAAGCTGAAGTCCCAGTTTTTATAATTCAGGTGAGAATTAATACCCATCAACACATCAGCATCCGGCTTTTTATAAACATAAAGGTCACTACTGTTGATGATGCCGTTGTAATCTCTATCCACATAAACGCCTTCTAACGGCTGGCCATTACTATCATAAATCTGCTGATATACATAGAAAGATCTTACCGGCTGATCCAGCTTGTTTACCTGGATGGTACCTGAAGTAGATCCTGCTATACCTCCGAAAGGAATGATGTAGTTAGGATCATTGTTCAGATTCAGCTTGGTGATGTTGTTTCTGTTATACGCTATGTTATAGCCCAACTCCCAATGTAAGTCTCCTTTATTAATCAGTACGGCGTTAAGGTTAAATTCTAAACCTTGATTCACCATGGTACTCACGTTAGTCAAAACTTGTGGCGAGAAGTTAGTACCCACTGGTACATCTACAGTATTTAGAAGATCATAGGTTTTTCTGTAATAGTAGTCCAGTGTACCTGTAATTCTATCTGAAAGAAAACCATAGTCAAAACCAGCATTGTAAGTAGTGGTAGTTTCCCACTTTACGAAAGCATCGTATCCATCTGGTCTTAGGGTCTGATAGTAGGTGTCTCCAAATCTATATTGAGCTGATTGGTTACTGATGGTGTATTTAGCAAAATACGGATAGTAGTTTCCATTCAAATCTTGCTGGCCGGTAATACCATATCCTAATCTTAGTTTCAAATCAGAAATAACCTGATTATCCTTTAGGAAATTTTCCTGATCCATGTCCCAGGCAAATGCCGCTGCAGGGAAAATACCCCAACGCTGATCTGGAGCAAATCTTGATGAGCCATCATTCCTTAAACTAAAAGTAAGAAGGTACTTATTTTTGAAAGTGTAGTTCAATCTTCCGAAGAAGGACACCAGGTAGTACTCATTAGCAAAGTTGTTATACACCGAAGCTTCCTCATATTGATTCATGGTAGAATCCTGACCATACTTTTTAGAGTGAACCCAGCTGTAACCCAGCATGGCATCGAACTTACTATCTATGGAAGCAACTTCTTTGTTGTAGCTCAGATAAAAATCCAATAACTCGTTCTCATCTGTTCTTTCATATCTGGTGATTCTACCACCTGCAGGCGTAGGTATGTAAACCCATTGCGTGCTATCGGCCACGTTGTTATGACCTTCTGATTTACCATAATCATACCCCAGATTTAAGTTTACATGTAAATCAGGTAGAAAATGTACTTTGTAATCTATTTGAGCATTACCGATGCTTCTCTTTACGTTGGAAGTATTATCCGTTAAGGCTAACTGTGCCACCGGGTTAGGAGTAGCCAGGTTAATGGCATCTCCATTTACACCACCCAGAGTCCAGGTAGTAAAACCTCTCCAGCGGGTATTTCCGTTATACACGGGCTGAGTAGGATCATAATAGATAGCATTTGCAATGGCTCCCTGTTCTGCGAAATTGTTATTGTTATTAATACCCTTTAAACTAACCTTCAATTTCAGATGATCATCAAGAAAAGTGGGATCCAGATTTATGCCCACTGATGTTCTCTCGTAGTTATAGGTTTTAAGAATACCGTCAGTATTGTTATACCCCAGAGATACTCGGTAAGGCATAGTTCCAGCTGTTCCTGATACACTTAGGTTATGATCCTGGCCAAAAGCATTTTTGTAGATCTCATCCTGCCAATCAGTATTGGCATCTCCTAATAATGAAAGTACATCATCCTGACCAGCATATAACTGATTCATTAAGACTCTATATTCGTCACCACTATACACATCTACTTTTTTAGAAGGCGTGTATAGAGAGGTAGTAACATTATAGTTAATCTTGAAACCTGATTTCCCACTTTTGGTGGTGATAAGCAACACACCATTAGAAGCTCTGGAACCATAAATGGCAGTAGAGGAAGCATCTTTTAGTACTGTAACCGACTGAATATCATTAGGATTCAGGATTGATAATAAGTTCGGAGAACCTCCACGGCCTTCATTATCCATTGGCACACCATCAATTACAATAAGCGGATCATTACTGGCTGAAATAGAAGCTCCTCCCCTTACGCGGATGGTTGAGGTATTACCCGGGGCACCACTATTTGAAGTAATGGAAACCCCGGCTGTTTTACCTGAAATCAATTCCTGAGGTGAGTTTATAGCTCCTTTATTAAAATCATCTGTATTGATCACTGCCACTGCACCAGTAGCATCTGATTTTTTCACACTACCATAACCAATCACCACCAGCTCGTCTAGCGTGGTTACATCCACAGTAAGGCCAGCGTTAACAATGCTTTGATTATTTACCAGCACTTCTTCCGTAAGATATCCGATATATGAAATCTGCAGTATGGCATCGCTTTTAGATACCTTGATGGAGTAATTTCCATTGATATCTGTAATGGTTCCATTGGTAGTACCTTTTTCAAGTACGGTAGCACCTACCAGTGGATCATCAGAATCACCATCAGTAATCCTTCCGGTGATGGTAGCCTCTTGAGCATAACCTGCTGTAATAAGCATGGTCATGAGCAGCAAGGCTATCGGCACCTTTTTTAGTAAAACGTTTATTCTCATAGGGTTTAATTTTAGTTTTAATTAGTAGTTAAGTGAAATCTTATGGCCTGTCCGCCACCTGGAGCTAGTTTTATAGGCAGCACAGTTTCAGAGTTTACTTCAATGCTTTCCATATTTATAGCTAGAGGATTAGTTTCCATATCAGCACCTTCACCATCAGCATAGATCTGCGCTTCATAAGTTTTGCCCGGAGTAAGGAAGCTTAGAGTTACTTCCATTTGCTTGGCATCGTCGCTAGTAGTGCTGCCCAAATACCAGTCATCACCGTTTCTATCTTTTCTGGCTATGGTTAGATAATCTCCGATCTTGGCATTGAGCACTTCGGTCTTTTCCCAGTCAGTAGGTACATCTCTGATGAACTGAAAAGCGGGCTGATCAGCATAATGCTCAGGTAAATCAGCGGCCATTTGTAGTGGACTATAGATAGTTACATACAAAGCAAGCTGCTTAGCCAGCGTAGTGTGCACTCTATTCTCAGGCTTGTTAGCTATAGTGATATCGAAAATACCAGGAGTATAATCCAATGGACCAGCCAGGCATCTTGTGAAAGGTAAAATAAGCGTGTGCGATGGTGGATTTCCGGCGCTCCATGCTTCATACTCGGTACCACGAGCACCTTCACGAGTCATCATGTTAGGGTAGGTTCTTCTTAGGCCAGTGGCTTTTACAGGCTCATGAACATCTAGCATGATATGATGATCTGCCGTGGCTTTCATTACCTTGTTATAATGATTCACCATAAACTGGCTTTGATGATACTCTTTGCCATTAGCCAATTTACATACGTATCCTGTTTTTAAAGCATGGATGTTATGCTTATCCATAAAGGCCAGCGCGTCATCAAGCTGTTTTTCGTAGTTCTCTATGTTGCCACCAGTTTCATGATGGGCGATAAGGCCTACACCTTTTTCCTTGGCATAGCTGCTCAACTCCTCAACATCATAATCAGGATAGGGCTTAGAGAAGTTAAAATTCCCAGAGCTCCAGTCATCATCCCAGCCAATGTTCCAGCCTTCAACCAGTACACCAGAAAGGTTATTGTTAGAAGCAAAATCAATCAGCTCCTTGGTGTTTTTGGTAGTGGCTCCGTGCATATCACCTGAATTCCAGGTTTGCGTGTTAATATGCATACCCCACCAGATGCCGTTGTATTTTCCAGGCTCTATCCAGTCAGTATTGCCAATTTTATTAGGCTCATTGAGGTTAAGGATAAGATATGAAGTAATCAGATCTCCAGCTGATGGTGCAATCTGCACTGTTCTCCAGGGAGTAACTAAAGCGCCATTGGCTCTTACCTTCTCACCGGTAGACCAAGGCACCAAATCTGCTGATAGTTTTGTACCTTCAGGCTTCAAAGTCATGCCTGCATAATCTATTAAGCTAGCTTCGTGAATGCTCACAAAAAGACTATCTCCCAACTCCATAGTTAAAGGGGTATGAATATTCTCCTTTAGATCTGCCAGCTTGTTTTTATTAAATAGCGCCTCATAGTCTGTATTATCTCCATAAGCAGGAATCCACCAGGCATCATAATTTTGAGTAAGGTTGAACTCTGAAAGCTCATTTGTAACCTTATACTCGCCCATGTTATTTTCTGTAGGGATTTCATACCTGAAAGCCACACCATCATCATAAGCTCTGAATATGATATTGAGTTTTCTACCTGCTTCAGCCTTTTCTTTCAGCACCACTTTGAGCTGCTGATAATTATTTCTGATGTCCTTTACTTCGCCCCATGGCTGGCTCCAGGTTTCATCAAAGTCACTCACTTCAGATGATTCTATTTCAAATTGATCTTTCAAATGAGGCTGATCAGCGAACTCGAAGCCCAACCTGCTGTCATCTATAAGGAGCACTCCATTTCTGGTTACTGTATAGTAAGGCTCTCCTTTTTCTGTGAGTTTAAACTGAATGGTATGCTGTCCATTTGGTGAGGACACTGCAGTGTCAGTTGCTTTATCTTTATCACTACAACTTGTAAGCACAAGAAATAATGTGAAATAAAGTAATGACCAACGGTAAATCTGTTTCATTCTAATAAGTAATAATTTTGCAAACGATTTCTAATATGAATCAATAGATAGCCAGGAGCTATTGCAATCGATTATTACAAAAGAATTCCAGATGAAAGCCTTTCACAAAAAATACATCCCGAATATAGAAAATATTAGAGCCTACAGAATATTAACGACTTGTAAATCAATTAATTACAAAGAATGAAGTGCTTGAAAAATATAAACGAAATATAGGCCTTATTCTGCCTTAAAACTCATGATCTCAGCCTCAAACTGCTCGTTAGGAATGTGGGATTTACTCTTTACTCTATTTTTGTAAGAATAAATAGTATTCACTGAGTAGCCTAAAATACCTGCTATCTTATCACTGTCAGTTATACCTAATCGGATAAGGGCAAATATTCTTAGTTCAGTATTTAACAGCTCATTAGATTCCAACTGAATTTTGCTTTCATCATCAAACAACTGGTTAAACTTCTCAACAAAGTCAGGGAATAGTTTCAAGAAAACTCTGTCAAAATTATAGTAGAGCTTTTCGCGCTCTGTCTTCAGATGAATGTTATTGATCACATACTTGATCTCATCATATTTCTTAGACATCAGCTTACGATCCACATCTTTTTTCAGCTTTTCTATTTTATTGAGGTATTCTGAATTGATGTTAAAATAATACCCAATGTATTCATCCTTAATTTTATTTGCCTCCTGCAGTTTATTCACAGTTCTCCTCAGATCTGCATTAGTCTTTTGAATGATATCATCAGCGCTTTTCAGCTTTTTATACTGCTTAGAAATTATCAATGAGAAGATTAGAACCGTAATTACCAGAATAGTGATGCCGCTAGCGTAGAAAATGAGTAGCCTTCGCTGTGACTCTACATCTGCAAGCTTAGCAGCTGTGATAACCGGGAGGACCGCCCCCACCTGCATTTTACGCTGCTTGGCTCCATAAAATTCGGCGTCAGCCACCGCCTTTTTGATTAGGTTATCCGCATCCTCCAGCTCACCCAAGCGAAAAAGAATTTCCGACAAACTAAGCATAGCTGCAGTTTCTTTCGTTGCAGCCTTTATATCAGCAATACTTGCCTGAGCCAAAAGATGAACCGCATTTAGAGTATCCTGCTTATTTAAATAAATATAACTCAGCGTTGAGCTTACAATGGCATATTCATGCAAACTGAGCTCTACAGACTTATCTGACAGCAGTTTGGTAAGATCATTTTGGGCCATATCAAACCTTCTGTTCCTCAGGTTCTTCAAGCCTTTTAAATATTGATAGGTATAGCTATTCTCCTCACTCACCATCATTGCAGAATCTACATAGGCATTACCAAACTTTCTGTACCTATCGCTGTAATAATTGTCTTTATCATAATCACTCACATCATAATAAGCGCGGGCCATGAGCGAGTAGTATTCTCTTTGCACACTGTCTTTCAGCACTTTACCTGAAACGGTGTTCAGCGTGTCGAATGTTTCTTTAAACATACCAGAAGAAAGCAGAATAAAGCCCAACTTCACTTTACCATAGCCAATTCTGGAATCATCATCTAGCAGATATCCCAAGCGAATTAGTTCTGTAGCATATCTAAAGGCAGAGTCATATTTAAAGCTTTGATATTGAGAATAAAGGGCATCGTAAATCAAAAACCTCTCTGAAGGAGAAGAGGCCGCATCCATTTGATCTCTATATTCATTGATTTGGCTATTTTTCTGATCGTCATACAAATGCTGATTGGCCAGAACGTCATAAAGCTCAGTAAGCAGCGTGTCAGGAGTAGCACTCCGCGCACTGATGGTGAGCAGCATAAGAAAGGACAATATGATTGATGTTCTAGTCAGCATTTATGAGTAGCCTAACTACAAATGTATTACTTTCAATGATTTATAAACAAAAAAGGCTGACCAAATGGCCAGCCTTGATAATTTGACTAATATTATTTTTATCTCAAATCGATAACTTCTACACCAGGATACTTAGCAGTATCGAAAGCAAAGAAAGAATCTTTTGGACTTATATTAGATTTGAAATTCTTGATTGTGTATTGGTACTGATTACCAGACTTATCAAACATAGTCCAGCTTTTCAGGTTCTTATCATTTTTAGTGATATACAGTTTAATTTTAAAGAACTGAGCATCCTTGTCATTAGGCACAAGATCTATCTCAGAAACTGCCTCTCCACCTACTGTGGTTTCACTTACAAACATATATTTGTAGCCGCTTTTATAGGCATCATAGATTTTTGAAGGTGAAATTTCGTCCTCATCGGGGCTGTAGTTATCAATATTCACCTCATTCACATCAGGAAGATAGGTCCAAACGGTAGATCCGTTATTAATCACTACCTGATCATCCATTTCAAGCTTATACATGTCACTTTTTACAGTGATCTTACCTCCAAACTCCTCATTAATACCATCCACTTTATTTACCATGGATGAAGTAATGTCTGCACTGTATGCAGGAGTCTTTTTCATTTTGGCGCTCATGGCATCAAGCACTTGCTTAGCTTTAGGATCTTGCTGTGCAAAAGCCACTATTCCAAAAAGTGAAAACATAAGGATGAAAGAAATCTTTTTCATTACAGTATGGTTATTTTTTAATTTTAAATTTCAAAACATAGCAAACAAAGGTAAAGAATTATTCACCTGGAAGCATATGAATCTTTACTTTTCCAGAGTATTAACAGTTTTACCCGTCACTAGTTCAGATCATTCAATAACTGTTCCAAACTGTATTCATCTGCTACTAAAACTTCTCTAGCCTTACTACCTTCAAACGGTCCAACTATTCCAGCGGCCTCCAATTGGTCAATTAAACGGCCTGCACGGTTATATCCAAGCTTTAATTTTCTTTGAATAAGTGAGGTACTACCCTGCTGATGCAATACAATTAATCTTGCGGCATCATCAAATAAAGCATCTCTATCCTTAAGATCAACCTCACCTACTGTAGAGGTATCGTCATCTCCTTCAAACTCTGGAAGCATGTAGGCTGACTCATATCCTCTTTGCGCACCGATGAATTCGCAGATATTTTCTACTTCAGGTGTATCTACAAATGCACACTGAAGACGAATCATATCAGAACCTTGAGAAAGCAACATATCTCCCTGTCCGATAAGCTGATCTGCACCACCAGTATCCAGAATAGTTCTTGAATCTATTTTTGAAGTTACCCTGAAAGATAAACGAGCAGGGAAGTTAGCTTTAATAATACCGGTAATTACGTTTACCGAAGGTCTCTGCGTGGCCACCACCAAGTGAATACCAATGGCACGAGCAAGCTGAGCTAATCTGGCAATTGGTGTTTCTACCTCCTTACCAGCTGTCATCATTAAATCCGCCAACTCATCTATTACTAACACAATGTATGGTAAGAATCTATGCCCCTTTTCAGGATTCAGCTTTCTACTTATAAACTTAGCATTGTATTCTTTTAAGTTCCTTGAACCTGCCTCTTTTAGCAGGTTGTAACGGTTATCCATCTCAATACACAGTGAATTCAGGGTATTTACCACCTTTTTAGTATCAGTGATAATGGCCTCCTCACTATTAGGCAGCATCGCCAGGAAGTGTCTCTCTATTTTATTAAAAAGTGTAAGCTCCACTTTCTTAGGATCCACCAGTACAAACTTGAGTTGAGATGGGTGCTTTTTGTAAAGTAACGAAGTAAGCAACACGTTCAGACCCACTGACTTACCCTGACCAGTAGCCCCTGCCATAAGTATGTGAGGCATTTTTGCCAGGTCTATAACATGCACCTCATTAGAAATGGTTTTACCAAGTGCCACAGGAAGTTCTTTGTCACTCTTCATGAACTTCTCAGTAGAAAGCACTGATTTAATGCCCACCATCTCTCGGCTCTTGTTTGGCACCTCTATACCAATAGTACCTTTACCTGGAATCGGAGCTATAATCCTGATTCCTAAAGCAGCCAATGAAAGCGCAATATCATCTTCAAGGTTTTTAATCTTAGATATTTTCACCCCGGCTTCAGGCACTATTTCATATAAGGTTACTGTAGGACCAATGGTAGCTTTAATACTGGAAATACCAATTTTAAAGTTGACAAGCGTCTCAATGATCTTATCCTTATTTTGTTCCAGCTCATCTTTAGTTACCTGAATCTGACCTGTCTCAAATTCATCTAAAAGATCTAAAGTAGGGTAGCGGTATGAACCTAAATCTAAAGTAGGGTCATAGTTTTCCTGCTGGTCAACGAAATTTTCTTTATTGTTATCCGCATCTACCACAAACTGAGGCTCTTCAGCTTCTACCTGCTTTCTTTCAGGTATGGTTACATCAAGTTCCAGCTCAGGCTTACCAGAAGGCTTAGGTCTGTTTACAGGCTTTTCCTCCAGCACCACCTCATTAACAGGAACTTCTGGCTTTTTCTCAACTTTAGCGATTACCGGCTCACTTTTCTCTTCAGCTCTGTCAGGCCAGTTATCTTGATCATCTACATAGCCATCTATGCTCTCATCGTCACCTCTGGCTGTAAGACCTTTTTCTATTTCCTCTACACCATCTTTTATCTTGCCTTTGAAGCCTAAGATAGTAGTAACATTAAAGAAGTAGATGATAAAGGCAATCAGTGAGAATATCAATAAGAGCACAGTACCCCACCCAATAAGCCCATCAAGAACTATTGAAAGTTGGTAGCCGATGCCTCCACTAAGAAAGCCCCACTCAGAAACACCTTCTGAGCTGAACACCAGATATCCTAAAAGAATGCTCAACCAAATGGTAAAAAACAAGCTAAAAACAACAGTTGAATAGATCGATACCAGTTGTTTTTTGAAAACTACTTTATAGCCGATAATGAATAATAATGGTGGAGTGAAGAAAGCGGCTAAGCCGAACCATCTAAATATAAAATAGTGTGATATATAAGCTCCAGTAGATCCCAGCCAGTTCTCAGCTTCTCTACCAGACTCTATAATACCTGTCTGGCCAATGGCTTCCACCACGCTCTGATCTGCCTTACCGGTGAATAGGTAAGAGATGAAAGCAGTAAGTAAGAATAACGAACTGATTAATAGGAAAAAGCCAAGAGTTAAGTGAAAGCGTCTATCTTTTAAAAAGCTCAACTTTAGATTAAAGTTCAGCTTTTTACCAGCACTTTTACCCTTCTCCTTCTTTTTAGACTCTTTGAATGTATTTGATTTATATGTGTTTTTGGCCATGTTATAAAAAAGACAAAGCTAATAAAAAATTAACGCCATATCCAGACAAAAAATATTTTGAATCGCTCATTAATTTCCGAGCACAGTAGGCGTAAAATCGAGGTTTAATGTATTTAAAACCTCATGAAAATGCTAAATATATTACTCAATATCAATTAATTAGCCTTTAAGATGGCCTTATTAATTCTTTTTACCAGACTAGGACCTTCGTAGATAAAACCTGTATATATCTGCACTAAAGAAGCACCTGCACTTAATTTTTCAAGCGCATCTTCCGGTGCCATAATTCCACCCACAGATATGATTGGGAAATTAGCACCAAGCTGTGCCCTTAAATATTTCAATACCTCAGTAGATCTCGCTCTTACAGGCATACCACTCAGCCCTCCTGCACCAATAGCCTGCACGGTAGCATCACTGGTTTTCAGACCTTCTCGTGAAATGGTAGTGTTAGTAGCAATAAGACCATCTAAATGTATTTCTTTTACAATACTCACTATATCATCTAGCTGACCATCAGTTAAGTCCGGCGCTATTTTTAGAAGAATAGGCTTAGGCTTATCTTTCTTTTTATTTAAATGAATAACTGATTGCAAAAGTTTAGTCAATGGTTCTTTATCCTGCAATTCCCTTAAGTTAGGTGTATTTGGAGAGCTCACATTTACAACAAAGTAATCTACAACTGGATATAATGCTTCGAAACAATATTCATAATCTTCAAAGGCTTTTTCATTAGGTGTCACCTTATTTTTACCGATGTTTCCCCCAATAACTACTGAAGATTTACGCTTCTTCAACCTTTCCACAGCGGCTATGGCGCCTTCATTGTTAAAGCCCATTCTATTGATAATGGCTTTATCTTCAGGTAGTCTGAACAAGCGAGGTTTTTCATTTCCAGCTTGTGGCTTTGGTGTTACGGTACCAATTTCAATGAAACCGAAGCCCATGCATGCCAGCTCATCTACAATTTTGGCATCTTTATCAAAACCAGCTGCTAAACCCACAGGATTTTTAAACTTAACTCCAAAAAACTCTCTTTCTAAGGCTTTATCTTCAAAATTAAACATGTTTTTCCAGGTACTCTTCATACCTGGTATGCCGCTCAGGCTTTGTAACATGCTGAAGGTAGAATGATGAATTTTCTCCGGATCTACTTTAAATAGAAGAGGTCTTATTAAAGATTTGTACACTAGATTGGATTTAAGTTAATGCGCTGCAAAGATAGCAGATTGAAAAACCTTCTCCATCATATTTATAAAAAGGAAGTCAATTTTCTAATTATTATTCAAACTGATATCTAAGCGATTATTTACATATTCGCGCTCTGTTTCAGCATGTTTAGCAGCCCTCTCTTTTACCTTACTGTTCACCTCTGCCATTACTTCTATTCGTTGCACGTTGAATCCATGCTCTTCAATTTGAAGCAAATGATCATAAGGCCCCTTATTAGAAATCAGTTTCACAAATATAGGTGCCGTTTCTATGGCTATAAATAACAATATAATGAATAGATTGGCCATATAAATAGCATTACTACGGCTGGTAAGTCTGTCTAGAGCTTCCATTCTGGCCGCAGGACCATCTAGCTTACTTTGATCCAAAGCAGTTATGTCTGTACCCATAGTAGCATCCAGCTGAGCCAGCTCGTTTGTTTTCGCCTGTATCAAAGCATTACTAGCACTCCTCAACTGCTCTAACTCTTGCTCTACTCTATCTGCATCTGCCTTTTTGATTTTATAAATAGGCCCGGGGTTTCGCTTACCAGTACCGCCTGTACCATCAGCCTCCTGCTGAGCTATTTTCCTCAGTTCATTTCTTCGGTTTTCCTTAGCCAGAATCTCCCCTTTGAGCTTCTCTATTTCCGCCGTGATCTGTTTTCTCTGCGCCGCATATCTTGACTGCACCTGACCTTCCTGGCGTGCATACAGCTCCTGCTCCATTACACTAAGCTCGCCTTTAATCTCATTTTCAAAGATTTTCATCTCCAGTGGCTTAGCGATGACCAAAGAAATAAGAAGAGCCAAAATAATCCTTGGTGTAGCCAATGCAAACTCCTTCAACGGCTTACCCTGCTTTCGCATGCTGGAGACAATGTACCTATCCAGATTGAAGATCATCATTCCCCATATAAGTCCGAATAATATAGACCACCAGACATTAGCGGTAATAGTGAAGAGCCCATAGCCTCCTGCCAGGGCAGCGAATAAGCCCGTGAAAAAGATAGTTGCTCCTATACCCACATACTTGGTGCTGTCGGTAGGGCATTTTTCGAGTAAAGTTCTATTTACTCCAGAGCAATGCCAGAAAAATATCTTAAGCTTATTCATAGCTAATCAACGAATTCGTATTGAAAATATTTCAATAGCAGCGAATAGTATGCCATGCCCCATACTGAGCCCCAAATGAAATTCGCTCATTAATTCTGTACTATACCGAACACTTTTATTGTCCGATAATAGCTAGCTTCTCGGGTGAAATTCCTGGATAACTTGTTTCAGATAATCTCGATCCAGATGTGTATAAATCTCGGTGGTAGTGATCGATTCATGCCCCAGCATTTCTTGCACCGCCCTTAGGTCTGCACCACCTTCTATTAAATGAGTGGCAAAAGAGTGCCTAAAGGTATGAGGACTGATATTTTTGGTCATCCCGATCTGCTCGGCCAAACGTTTAATGATGGTGAAGATCATCACTCTGGTAAGCTTCTTTCCTCTTCTATTTAAAAAGGCATAATTCTCATGACCATCAGCAATATTTAGATGACACCTCACCTCGCTGATATAGATATTCAAATATTTCAAGGCATCTCTACCTACCGGTACTAATCTCTCTTTATTTCCCTTACCAACAATTCTTAAAAATCCTATGTCTTCATAAATATTGGTAAGACGAAGATCTATTAGCTCTGAAACCCTTAATCCTGAACTATAAAGCACTTCCAGCATGGCCCTGTTCCTCTGACCCTCCGGAGTAGAATGATCAATGGCGCTTAACAGCTGTTCTATCTCATGGTAGCTCAGCGTATCAGGCAACTTTCGTCCTAGTTTTGGCCCCTCTATTAAAGCGGTGGGATCTTTTTCTATTATATCTTCATACATCAGGTATTTGTAGAATGCTTTTATTCCTGAAAGTATTCTGGCCTGGGAATGTGGTGTCATACCCAATCCATTGATATATTCTAAAAAGCTTTGTAAATGAGAGGTAGAAATGTCAGATGGTAACACCTTCCAATTGGACAATTCCACAAACTGTTTTAGCTTTACGATATCGTGAATATAGGCTTCTACCGAGTTAGCAGACAATGAACGCTCAAGCCTGATGTAGTTCTTAAAATGCTGTATGGCGGTATCCCAATTCATGATCAAAAAATTTCTTCTAAGGTGCATCTATTTTACTAAATGCTCCAAAAAAGAAGCATCTTTTACCTAATTGATCAAACAGTAGCACATGAAAATACTCATCATAAACGGGCCTAACCTCAATCTACTAGGCAAAAGAGAGCCCGAAGTGTATGGCAGCCAGGATTTTGAAAGTTTCTTCAGCAAACTCAAGTCTAAATTCAGTGAGTACACACTGGAGTATTATCAGTCTAATGTGGAAGGTGAGTTAGTAAATAAGCTTCATGAAGTAGGGTTTGAGTATGATGGCATTATTCTCAACGCAGGTGCTTACACTCACACCTCTATAGCCCTTTCAGATGCTATAGCTGGTATTACCACACCAGTAATAGAGGTGCACATTTCTAATATCTACGCCCGAGAAGAATTCAGACATAAAAGCATTATCAGCAAAGAGTGCATTGGTATGATTTCAGGCCTTGGTCTTGAAGGATACCTGCTTGCCTTAACTTACCTTCTCAATAAAAAGAAAACATCATGATCAGTTTCTACCCTGGGCCTTCCCGTGTAGATGAACATATACCGGCTTACGTGCAAGAGGCGTATGACAGAGGCATATTGAGCATTAACCACCGCAGTGACGCTTTCATGAAGATCTGTGCTAAAACCACGGGTTTATTAAAAGAGAGGCTGAATATTCCTGATAATTACACTATTTTCTTCACCTCATCAGCTACTGAGTGCTGGGAGATTATAGCTCAGTCAGTAATAGAAACTAACAGCTATCATTTCTACAGTGGTGCCTTTGGCGAAAAATGGTTTGAGTATACTCAGAAAATAAATCCATATGCCATTGGTTATCAGTTTGATCAGGAGCTGGAGCTAAAAACCGGGGAGCTGGACTTGAGCTCTGAAACAGGTCTTATCTGTATCACGCAAAACGAGACTTCAAATGGTACGCAGATCACTAACAATAGAATACTAAAGCTTAGAAAAAAATACCCTAACCACCTGATAGCTGTGGATGCTACCTCAAGTATGGCGGGTGTTTCTTTGCACTTTGAAAACGCAGATATTTGGTATGCCTCAGTACAGAAGTGTTTTGGTTTACCGGCAGGTCTGGGCATTATGGTATGTTCGCCAAATGCCTTGAAGAAGGCTAATGATTTGGGAGAGTCTAACCACTACAATAGCCTTACCTTCATGATAGAGAAAATGAAGGATTACCAAACTTCATACACTCCTAACGTGATGGGCATCTACCTGCTAATGAAAGTGTTAGATCAAAGAGGCCCGATTCAGAAGGTGGATAAAAAGCTGAAAAAGAGATTTGAAGCCTATTCTGAGATCATTAATAGTAGTAAAGGTCATTGTAAATGGCTCATTGAAAACGAAAATGTGAGATCCAACACGGTTTTAGTAGTTAAAGGAACTCCTGAACGCATTCAAAAAATAAAAGAGAAGGCATTACAAGAAGGCATTGTTCTTGGCAATGGGTATGGCGAAAACAAAATTGACACCTTCCGTATAGCTAACTTTCCAGCAATTAAGAAAGATGAAGTGAAGGTGCTTAAGAAATTCTTAAAGAAGCACCTTTAAGCTTATTTCTTCTTTTTCTTGCCTGAGTCTGTTTTTATCTCAGGCACTAATTCCTGCTGTGTCATTACAGAGGCCATGATTTTAGTCTTACCATCAGAAATGCCCGTCCATGTGGCTACGATTACGCCCTCATGAGCGGCTAAATCAAGACCAAAAGATTGGTCATTGCTCATATCAATGGGTTTCTCACTAACTTTTTTGTTAGTGAAGCTATTTCCACCATCTATAGAATAACCAATATATACATCAGTTGTAGTGTCATCAGAATTCCTTCTATCATAGAAAAGGACATAGATAACTCCTGTTGTAGCATCTGAAGCCACTGCCGGCATAAATTGATGCTTACCAGACTGGTCTGTATTAACAATTACAGGTACACTCCAATAATCACCTTTGTTTCTGGTAGATATGAAATAGACATCTGCATTATCCGCTCCACCTCTCATATCTGTCCATGCCATATAAAGGGAACCTCGGTATTGTGTAATACTTCTATCAACTTTCAGTACCGGAGTATTCGTCCAGTTACTCACACCATCTATTTTCAAATCGCTACCACCTACCTGATCGGTGGCTGAGATATCATTTCTTAACCAGGTCTTTCCTTTATCATAAGATCGATCCAACCATATCTTTCCTCCGTTTTTCAACCACACAGCATATACTTGATCTTCAGTACCATACGCAAGACTACTCCCTTTGATAGAGCTCTCTACTTCTGCACATTCACCCTTCACAGAAGTCACCTCCAATGGATCTGACCATTTTTTACCATTACCATCATAATATTTAACGGATGTTGTGCATTCACTATCCTTCTTCCCTTGAAGCACTGTAAGTCCTAAATCACCTTTATCCAGATGGCTTACGAAGCAGAAATCAGTTATTCCTGCAAAATTCTGGGCTCCTTCCTCCGCCCATTCCTGCCCTGGAGCTTTTGCTTTGTATGTCGTTAGCTGTTCGCCATCCTGCGATATCGCATAAAAATCACCTTTTTTATCAGCGGCTACAGTAGAGGAATTACCTGCTTTCCCCAATGAAGAACTTGACCAACTTGTGCCACCATCTTCAGTAAAATACATTTTACCACTTGATGAGGATATTATAATATTAGATGTCTCTTTCTGACTTATCGCCACACCAGAACTTACTTCGCCATCTGAGGCTGGCAATTCCACATTTTTAAACTGTGCTACTGATATGCATGGAATGGAAATGAGAATGCTAATAAAGAATCGCTTCATTGTTAGGGGTGATTGATTTTTTGGTAAATATAAAGTGAACTTAAGCAAAATGCACTTGTTAACAAATTAAAGAAAAAGCACATCACTTAAATTCATAGGTAATGTGAACGTATTTTAGGCCTACACATATTTATGGGACACGACCACGGACATCATCACCATCATCATCATGGCACTGGCAATATTAAAACCGCCTTTTTCCTGAATCTGGGATTCACCATCCTGGAATTGGTAGGTGGAATACTGACCAATAGTGTAGCCATACTATCAGACGCGTTGCATGATCTGGGAGACAGCTTGAGCTTAGGTCTATCGTGGTATTTCCAAAACTTATCTTCAAAAGGCCGGGATAAGAAATTCTCTTATGGCTACAAAAGGTTTTCACTTCTAGGTGCTATCATTAACTCCGCAGTACTACTCACAGGATCTATCATCATCATTTATGAGGCTATCCCCAGAATATTAAATCCGGAGCAGCCATCTACCAAAGGAATGATAGCATTGGCCATAGTAGGAATTTTGGTTAATGGCGCCGCAGTACTTAAGCTAAGAAAAGGAAGCTCTATCAATGAAGAAGTTGTTTCTCTTCATCTATTGGAAGATGTTTTAGGCTGGGTAGCGGTACTGATCGGAGCCATAGTGATGCATTTTGTAGATGCTCCGGTGATAGATCCAATTCTATCATTAGGAATAGCAGCATTTATCCTTTTTAACGTATTTAAAAACCTTAAAAAGAGCTTTACCATAGTTCTTCAGGGGACACCTTCAAACATAGACATCGCGCTGATTACCAAAAAAATAGAAGCTCTGGATGACGTTAAGGAAGTACACGATTGCCATCTGTGGACTATGGATGGAGAGTACAATATCTTCAGTGCACATTTAGTAGTTCCTCATAAAACCACTGTAGATGAATTGGCTGAAATGAAAAAGAGTGTTCGTACTATTTTAGAAGAAATGGGCATAGCTCATGCCACGCTGGAGTTCGAAACACAGGAAGAGCCTTGTTCATTGGCCAATTGCTAACAAAAAAGGCCATTTCAAATGAATGAAACGGCCCTCTTTTATTTTAATATTTCTTTACAGAATAAACTCACTGAGATCTTTATTAGTGATAAGGCCTGCAAGCTTATCATTCACCATATCCCTGGTAATCACAATATTGGCATTTGGCCCAATGATATCTGGCACATCAAATAAGAACTCGTTCAGCAACTGACTCATCACAGTATGCAATCTTCTTGCTCCAATATTTTCCACTTCGGTATTGATTTGGAAGGCTTTCTCTGCAATTTCCTCTAATGCATCTTCCTGGAATGTTAACTTCACTTCCTCTGAATCTAAAAGTGCTTCATATTGCTTAGTTAAAGCATTTTTAGGCTCTTTTAAGATATGATAGAAATCCTCTTTTGTAAGATTATTCAATTCTACTCTAATTGGGAATCTACCCTGAAGCTCAGGAATAAGATCTGAAGGCTTAGATACATGGAATGCTCCTGCCGCTATAAATAAGATATGATCTGTTTTTATCAAACCATACTTGGTGTTTACGGTACTACCTTCTACTATCGGCAATAAATCTCTCTGTACACCTTCACGACTCACATCGGGGCCACCGCCACCTTTTTTACCTGAACCACCAGCAGCGATCTTATCGATCTCATCTATAAATATAATTCCTGTGTTTTCAGCTTTCATAATGGCAAGGTCTTTCACCTCATCCATATCAATTAGCTTGGCTGATTCTTCCTCTATCAAGAGCTTTCTAGCTTCGGCAATTGAAACCTTACGCTTCTTGCTTTTCTTAGGCATCATGCCGCTGATCATTTCCTGCAGATTGATCATGGATGATTCATCCATCATTCCACCACCTATCATTCCTATGCCAGGGTTTGAAGGCTTATTCACACTGACATCTATCTTTCTATCTTCCAGCTCGCCATTTCTGATTTTCTCTCTGAAACGCTCTCTGGTTCTTTCGTTCAGCTCATGATCCGATTCTGGCAGTTCTCCAGTAACAGTTTCAGTAGAAGCAGGATTTTTCACGCCATTAGTTCCTTTGATAGGTGGGATAAGCGCATCCAGAATAATGTCCTCTACTATTTGCTCTGCTTTTACCTTAACCTCTTCTTTCTTCTCAGATTTCACCAGATTTACTGACTGCTCTACCAGGTCTCTCACCATAGATTCTACGTCACGACCCACATAACCTACCTCAGTAAATTTTGATGCTTCTACCTTAGTAAATGGCGCATTAGCAATCTTGGCCAAACGTCTGGCTATCTCTGTTTTTCCTACACCAGTAGCACCTATCATCAGGATGTTATTAGGCACTATTTCGCCCTGCATCTCGCTCTTCACGTTCATCCTTCTCCACCTGTTTCTTAAGGCTATAGCTACATTCCTTTTAGCATCTTTCTGGCCGATAATATATTTATCAAGTTCCTCTACAATCTGCTTAGGTGTAAAATATGTTTCTTGATTTATCATGTCTAAATTTTTCTTTTTCTCAAAAATAAGTTGGTATTGGTAGTAAGGGTAAAGCTGTGCGATCCTCCTGCAGCATGATATCCACCTCTACTATACGCAAACTCAAAAGCTTTTATTCTGAACATTAAACCATAAGAAAATCCAGCGCCATGGGCACCATCTTCCAGTTTTAGTTCTTGTCTTATTAAATGATTATAACCGAATCTTATATTTAGGTTCTTAGTAATCAGCACTTCCGTTCCTACCACTACATGTCTGAACATCTTATCAAATGCTCCCGGCTCATCTTCTGAGCCATTGGCATCATAATAGGTGCTGTTTCTATCTGCCAGATTATACCCGGTAAATGAAAACCTTAAAGGCATATGCTCCGGCTTAAAGCTCACTCCAACTTGTACATCAAATGGAAGCTTAGTATCTGACGTTTCAGAATAATCACTTAACATCACTCCAACATTCTTAAACACCAGCCCAGCGGTAAGGTTCAGCTTAGGATGTTTAAAAACACCACCCAAATCCATCGCCAAGGCATTACTGGTATAAGCTGTAATATTCGAATTGATATACTTAAGAGTAGCGCCTAATGTAAAATAAGAAATTTGATGACTTCTTCCTATAAAAAAAACAGTCTCTCCGGCATTAAATTCTCCTAGTTCGGCACCGGTGTCATCATAAGAAGTGATGTTTCCATAACTGAAGTGATTGGTGCCTACGTACCAGCTCCCCCACTTATCAAAGTCATGCTTATAAACAAAAGATGCCGAGTGAATATCGGCAAAATAAGCTAAGTAGTTAAAAGTCAGATAGCCAGAAAGTGAATCACCCACTGCAGCAGGGTTATCAGCAAGCAGATTTAAGTCTTCGTTATATATCGAAACGTTCTTTCCGCCCAGGCCTACTGTTCTGGCATTATTGGGTACACTTAGAAATTCAAAAGAATGCTTACCTCCTACCTGTCCGTAAGTTTGGACACAAATAAAAAGTAAGCATACTATTGAAATTCCTTTTTTCATCAATGCATTGGCTGAGTTGTAGTCAAACTTATGCCTTATTGTTGTCATCCGCAAAACTAAAAGTCACTGGTGATTTCACCTTTTCTTTTAGCAATGCTATGGCTAAGACATCATCAACAGTACTCACAAAGTTGATCTTCAGCCCTTTGATGTATTTTTCATCTATCTCGTTTATATCTCTTTCATTCTTTTCTGAAAGGATAATTTCTTTTATTCCAGCTCTTCTGGCAGCTAGTATTTTCTCCTTAATACCACCCACTGGTAGCACTTTACCTCTCAAAGTGATCTCACCTGTCATAGCCAGTTTATCCTTCACTTTTCTTTGGGTATAAATAGAAGCTAATGACGTAAGCATAGTGATACCTGCAGATGGCCCATCCTTAGGCACTGCACCTGCCGGCACGTGTACATGAAGATCATACTGATCAAAAGCTCTGTAATCTATGCCCAAATGCCCTGCATTAGCTTTTAAATAAGAAATAGCAGCCATGGCCGATTCTTTCATTACATCTCCCAATTGGCCAGAAAGCGTAAGCTTACCCTTCCCTTTGCTCAAGCTGGATTCAATGAATAGTATCTCCCCTCCTACCTGTGTCCAGGCTAGGCCAGTAACTACACCAGCAATATTATTGCCCTGATATAGCTCTTTATCAAATCTTTCTCCACCAAGAATTTTCACTACCTCTTCTGCGGTAACAGTAGAGTTGAATTCTTCTTCTAAAGCAATTGACTTAGCGGCATGCCTTATCACAGAACCGATAGTTCTTTCAAGGTTTCTCACACCAGACTCTCTGGTATACCCATCAATCACTTTTTCAATACCTTTTTTATGGAAAGAAACATCCTTAGTTTTTAAACCATGTTCTTTCTTTTGCTTGGGTATTAGGTGCCTCTTAGCTATTTCTACTTTCTCTTCCTGCGTATAGCCAGAAATCTCAATGATCTCCATTCTATCTCTTAAAGCAGGGTGGATAGTTTCTAATGAGTTAGCTGTAGCTATAAATAAGACTTTTGAAAGGTCATATTCCAGCTCCAGATAGTTATCTACAAATTCACCGTTTTGCTCCGGATCTAATACCTCCAACAAAGCCGATGCAGGATCTCCCCTAAAGTCTGAACTCACCTTATCTATCTCATCCAAGATAAATACCGGATTAGAAGATTTCGCTTTTTTTAAGTTTTGAATGATCTTACCAGGAAGCGCTCCTACATAAGTTTTTCTGTGCCCTCTAATCTCAGCTTCATCATGCACACCTCCCAGTGACATTCTGACATACTTACGTTTTAACGCTTTCGCTATAGATCTACCGAGTGAGGTTTTACCTACTCCGGGAGGGCCATAAAGACATAAAATAGGGCCTTTCATATCTTGCTTCAGCTTAAGCACTGCAAGATATTCTATGATCCTATCCTTCACCTTGTCCATTCCAAAGTGATCATTATCTAAGATCTTTTTAGCCCGTTTTAGATCAAAATTGTCCTTAGTAAATTCATTCCACGGCAGATCAAGAAGCAGCTCCACATAGTTCATGGCCACAGGATACTCCGCTGCTGCGGGATTCATTCTTAAAATTTTATCCAGCTCTTTCTGAAAATGTTTATTCACATCTTCAGGCCAATCTTTCTTTTCACCCTTCTTCCTTAGCACCTCAATTTCCTGATCAGGTCCATCATGCCCTAACTCATCTTGCAACACTTTAATCTGCTGCCTCAGGTAATAGTCTCTCTGCTGCTGATCTATATCGGTGTGGACTTTCTTTTGAATGTCGTACTTCAACTCTAAAAGTTGAATTTCCTTAAGCATGAATTCTAAAAGAAGCGTAGCTCTTTCATTACCATCATTCAGCTCTAATAATCTTTGCTTATCAGCAACTTCCGCATTAAGGTTAGAAGAAAGGAAATGAGTTAAGAAACCTAAGTCGTGGATATTATCCAACGCCATCTGTGCTTCTTGAGGAATTTCAGGGTTAAGCTTCAAAATCTTGGAAGCAGAATCCTTCAAAGATTGAATAATTGCCTTAATTTCCTTCTTAGTACTTTTAGGATAGGTGCTTTTAAGCAGCTCTATACTAGCTCTGATATATGGCTCTTCTTGTTTTACTTCTTCTATAGCAAAACGGCTCTTCCCCTGAATAATAATAGTAGTATTCCCATCAGGCAGCACTAGCATCTTAATGATCTTAGCTACAGTACCAATGGTATAAATATCATCTATGGAAGGATCTTCCGTTTTTACATTTTTTTGGGCTATAACGCCAATATATCTATCTCCTTCGTAAGCTTTCTTAACTAGTTTTATCGATTTCTGACGCCCCACAGTAATTGGTATCACTACCCCAGGAAACAACACTGTGTTTCTTATGGGAAGTATAGAAACCTCCTTTGGTAAGTTATCCTGCTCCTCTTCTGAACTTTCTTCCGGATTAATGAGTTGAATAAGGTCTTCTGAATCCTCCTGCACTAAATCTGAAAAAAACAATTTATTAAACATATATTGTTGTGTCTTAAATACTTTAACATGCCATTATGACACATTATTAATACAAATTTCCTAAATTTCGGATTGACCTATTAAAGGTCAATAGCTATGCCAAAAACATTTTTTTAACTGATATTGAAAAAAATACTTTTTTATAATAGGGCTAAGGTCAACACGAGCACAAGGTTGATGCTTCAAGCAACGATTAAAGGGGGCTTAGGATTGTTACTTCTAATCTTTTTAAACAGCGCTGTATTCGGGCAGGTAAAGTCCGGTGGAGTACTCAATCTTAATGACTCATTATCCAGATTTAGCCAGTCAGACCTGTTTGATTTTGCTAATGTTAACAAAGTACCTTATTACTATAACGAAAGCAAATTAAACCAAATAAAAAAACTTTATGAGGAAAAGGCCACGATAGCCTTATATCCAAAGCTCCGCGCCTACGTGAAAAATTTCGGAGTAATGAATTTTTACCGTGACACTTTCTGGCTCTGGCAACTCGCCAAATTGACAGAGCTACATGGAGATGTGGAAGAAGCCAAATTACTCTATAAACTTATACTCAAACATCATAGGGAAGATATTGATATTGAGCAAATTGCCACTTATTACGATTCTCTTACTACTAACGATAAAGATTACTACGTCTCTTTAGATTATTATTACGAGCTGGTAGATTATCGTAAGGAAGTAGATACACTGATCCCACCGCGAAGTGTGCTTCTGAACATGGGCGATATCGTAAATTCTGATCTTTCTGATTACGGCCCCACGCTAAGCTCCAATGATGATGTACTGATTTTCACCTCAAAAAGAAACTCTCATTTCAGAGGTGTAGACCCGGTGAATGATGAAGATCTTTTCATGACGCGCTATGATTATAATAGCTGGGATAAAGCTAATGAACTAAAAAAACTAAACACCCAATATAATGAGGGCTCTGCCACCTTAAGCAAGGATGGTCAAACCATATACTTTGCCCGATGCAACTCTCCAGATTCATATGGTGACTGTGATTTATTCGTCAGTCGTATGGAAGAAGACAGCACTTGGGGCAAAGCCACTAATTTGGGCGCTAATATCAATAGTATTACCTGGGACTCTCACCCTTCACTGTCTCATAATGAGGATACGCTTTATTTTGCCTCTGATAGAATAGGTGGTTTTGGTTTATCAGACATCTATTTCAGTGTGAGGGAGAATGGACAGTGGTCAAAGGCTCAGAACATTGGTCCTATCATCAATACTAGAAACTCTGAGGTAAGCCCATTCTACCATCATAAGGATGATGTTCTCTACTTCAGTTCCAATGGTCAGAACCTTAATTTCGGTGAGTTTGATATTTATAAATCCTACTATGATCGTCATAATTGGACGGAACCGATAAACATAGGCCCGCTGGTTAACGGGCCTGGCAGTGAATTCTACTTCACTATAGATTCAAAATCTGAGAACCTCTACTATGCACGTTCTGTGAAAGATAACATGACGAACCTGGATTTATATTCATTTCCAGTTCCGATGGGAGCACAACCTGATGCCACCACCAAAGTAAAAGGATCATTGACTAACGAGGAAAACGGCAAGCCATTTCAAGGCATAGTTTCCATTATAGATCTGGATAATGGCATTGAGGTAGCACCAAAGTTTTTAAGGCCTGATGGTAGCTTTGAGTTTGACCTGATCAATAACAATAACTATCTCCTTATCATTCAAGGAGAGGAATTCTTTAGAATAGAGGAAATCTTCTATCTGGATGGTGAAAAGGAGCTTCACAGGCAAACTACGCCTATATCCAGCAAGATCAAATTTGAATCAATGGAATTTGAAGAGAACAGAGCTGACCTTACCACACCTATGTATGGTGATCTGGATAAGATTGCGGACTTTTTGCTAGATAACCCGGACTACAAGCTAAAGATCAATGGACACACAGATTCTGATGGCCAGGAGAACTTCAACCTCAAGCTTTCACAGGATAGGGCAGATATTATTAAAGAATACCTCGTTCACTTCGGTGGCGTAGAAGAGAACCGTGTCACAGCTAAGGGCTATGGAAGCTCCAAGCCGATTGTGAAGGAAATCACTGAAGAAGACAAACACCTGAACAGAAGGGTTGAATTCCAGATATATCAGGAAGAAAATAACGAACAGTAAGCACAAAAAAAGCCTGTCAGAAAAACTGACAGGCTTTTTTATTATCTCTATTTCTTTGGTAATTAACCGATAGAAACTCTTTTAAACTCAGTAACAGTAAGACCACTGTTTACAGAATCTAAATATTTAGCTACAGTTACAGAGCTATCTTTTACAAACTGCTGATTTAACAAAGTGTTATCTTTGTAGAATCTTTCAAGTTTACCTTGAGCGATTTTCTCAACGATTGCCTCAGGCTTACCTTCAGCTAAAGCTTGCTCTTTACCAATTTCTAATTCTTTCTCTACAGTAGAAGCATCTACATCACCCTTATCTACAGCTACAGGGTTCATAGCAGCAATTTGCATACCTACGTCTTTACCAGCAGCTTGAACGTCAGTACCATTAGCTCCTTTAAGAGATACTAATACACCTAGTTTGTTACCAGCGTGAATGTAAGGAACTACAGCTTCGCCATCAACAATTACATACTCACTGATCTCGATTTTCTCACCGATTTTACCAACAAGCTCAGTAATTTTTTCTTCTACAGTAACGTTACCAATTTTTTCAGCCATAAGAGCTTCTACAGTAGCTGGTTCTTTTTCAAAAGCAACATCAAGGATAGCATTACCTAAACCTAAGAACTCTTCGTTTTTACCCACGAAGTCAGTCTCACAGTTAAGTGCTATAAGGATACCTTTAGAACCTGCGTCATTGGTTTTCACGAAGACAGAACCTTCAGTAACTTCTCTATCTGCACGAGAAGCAGATACTTTTTGTCCTTTTTTTCTAAGAAGGTCAATTGCCGCATCAAAATCACCTTCAGCTTCAGTAAGTGCCTTTTTACAATCCATCATACCGGCACCAGTCATCTGCCTTAGCTTATTTACGTCTTTCGCTGTAATAGCCATAGTTTGTTAATTTTATAAATTGCTTAATTTAATTATCGTTAATAAAAAAATTGAACATCAGTATAAAGCCAATGTTCAATTTTCTTCTTTTTCAATATATATCTATACTTTATTTCTCTACAGTCTCGTTTTCGTCTGCTTTCTTCTTAGCTTCTTCTTCCTTTTTCAAGTTAGCTTCTTCTTTTTCCTTCTTTCTTTCGCTAAGACCTTCTTCTACCACATCACAGATATAGTTAGTGATAAGAGAGATTGATTTGAAGGCATCATCGTTCGCAGGAACAGGGAAATCTACACCAGTAGGATCAGAGTTAGTATCTACCATAGCAAATACAGGGATATTTAACTTCTGAGCTTCTTTTACTGCAATGTGCTCTCTTTTTACATCGATCACAAAAAGTGCAGCAGGAAGTCTGTTAAGGTCAGAGATACCACCTAGAACTCTCTCTAGTTTTTCTTTCTCTCTAGAAACCATTAACCTTTCCCTTTTCGCTAAGTTCTGGTAAGACTCGTCTTTCATCATCTTATCAATTGAAGACATTTTCTTCAATGATTTTCTGATAGTAGCGAAGTTAGTAAGCATACCACCTAACCATCTGTCAGTAACGTAAGGCATGTTTAATTTCCTTGCCGCTTCACTAACTACGTCTTGTGCTTGCTTCTTAGTAGCTACAAAAAGAACTTTTCTTCCTGATCTTACTATGTTCTTAAGTGCATAAGATGCTTTGTCGAGGCACTCAAGGGTCTTATTTAAATCAATAATGTGGATCCCGTTTTTCTCCATGAAAATGTACTGAGCCATTTTAGGATCCCACTTTCTCGTTAAGTGTCCGAAGTGAACACCAGCATCAAGTAAGTCTTTATACTCTAATTTATTTGCCATTAATTGTTTATTTTTCTCGGTTGTAAGTATAACAGCCAAGCAAGCATATTAACGCTTACTGAACTGGAATCTTCTTCTCGCTTTTCTACGACCGTATTTCTTACGTTCCACCATTCTTGGGTCTCTAGTTAAGAAACCTTCTTTTTTAAGTGGAGGTCTGAATTCAGTGTCGATATCTACTAATGCTCTAGACACAGCTAATCTAATAGCTTCGGCTTGTCCAGCAGGACCACCTCCGTCTACATTCACCTTAATATCATAAGAACCCTCTACTTCAACAATGTTAAGAGGCTGCTTTACGATAGTGCGAAGAATCTCAGAAGGAAAGTAATCTTCTAAACTTCTGCTGTTAACAGTGATTTCGCCATTTCCTGCAGACACATAGATTCTGGCTACTGAAGTTTTTCTTCTTCCTATTGAACTTATTACTTCCATCAATTAAAATTTAATTTCTTTTGGTTGTTGAGCTTCATGTGGATGCTCAGCACCCTCATAAACGTATAAATTTTTGAATAAGGCTCTTCCAAGTCTGTTTTTAGGCAACATACCTCTAACTGCTCTTTCAACAAGCAATCTTGAGGACTTGGCCATCAATTCCTTAGGAGTAGCTGCACGCTGTCCTCCCGGATAACCGGTGTGTGTAACATATACCTTGTCGGTCCATTTTTTACCGGTAAGCCTGATCTTGTCAGCATTGATAACGATAACGTTATCACCGCAGTCTACATTAGGTGTAAACTCAGGCTTATTTTTTCCTCTAATTACTTTCGCAACCTCACTGGCCAACCTACCAAGAACCTTAGAATCAGCGTCTACGATGATCCATTCTTTGTTTACGGTTGCCTTGTTAGCCGAAACTGTCTTATAACTTAAAGTATCCACGCTTTAAAAGCTTTATTTTTTGTAATAGATATTTCTCCCCCTTGAAAAAGGACCACAAAGATAGAAGTATATATTTTCATATGCAACACCAGTCTGTAAATATTTACATTATGGCGTTTTTTTATGCATACTTATCCAGCTGCTTTACGAGCACCGCAAAGTCTTTTGGATAGGGTGCCTCTATATTTTTCTCTTCTCCATCTCTGGTAGTGAACCTTAAGGCTCGTGCGTGCAAAGCTAACCTTTTAATTAATGGTTGTTCCTCTGTATCGCGTTTTAAATTAAAATGTTTTTTAAACTGAGAAAGATATACCGCCTGACCTCCGTAATGAGGGTCGCTTACAATAGGAGCTCCCTGAGTGGTCAGGTGTATCCTGATTTGGTGCATCCTACCAGTTACAGGCCTGCATTCAACTAAAGTATTAGAGCGGTAAGCTTTTATTGTATTGAGCGTAGTCTGCGCTGGCTTTCCATCTCTATAGTCTATCTTCACGGTACCGTTAGAGAGCTTTGAAATAGGCTTGTCTATCACCAATTCATTAAAGTCATGAATGCCGTTACTCACTGCATGGTACACCTTACCTATTTTTCTATTCTCAAACTGCATAGAGATCTCACGATAGGCTTCCGGATTTTTAGCAATAATCAATGCTCCGGATGTTTCCTTATCTAGTCTGTGCCCTACCTGAGCATCATCACTATACTTCTTAGCTAAAGAAAGGATATTCACCTGATCGTTACGATCATCTAAAGTAGATATGTGCGGAGGTTTATTGATAACAATATAATCCTCATCCTCCCACAGGATTAAATCTTTAAACAACACTTTTGCCATGGTGCAAAGCTAAAGATTTATAATAAGTGAATAACAGAACGGGAATGATTATTCGTCGTATGGTGGCTCGTCCTGCCCAATAGGCAGCTTGAAGCTAAATACAGAGCCTTCTCCCACAATACTTTTTACCTCCACTTTAGAATTATGGCCTTCCATTATATGCTTTACGATGGCCAGCCCGAGACCTGTACCTCCTTTTTCACGAGACCGGCTCTTATCCACCCGGTAGAATCGTTCAAAAATTCGCTTTACATCTTCAGCAGGAATACCCTCTCCAGAGTCTTTCACAAAGGTAGTGACTGTGGTTTTTGATATAGTAAAGCTCACCCATACCCTACTGCCTTCATTGGAGTATTTTACAGCGTTGCTTATCAGATTAGTGAGTACCTGATTGATTCGTTGCCAGTCAGCATAGACCAAAACCTCCTCTTCATTTCCTTCCAGCTCCAGAACGATATCCTTCTTATCAGCCTTGTTTTCAAACTGATCAAAGATCTCTTCTATAAGCCTTTTGATGTCAAAGGTTTCGAAATGCATTTTTATTTCACCGGTCTCTATCTGAGAGAGGGTAAGTAAATCTTGCACCAGCATATCAAGACCATCTAAGCTTTTAGCTGCCTTTTTAAGGAATTTTATCCTTACATTCTTATCCTTTACGGCCCCGTCTAAAAGTGTATGTACAAAGCCCTGAGCTGCAAAGATCGGTGTTTTGAGTTCATGACTGACGTCAGCAATAAATTCCTTTCTGAAGGCCTCAATCTTTTTGAGCTCATCAATTTCCTTTTGCTTAAGTGCAGCATAAGAAAATATCTCTTCATTAATCTTCTTCAGTGGATTAAGCATGTTAGACCTATCATGCTCTATACTGGAAAGCTCCTTCTTCCTCAGCTTATCAAACAGGTTATATATTTTGTTTATTTCTCTGAAGATCAAAAACTCCAGAATAATAAAGCCCAATAGATATGATGAGGAAAAGCTGATAAGAAACGTTACTACCAGCGCATTTTGAGTGACCTCCTTAAATAAGGAAAGGAATGCAGTGGTTACTGCTGCAATACAAAACGCTAATAGTACGGCTATTACACGCGAACTGAATACCATATATCTAGTTTAGGCTAAACTTATAGCCTACACCTTTCACAGTTTTGATGTAGTCATCCCCAATCTTCTCTCTCACCTTTCTAATGTGCACATCTACCGTTCTGGCTAGCACATAAACATCTGAACCCCAGATATTCTGCAACAGCTCATCACGACCAAATACCTTATTAGGGTTTTGTGCCAGGAAATAAAGTAATTCAAATTCCTTTTTAGGGAGAGTTATTTCACCACCTTCTCTTTGAATGGTGTAGCTAGAGCGATCGATAACAAGATCTCCTATGGTGATTTGATTAGTGACAGTTTTCTTTTTAGAATCTCTTCTAAACAAAGCACTGATCCTGCTCATAAGTGCCCTTGGCTTTATAGGCTTGGTGATATAATCATCCGCGCCTACGTCGAAAGCGGCCACTTCTGAATACTCTTCAGAGCGAGCTGTGAGAAAGATAATGAATGAACTGGCGAGTTCAGGAATTTCACGCATCTGCCTACAGGTTTCAACACCATCTTGCTTGGGCATCATGATGTCTAACAGAATTAAATCAGGCTTGAATTTTTTGGCAATTTCAACACCTCTTATACCATCCAATGCTGTTTTAACTTCATACCCTTGCTTCTCAAGGTTGTACTTAAGCAATTCCAGGATTGCCTCTTCATCATCAACAACAAGCACTTTGTATTCCTGCTTGCTTCCCATAGTTATCGAGTTTTAATGAAAATCAACTTTGCTTTTCTAAAAGAAAGGCTAAAACTATAGAGAAAATGCTTCAATAAAAAGCATGTAATAATAACTTAACAATTCCTTAATTATTAACTTTTCTCATAGTTATTTATATCAATTTCTACCGCTCCTACGAACATTTCTGCTTTAATTTTTAGCGGCACTTTATTTAAATCATCAGAGATCCACACCTTAATAGAGTTTTCACCATCAAACAGGCTGTTTTCCGGCATAATGGGCGACAGCACCAATGACTTAATCTTTCCAAGCTTCGTTTTTACAGTTTCCTTACCGATGTAACGCACCTGGAATTTGTAAAGCTCATCATCAAAGAAAGCATCAATAGTAATTATATCGCCTTCTTTATATTTAGTAAAATCTAATACCCTAAGATAATAATATCCGCTTACTAAATCCTGAATATTTTTCTTGGTATCGAAGTACTTAGCTGCTTTCCATTTTTCCTTTTTATGGTCATAGGTTTTCACCTTAGCCTGCTGCTTTTCATGATCGAAGGTTACTACTTCGTTCTTGCGATACTTCCCTTCCTCTATTACCCTGTAGAATTTATGACTAACAATAGAGGCAGTATCTAAGTAAGTGCCCCAATTATCGCGAATTCTTAAAAACATATCGAACATGCCGATGGACTCGCCGAACACATCAATTTTATAACAAGGCCTATTATTTAGGGTATAGATATCTTTACTGATAACCATTTTGCCTTTAGCCGCATGAACAAACCCATAATGGGCTGTGTATTCGATTACCTCTCCAGGCTTAAAGCAATTATTCTCAATTACCCTGTAGGTAGATTGATTATTGCTTAACCCCATCCAGAGGGCGGCAGAAAAAAAGAAGACAGAAGTAAATAGTTTAAACATGCATCAATTTAGGTTCTTTACTCAAAGGAAAGGATGTTTTTCCTCGAAGTAGGTGATAAAGCTGGTTAAATCTTCGTTAAATTTATTCTCAAACAGATCCATTAATTTATCCTGTTTTGATCTATATCGCAAAAAAGACATAAAATAGGTGTTATTGGGATTGAATTCAGAGCGGTCTTTTTTATAGGTTTCAAAATGAAAACTGATGGTATCCAACTTAGAAACAATGTTTCTGATCATTAGCTGCTTTTCCTGACTTTTCTCGGCGTCATCTTTATTTGCCATGCCTGCATATAACTTTTCCAGGCTATCGGCACCACGCAACACATGACCTATGTAAGCATTCTCATCTTCAATCTCGTACTTATAAGTCAAATATTCTTCTGACTCTTCACCATAAGTATCTTTCAAAAATCTATAAGCTCCTCTTTCTGCGATGAACGACGCAATATTCTCATTAAACTCAACACTATCTTTAACGAAAATGGTAGCGTGTACCAACTCATGGATAATTAGATTTGCCAAGTCACCAGTATTTCGGTAAAGCATATTGCTTAGGATAGGATCCTTAAACCAACCTAGGGTAGACCAGCCTCCTACTGTTCTTATGCCTGCATCATACCCTTCCTCACTAAGCTCCTCCATGGCTTCTTTAGCATCCTCCTCCATGAAAAAGCCTTTGTAAGGCATTTGTCCTACTATAGGGAAATCCCACTCTTTAGCTTTCAATTCGTAAGGCTCACAACCAGTGACCACCCAAAGGATAGGTTTACCCTTCTGGTCATACATGGTGGTGTAATTGTCTGTATTATTAAGACCGAGCGAGTCAATGGCGTATTGCCTCACCTTGGCTATAAAATGTAGTTTTTGTTTTACGGAATCCGCCACCTCAGGATCAGCGATATATTCTGATACTGGCCTGGCATTCCAAACGATATGTAATTGCCCCTTGGCTTGTTTATAAGCATAGCCTACAAGCTCCAGGTTAAACAAAACCCATATCAGTAAAACTGCGATTAATATCAGACCAATCTTTTTTATCATAACTATAATTACCTGTTTCTTAAAAGAAAAAAGTCTCCGGTATAGTTTATATAAAAGCCATAAGCATATTCAAATGTTCCGTTCTTGAAATCAAAAAACGGCTCTACTCGGGTATTAAAAAATACACCATCAGTAATCTTAAGCTGATGCATAAACCTTAAAATCAGCAACTCCCTAATGGGCTCAACTACATCATAATTCTTGTAAGATGATGACTGTGAGGAATATAACTGACCACCTTGTATGCAGGTAAAATCACTTCCTCGCCAGTAACTAGCCATAATATTAAGGTTTAACCTGGTTTGTATACTTGCATTCAAATAAATTCCTGAACCCGCCTTAAGTGCCGTGTCTTCATCACCAGAAAAATTATTACTGTACACAAAATAATTTTGCATTTTGAACTCGCTAACAAAACCCTGCTCTGAAATTGGGAAGGTCAACTCCAAGCCAGAGCTGAAGTTTCCTTTGGTCTGCAATGGTTCTGGGTTAGCATCTATCTGTCCTCCTTGATGATAAATCACCATTTGGTAAGGAATAGTCAATTTAACATTCCCTTTATTTATCGGACTCCATTTTACGGACATACCACCAGTAATCTGCTCTTGAGATGAATCACCTTTATATATCATATTTTGCCAGTCTACCCAGGTGTCCAAAAACAACGATTCTTTATCTACTTTTATTTGAAACCCATTTTCCAAACGTCGGTTTAGTGTGTTTTCAAAGTCATAGAGCGGCTCTATCAATCGGTGAGATACACTGCCATCTAAAGTACCTAAAATGAGAGAGAAGGCATTTTTATTATATCTAAAAGAAAAAGTAGGTGCCACCTCACTGTAATCATCATTGCCAAAATCCTTTTGAAGGTATATCCCAGCCTCAATTCTTATAAACTTGCCCGCTTGATATGACAGATTTGGATTGAGCTGATAGCCAAACAAAGTATAGCCGTCAGCAATATCATTAAAATACTCATTGTTTTTAGCGAAGCCCAAACTATTGATACTTAGCGCCAGCACATTTGAATCGCTTTCCTGAAGGGAGTGATCATATTGAAAAGATTTATTATTAAGCTGGGCCTGTGCCAGTGAGGTGTTTAGGATTATCAGTATTAAAACCTGAAATATTTTCATACCAAGAAGTTTGGCGCAATATATAAAAGCAGCGGCAAAGCAATGCCTCTGTAAATACATTTTTTAGGAGGGTTATCTCACTTTTATGCCTATAACTTAGTAACTTCACCATTAATAAAATTTAATCAAGTAAGTAAACCGATAATGGCTGAAAAGGACGAAAAATTAAAGGCGCTTCAATTAACTATTGATAAACTAGAAAAAACCTTTGGTAAAGGTGCTGTGATGAAACTGAGTGACGAGCGGGTAGTAGACGTGCCTGCCATTTCAACGGGATCTCTCAGCCTTGATATAGCCTTAGGTGTTGGCGGAATACCACGTGGAAGAGTTATAGAAATATATGGACCTGAATCATCAGGTAAAACCACTTTATCTATGCACTGTATCGCTGAAGCTCAGAAAACTGGAGGTTTAGCAGCATTTATAGATGCGGAGCATGCTTTTGATAGAGTATATGCAGAGAAACTAGGCATTGACACTGAGAACTTACTTATTTCTCAACCAGATAGTGGTGAGCAGGCACTCGAAATTGCTGAGCACCTCATCAGGTCTGGAGCTATTGATATCATCGTAATTGACTCCGTAGCAGCTTTGGTTCCTAAAGGTGAACTTGAAGGTGAAATGGGTGATAGCAAAATGGGTCTACAAGCTAGATTGATGTCTCAGGCATTAAGAAAGCTAACAGGTACCATTAATAAAACAGGTTGTTCATGTATTTTCATTAACCAGCTTCGTGAGAAAATTGGGGTAATGTTCGGAAACCCTGAAACAACCACTGGTGGTAATGCTCTTAAATTCTATGCTTCTGTTAGACTTGACATCAGAAGAATAGGTCAGATTAAGGAAGGAGCCAATGACATCATTGGTAACAGAACCAGAGTGAAGGTAGTGAAAAACAAGGTAGCTCCTCCATTTAAAGTGGTAGAGTTTGACATCATGTATGGTAAAGGTGTTTCTAAAGTAGGTGAAGTACTCGATCTTGGTGTAGAGCTAGATATAGTGAAGAAAGCAGGATCATGGTTCTCTTATGATGGCAACAAACTTGGCCAGGGAAGAGATGCAGTAAAAACTCTTTTAGAAGACAATCCTGAGCTTATGGAAGAGATTGAAAACAAAATTAAAGCTCAAATAAAGGGCGAAGATCTTGAAAAGCCTATTGCTGCTCAAGAATAGTATATTCCACAATTGATTTAAAAAAAAGGGAGTTCTAAATTTTAGAACTCCCTTTTTCATTATTGAATAATATCCTATTAGCTCGACCTGATGGCTATCACTGGATCTAACCTGGCGGCTAGTGCGGCCGGCACAATTCCAGATACAGTACCAATAGCTGCTGACACACCCAGTCCGAGAACTATATTTTTTATAGACAATACTACTTCCAGACTTCCCATAGGGATGAAAGTAATCAGGTAAACCAAAAGCAAACCTGCCAACCCACCTATAACACTAAGGAAAATTGATTCGAACAGGAACTGAAAGAGTATGAAGAAGTTTTTAGCTCCTAATGACTTTTGTATACCTATAATATTGGTTCTTTCCTTTACTGAAACAAACATAATATTTGCGATTCCAAATCCACCTACTAATATAGAGAAGCCTCCGATAATCCATCCTGCAATTCCGAATACATCGAATACACTGCCGATAATATTGGCTATAGCTTCAGGTCGGTTCAGAGCAAAGTTATCATCCTGCTTAGGCTTTAAACCTCTGCGATTCCTGAGCAACCCTGTCAACTCATTTTCCAACTCTACTAAACCAATATCAGAATCCTTTCCTTTTACCCCAATTCTAGAGCCTAGCTCTTCCCAGGAACCAGTTCCGGTTTGGTATAATTTCCTAAAGGAGGTATAAGGTATAATACACAGATCATCATTACTGGATGTACCCAGGAAGCTTTCCCCTTCCCTGGGCATAGTTCCTATAATGATGTATTTTAAATTTTTAATTTTAATTTCCTTACCAATAGGGTCAGTGCCGAAAGGAAACAGCGCAGATACCAGATTACTTCCGATAATAGCTACGTTACGACCAGATTCAGTTTCTATCTGACTGAAATAACGCCCTTTATTCAGTTCTATCTCAAAGATATCACTGTATCCGTAGGTGCTTCCGCAAAGCTCTACCTCACTGATACTGTTATTACCTCTTTTTATAGTGGAGTTATTCCGAACGCCGAAAATGGCCATTGAACTACTATTCTTTAGGTTTTCCTCAAGAAAATGGAATTCATTATAGCTAACATTTGGTCTCTGCCAAAAGTCCCACCAGCGGTACTCTCCATTGGCGTCTGGCGTAAACGGCCATTTTTCAATGTAGATAACACCAGCTCCCAGGAAGCTAAAACTATCCTTAATATTCTTCTCCAGCGAATCAACCAGGGTAAACACTGTGATAATGGCAAAAATACCCACCGTAACACCAAGCAAAGACAGAACCGTTCTTAGAAGGTTCATCTTCAGTGCATTCCAGGCAAACCTGAAGCTTTCTAATATGAGTTGAATTACTAACACCTGTTTTTTATATCAAAATTGAAAAGTATTTCTTGGTAGATAATGTTAATAAATAAATTACTTTAACTTTGCAAGCTAAATTTTAAATAAACTGTTTTATTTAATACCGTAATATTAAATATGAAATTATCAGAATTCAAGTTTGATCTACCCACCGGACTGGTAGCCTTATATCCGGCTGAAAATCGGGATGAATCCCGCCTAATGGTTATACATCGTGACACTGGCGAAATAGAACACAAGTCTTTCAAAGACGTGGTTGACTATTTTGACGAAGGTGATGTTATGGTAAATAACAATACGATGGTTTTTCCTGCCAGGTTATATGGTAACAAGGAAAAAACAGGCGCTAAGATTGAAGTTTTCTTATTAAGAGAGCTAAATCAAGAAATGCACCTTTGGGATGTATTAGTAGACCCGGCCAGAAAAATCCGTGTAGGTAATAAACTTTACTTTGGTGAAGGCGACTTAGTAGCCGAAGTAATTGACAACACAACTTCCAGAGGAAGAACCATTCGATTCTTATATGATGGAACTGACGAAGAGTTTTACAAGACTATAGACAGCCTGGGCGAAACACCCCTTCCAAAATATATAAAAAGAGAAACAGAACCTGAAGACAGAGATCGTTTCCAGACCATTTATGCCAAGCACAAAGGCGCCGTTGCAGCTCCTACTGCTGGTCTTCACTTTACTCCTCAGCTTTTAAAGAGGCTAGAGATTAAAGGAATAGACATGGCTAGTATTACTCTTCACATAGGCTTAGGTACATTCAGACCTGTAGATGTAGAAGATCTTACTAAACATAAAATGGATTCTGAGAACTTCTGGGTAGATGAACCTACCGTGAGCATGGTAAACAGTGCCATTGATGGCAAGAGAAAAGTTTGCTCTATCGGTACTACTTCTATGAGAGCATTAGAATCTAGTGTATCTGCCAATAACAGACTGAAGCCAAAAGAAGGCTGGACTGACAAGTTCATCTTCCCTCCTTATGACTTCAAAATCTGTAATGCTATGATCACTAACTTCCATATGCCAGAATCAACTCTGTTAATGATGGCTTGTGCTTTCGGAGGTTACGAACTAGTAATGGAAGCATACCAAACTGCAATTAAGGAGAAATACAGATTCCTTACCTACGGTGATGCTATGCTCATTGTGTAGTCAGAAAAAAGATTAATCAAATGAAAATCGGATGGCCATTGGTCATCCGATTTTTATATACGGTTATTTATTTTAGATTTTAACACACCCAGCTTTACCCATGCCACAAAAGGAATATGCTATATTAGTAGCAGGAGGAAAAGGCACACGCATGAAAAGCCATATCCCGAAGCAATTCATCCTCCTAAATGGCAAGCCTATACTCATGCACACTCTTGAGGTTTTTGCCTCTTACTCTTCCGAGCTCTCCATTATTCTGGTTTTACCTGAATCTGATGTAGAGACCTGGAAGAACCTTTGTCTGGAGCATAACTTTAACATATCACATACACTCACAATTGGTGGAGATTCAAGGTTCCAGTCTGTACGTAATGGATTGAGTACTATTAAGGAAAGTGAAGGCCTGGTTGCCATTCATGATGGAGTGCGACCTTTAGTGGATAAAGATACGATTGCCGCCTCTTTCAGATTAGCTGCCATTCACCAGAGCGCTGTAGCGGCCGTTCGCCTCAAAGAATCTATCAGAGTCACTGATCAGGACACTACAAAAGCTGTAGACAGATCTGCATACAGACTCATCCAAACGCCACAAACCTTTGATCTGGCGATTATCAAAAATGCATATAATATAAAAGAAGTCTCTACCCTTACTGATGATGCCAGCGTGGCAGAAATGGCAGGTCATAAGATTTCCCTCTTTGAAGGAAGCTATGAGAATATTAAGGTAACTACACCAGAGGATCTGATAATAGCAGAAGCTTTACTAAAAAGAAAAAACAAAGGCTGACCATTACTCACTTGTAAAGTCAGCCCGAACATCTTCTTAAGCTATATTGCTATTAGTATTCGTCTTCGTTAAAAAAGAAATCCTCCTTAGTAGGATAATCTGGCCATATCTCTTCGATATTTTCATAAGGCTGACCGTCATCTTCCAACTCCTGCAAATTCTCAACTACTTCTAACGGTGCGCCGGTTCTGATTGAATAGTCAATCAATTCGTCCTTGGTAGCAGGCCAAGGTGCGTCTTCAAGATATGATGCTAGTTCTAGTGTCCAATACATAGATAAATCCTCCTATGATTTATACTTCAAAATTTCGTGCAAAAATAAAATTTAAATGTTCAAATCAAATATTTAAATTAATTATTTGCAGGGCTGTATTTTACAACCAAGTGTTAATTAATTTATGGCTTGAAACGTAACCATAGTACGAAAAGTTTAGGAAAGCACAACTTTATTAGTAAAAAAAGTTTAACCTTCAGCTGTTTATACAGCAAAAAACTAAATTTGTTTCAATAAACAGGAAAAAGAATATGAGTGACGAAAAAATAATATTTTCAATGGCTGGGGTGAGTAAAATCTACCCGCCTAACAAACAAGTTTTAAAAGACATTTACCTCTCATTCTTTTACGGAGCCAAAATTGGTGTCTTAGGTCTCAACGGATCTGGAAAATCTTCCTTACTGCGCATAATAGCGGGAGTAGACAAAGAATATAAAGGTGAAGTAGTTTTTGATGGCAGCTACTCCATTGGTTTACTGGAGCAGGACCCAAAGCTAGATCCTACCAAAACCGTAAAAGAAATAGTAGAAGAAGGTGTAAAAGAAACTGTTGATTTACTTCAGGAGTTTGAAGATATCAATCTAAAATTTGCTGATCCGGACATCATGGATGATCCTGATGGCATGAACAAGCTTATCGAAAGACAAGGCGAGGTTCAGGAAAAGCTAGATCAGCTCAATGCCTGGGAACTAGATAGTAGATTAGAACGTGCTATGGACGCTCTAAGAACACCTCCGGCGGATGCCAAGATTGAAAACCTATCAGGTGGTGAGAAAAGACGTGTAGCACTTTGCAGACTTTTACTTCAAGAGCCAGATGTACTTTTATTAGATGAGCCTACTAACCACTTAGATGCAGAGTCTGTGCATTGGTTAGAGCAGCATTTACAAAGATATGCAGGTACCGTAATAGCCGTAACTCACGACCGTTACTTCCTTGATAACGTAGCCGGATGGATACTTGAACTAGACCGTGGCGAAGGTATTCCATGGAAGGGTAATTATTCATCATGGTTAGAGCAAAAGCAGAAGAGACTTTCTCAAGAAGAGAAGACCGAATCTAAGAGACAGAAGACCTTATCACGAGAGTTGGAATGGGCTAAAATGTCCCCTAAAGGTAGACATGCTAAGGCCAAAGCCAGGTTAAATGCTTACGACAAGCTTTTAAGCCAGGAATCAAGAGAGAAAGAAGAGAAACTAGAGCTTTACATACCACCAGGTGAAAGACTGGGAGACAAGGTAATAGAGGCTCATGGAGTAGCTAAAGCATTTGGAGACAAGCTGTTATACGAAAATCTTGAGTTTAACTTACCAAAGGCAGGCATCGTAGGTATCATCGGACCAAATGGCGCGGGTAAAACCACCCTTTTCAAGATGATAACTGGTAAGGAAAAGCCGGACACGGGTACTTTTGAAGTAGGCTCTACTGTAGATATTGCCTATGTAGATCAGGAACATGCTAACCTGAATCCAGAATCTTCTGTTTGGGAGGTAATTACAGGAGGCAACGAACTGATCAACCTTGGTGGCAAGCAGATTAACAGCCGTGCCTATGTAAGCAAGTTTAACTTCAACGGATCAGATCAGCAGAAAAAAGTAAAAGAACTTTCTGGTGGTATGAGAAACCGTGTGCACCTGGCAATAGCCCTGAAACAAGGAGCCAACTTACTTCTGCTAGATGAGCCTACTAACGACTTAGATGTAAACACACTTAGAGCGTTAGAAGAAGCTCTTGAGAACTTTGGTGGATGTGCAGTAATCATCTCTCACGATAGATGGTTCCTGGATAGAGTTTGTACACACATACTTGCTTTTGAAGGTGACTCTCAGGTGAAGTGGTTTGATGGTAACTTCACTGAATATGAAGAAGATAGAAAAAAACGTTTGGGTGATACAGGGCCTAAGCGAATTAAATACAAGCCTTTAGTTAAATAAGCGATTTATCATTAAATGTCATATAGGGTCAGTTTTGGCTGACTCTATATGACTTTTTTCATGCCTCCCTCCCATCAATTCCTCTCATTTTTTGTTAGATTTTTATTGATATTTTAAGTATCTTAAAAAACTAACTGTACTTCATGAAAACGCTTTATATCATTCGTCACGCTAAGTCGAGCTGGAAATATCATCACCTCGATGACATAGATAGACCTCTTAATAAAAGAGGCAAGAGAGATGCCCCGGAAATGGGTGATAGGCTAAAATCACAAGGCATAGTTCCACATCTAATGATCAGCAGCCCGGCAAAAAGGGCATTTGCTACATGCAAAATCATTGCTGAGGCATTGGATTATCCTAAAAAGGATATTGAGCTAAACAACAAACTCTACCATGCTAGTGAAGACACTCTCATGGACATCATTCAGGATATCGATGATAGTTGGGATTCAGTTATGATATTCGGGCACAACCCCGGATTAACTTATTTCGCTAACTCATTAGCCAGTACTGACCTGGATAATCTACCTACTTGTGGTGTATTTGCTTGCACCTTTGATGTAGATTCATGGTCAGAAACAGACTTTGAGAAAGGATCATTGCAATTCTATGATTACCCTAAAAATGTACCTCAAATTAATTAAAAAATTGAGGTACCTGTGATGGTAGTAAACAACTCTAAGGCCTTTAACCCGGCCAAAGAGTTTCCTTTTTTATTTAAACCAGGACTCCAAACCACAATACTATATTGAGATGGCAATATGGCGGCTATTCCTCCGCCCACGCCACTCTTACCGGGCAGACCAACTCTAAAGGCAAACTCGCCAGCCTCATCATAAAAGCCGCAGGTCTGCATTATGGCAGTAATTCTTTTAAATTGGCTTTCGGAAATGTATTTTTTCTCATCAATAACTCCTTTACCATGGTTAGCAAACACTCTGAATGCTTTGGCTAACTCACTGCAAGTCATAGATACTGAGCAAAAGTCGAAATAAAGATCAAGAACCTCTTCCACATCATTTTCAATATTGCCATAAGACTTCATCAGGTTCACCATGGCCGCATTTTTATAGCCACAAGCCTTCTCTGATCTGGCTATTTGCTTGTCATAATAGATGTCATTCTGCCCTACCAGCTCACGTATGAAGTCCAAAAATTGCTGACGAGGGTCTTGAAGGTGAGAGATTAATAGGTCAGTTACAACCAGAGCACCTGAGTTAATGAAAGGATTTCTAGGTATACCATTTTCATACTCCAGCTGCACCAATGAATTGAAAGGGTCTCCAGAAGGCTCTACATTAATACGGTCATATACCTTTTTACCTATATGACTTACACAGTGCGCCAGCATGAATACCTTAGATATACTTTGAATAGAAAATTTCTCTTCAGTATCCCCCACTGAGAATGAAGAATCATCTAAGAAAAGTAAGTGAATACCAAATTTGGTTATGTCTACTTTGGCCAGTTCAGGAATATAATCAGCTACCAAACCCTTATCAAGCAGCGGCTCCACTTCCTTACGTATATCTTCCAGTACTTTTTGATAATCCATCTTGCTCACCATGGCACCTCATCTTTAGAATTTACAAATGAGCCGCAATTTACAAGATATCGCACTATTCACCATCATTAGTCTATGAAAGGAATGTTAAAATATCGATTTCAGCAAACTCATTGATTTAAAGTAAATTAGAGCACTATAATTTCAGGATGAGAACAATAAAAAAGGCCTGATTGAATTTCAACCAGGCCTTCCTCTTAAGCTTTGTGATTTTTATTTCTTGTATAGCTCCAGCTCATTAGGAACCTGCATAGAATTCTGCTGCGATCCCACCTCTACAGTAGATGATCCATACACTGTAATTTCAGCTTTTTGAAAATCTTCAGCATTGGCCTTATAAATATTATCCACGTACTTCTGCGGGTTTCTATCTATATACGGGAACCAGGTGCTATGAATCTGAATCATGATCTTATGACCTTTCTTGAAAGTATGAAGAATATCCTGTAATGGGAATGTTACGTCTTCTGCCACACCTGGAGTAAATGGCTCTGGTTTAGCAAAACTATTTCTAAATCTACCTCTAAATACTTCGTGACGCACAAGTTGCTGATACCCTGCCATAGTTACATTCTTAGGCGTAACAGGGTTGGCCTGTGCAGTATCTGGGTAAACATCGATAAGCTTTACAATAAAATCGGCATCTGAGGTAGAAAGAGCTACTTTTAACTTGGCTAAAATTTCGCCAGCCAGAGTAACATCTTCCGTTAATACATCTGTTTTAAAAGTAAGTACATCAGGTCGTTTAGACGCATGTCTCTGATCATCTGTCATAAACCTGCGTGGTGTGAACGTTACGCTCTCAACCTGAGATGTATACGGTACCGGATAGTCAGGATCACTTACATATTTAAATTCTTCTTTGGCATCTCCTTCTTCATTTACCAAAAGCTTACCATTAGCAGAAAAACCAAGCTTCACGGCTGGAATTTCTTGAGGTGGCCACTGATCAAACATCTTCCATTTTTTCACACCAGTATCATACATATATGCTTCTGGCAATTTCAAATTACCTTCATTTTTCAGGTAGTATTTAAAGAATGGCATTTCAATATTCTTCTGATAGAAAGTAGAGATACTATCACCAAAGTAAATATCATTGATGGCTTGAATACCTTTTTCTCTATACCAATCTCCATGGCTCCAAGGCCCCATAACTATGGTATTTTCCGCTTTTGGGTTATTTGCCTCAATGGTTTTATAGATATTCAACGGTCCATAAAGATCTTCAGCGTCAAACCAACCACCCACAGTAAGTACGGCGTTATCAATATCTCTTAAATGAGGCAGCAAGTTTCTTTTCTGCCAGAACTCATCATAATTTGGATGCTCTACCACCTGATCCCAGAAAAAGTCTTTCTGATAATATTTCTCAGTCACATTTTTCAACGGACCTAAAGCCATATTAAACTCATATCCGTCCGCTACATTTCCTGCCTTTTTAATTTCTTCCCAAGCATCGTTATACCAGCTCTCTGTAGTTGGCTCTGTTTGATAGCCGAACACAGGAAAAGCCATTAAATAACTTTGCAAGAATGCTCCCATATGGTGGAAGTCATCAAAAAAGAAATCTGAAATAGGCGCCTGAGGAGAAGAAGCTACCAATGCAGGATGCGCCTCTGGTAAAGCTGCTGCCGTGTAATGCCCAGGATAAGAAATACCCCACTGCCCCACTTTGCCATTGTTATTTTTAATATTCTTTAAGAGCCAGTCGATGGTATCAAAAGTATCAGAGCTCTCGTCGATCTTATCCTTTTCCTTCTTTTTATTGCCATCAATCTGAGGTCTCATGTTATCATAATCACCTTCTGACATCCATCTTCCTCTCACATCCTGATACACGAAAATGTATAAATCTCTCATCAAGTATTTAGATGGCCCCAGCATTGTCTTGTACTTATCCTCTCCATATGGTGCCACACTGTACGGTGTTCTCTGCATCATCATAGGATATTTTTTAGACTGATCTTTTGGGGTATAAACACATGTAAAGAGCTTCACTCCATCACGCATCGGGATCTGATATTCATGCTTTTTATAGTTCTCCCTAATAAAAAGAGAATCAGCATCCTGAGCCATCAGTTGTAAAACTGATACACAGCTCATGATGAGTAATAATACTTTTTTCATTTCAATGGTAATTTGTTGATTAATTACTGTGAATATCCAAATAGTTTAGCACCTTGGCAAACCACTCATAAATAAGAAATCAATTATTCCATGAATGGTATTCAGTGCAGAAACTCCACCTCTTTGAAGTCAAAGTATCTCATACCTTGCAGCGTTTCTATCTCCAGCTGACCTACGGGAGTTACACTTGTGATTTTCCCCGTAAATACCTGATCATTAGATTTATACAAGCACTCTTCACCAAACCTATATAGTGTCGATTCATAATCTGTCTTAAGCTGTTCCTTTCTGCCATTTTTAAGCATCAGATATCTACTTTCAATGTGCTGCATGAGATTATCTAAAACCTGCTGCAAGTCATAAGATTCGTCCGTAATTTGACCAAGTGATATGGCTCTTTCATTGGAGAATTTTCGCTGATTTATATTCAGACCAATCCCCACAATAGAGTTCTCAATATGATTTTTCTTCACCGAATTTTGAATGAGAATTCCACAGATTTTCTTGTCTAAATTGTAGATGTCATTGGGCCATTTCACCTGAAAGCCCGGAGCCATGTCAGACAAGTAGTCATGTATCCCGAGTGAAACCACTCTATTTAACTCAAATTGACTTTGAACACCTAAAAATGAAGGCTTTAGAATGAATGAAAAAGTGAGGTTTTTGCCTGGCTCAGCTTCCCAGCTATTTCCCCGCTGCCCTTTTCCTCTGGTCTGATTTTCAGTGATTATTATGGTGCCCTCCATCACTCCGCTACCGAGCATCTGCTGAGCTTCTTCATTGGTAGAATGACAAGATGGCAGGAAAATTAGGTTTTTCCCCATAAATAATGTTTTGGCAAGAATTTTATACAAGTATTTTTGTAGTTTTGTTTATGAAATTCAAAGATAATTAATGGATGTAAATAACAATTTAGCGCCTTCCGAAAAATTAAGCAGTATAGTGGTGAAGGGTATGCAGGAGAAAAAAGCCTCAGATATTGTAGTAATGGATCTTAGAAATGTTAAAAATGCTATGGCAGACTTCTTTGTGTTATGCTCAGGAAGTTCTGACACACAGCTAGATGCAATAGCAGATTCTATAGATGAGCAAGTGTCCAAAGCGCTTGAGGAGAATCCATGGCACACAGAGGGTAAAGAAAACAAGGAATGGATGCTACTAGATTACGTTAATGTTGTAGCCCACATATTCAAAAAAGACAAACGCCAATTTTACGCTTTGGAGAGTCTTTGGGGTGATGCTGAAATAACAGAAATTGAAGATATCTCCTAAAGGATGAAACCTTATACCCCATTATGGAGTTTGAAGCTTAGATAATTTTTTACTATTGATATGCCAGATAAGAAGAGAAATATTTTACCAAACAAACCTCAAAAGCCGAATTACCAGGTTTGGGTCATTGTAGTTTTAATTGCAGTGATTTTCGGCATCATGCTTTTCAACAACTCGAGCACTTTAGCGCCTACTACCATGAGTAAGTTTGAAAGTATGATGATGGACAACGCCGTGAAAAAGGTGATGATCGTCAGAAATCAGAACTATGTAGAAATAACGCTTAAAGAGAGTGCGCTGGAAGATAGCAAATACCGTCAGCAGCTCGAAAACAACAGTCCTTTCGGAGTTGGAAGCGGACCTCACTTTAAACTTAACATTGGCTCAGTAGATAGCTTTATAGAACAATACACTGAATTTAATGATAAGCTTAATAAAGATGAGCAGGTAGACTATCAGGTAGATGATAAAAATGACATCAGTCAATACATATTCCAGTGGGGATTCTTTGTATTAATTCTTTTTGGATTCTGGTTCTTAATGAGAAGAATGACCGGAAACGGTGGCCCTGGCGGTCAGATTTTCAATATTGGTAAGTCTAGAGCAGCACTATTTGATGCTGAGAACAAGGTGAAAATTACTTTTGGTAATGTGGCCGGTCTTGATGAAGCTAAAGAAGAAGTAAAAGAGATTGTAGAGTTCTTAAAGAACCCAGGCAAATTCACTAAGCTAGGTGGTAAAATACCAAAAGGTGCTTTGCTTGTAGGCCCTCCGGGAACAGGTAAAACATTATTAGCGAAAGCAGTGGCAGGTGAAGCTGGTGTGCCATTCTTTACACTTTCAGGATCAGACTTCGTGGAGATGTTCGTGGGTGTAGGTGCAGCCAGAGTAAGAGACTTATTTAAGCAAGCCAAAGAAAAAGCTCCTTGTATCGTATTTATAGATGAGATCGACGCTATTGGTCGTTCAAGAGGTAGAGGTCAAATGCCTGGATCTAACGATGAAAGAGAGAACACCCTTAACTCTCTACTTGTAGAGATGGATGGTTTCTCAACAGATTCTGGAGTAATTATTCTTGCCGCTACCAACAGACCTGACGTACTGGATTCAGCTCTTATGAGACCAGGTCGTTTTGATAGACAAATTAGTATTGACAAGCCGGATATCGTAGGTAGAGAGGCTATATTCAAAGTACACCTTAAGCCTTTGAAACTAGGTAAAGATGTAGATGCTAGAAAACTAGCAGCTCAAACACCAGGTTTTGCAGGAGCAGAAATTGCCAATGTTTGTAACGAAGCCGCACTTATTGCTGCACGTCAGGACAAATCAGCTGTAGAAATGCAGGATTTCCATGATGCTATTGACAGGGTAATTGGTGGTTTAGAGAAGAAAAATAAGATCATTTCTCCTGAAGAGAAGAAAATTGTTGCTTACCATGAGGCTGGTCACGCAGTTGCTGGTTGGTTCCTGGAGCACGCTGATCCTTTGGTAAAAGTAAGTATTGTACCTAGAGGTGTGGCTGCATTAGGTTATGCTCAATATCTTCCAAAAGAACAATTCCTATATCAAACTGAACAACTACTAGATGAGATGTGTATGGCACTTGGTGGTAGAGCAGCTGAGGAACTGGTATTTGGAAAAATATCAACTGGAGCACTTAGTGACCTTGAAAGAGTAACTAAAATGGCTTACAGCATAGTATCTGTTTATGGTATGAACGATAAGATTGGTAACGTATCATTCTATGATTCAAAACAATCTGATTATAACTTCACTAAACCATATTCTGAGGCAACTGCTGAAACAATTGATCAGGAAGTAAGAAAAGTGATTGAAACGGCATTCTCCAGAACTAAGGATATGCTTTCTCACAGAAGTAAAGAGCTTGAAGTAGTGGCTCAGGAGTTATTAGAAAAAGAGATCATTTTCCAATCTGACCTTGAGAGATTGATTGGTAAGCGTCCTTTTGAACATCAGACTTCATATGAAGCTTTCACTAACGGTAAAGAGAAATCTGAAGACTCAGATTCTGATGAAAACAAAACTGATCCGGGAGTAAAATCTTCAGCACCGACAGATTCTACTGTACCTTTGAGAGATTCAGACAACTAGAATATCATATTCATATAGATGAATTAAAATCAGGCCCAATGTGTGCCTGATTTTTTTTATTTTTAGCCTTTTAGATTTTTAAGAATGATAAAGGAAATTACTGACCTTCAAGGAAAGTATATATATTTTGCTTCTGACTTTCATTTAGGAGTGCCTAGCAAAGAAGCTAGCCTGCAAAGAGAGAAGAAGATAGTGCGATGGCTGGATCAGGTGAAGAAAGATGCCCATTCTATCTATCTCATGGGTGATATATTTGATTTTTGGTTTGAGTATCGTCATGCTATTCCAAAAGGATACACCAGACTATTGGGAAAGCTAGCTGAGATAAGTGATAGTGGAATTCCCATAATATTTTTCACTGGAAACCATGACATGTGGATGTTTGACTACTTTAAAGAAGAGCTTAATGTAACCATTTACAGAGATCCACTTCAACTTAAGGTGGGAGCTCAAAAACTTCTCATCGGTCATGGTGACGGCTTAGGTCCTGGAGATCATTTTTACAAAGTGCTCAAGAAGATTTTCCGCAGCAAATTATGCCAATGGCTATTTGCCCGCATCCACCCTAATTTGGGTATAGGAATAGCTAATGCATGGTCTAAAAGAAGCCGAGTGAGCAGTGGTGGCCATGGTACTGAACAGTTTTTAGGTGAAGACAAGGAATTCTTATTCCAGTACTGCAAAACCACTGAAGCAAAGGAACATTATGATTGGTATGTATTCGGTCACAGACACCTTAACCTTGATCTGGAGGTGGCTAAAAACAGCCGATACATCAATCTGGGTGAATGGGTTACTCAGTACACCTATGGTAAGTACGATGGCAATCAATTTGAGCTATTAACCTTTGAAGAGTAGACTGATTATATGGTCACTATTTCTTTTGAGCCTTGCCGTCAAGGCTCAGGATTTTACTTTAATCAAAACGGTTAATATTACTACGCCTGAAGCAGTTTCTATAGATAAGCTGGGCAAGATTTATATTGCAGACAAACAAGGTAATGTGAATCGCTATCTGCCTGATGGCTCATTAGACATCACCTTTTCATCTCAAAAACAAGGACACATTGGCCTTATAGAAGCCTGGAATCCTTTAAAAACCTTTGTCTTTTATGATGATTTGCAGGAATACGCCTTCCTGAACAGGTTCCTTACCGCCTCAGAGAGCTTTCCGCTATACGATCTTTCTGACTTTAATAGCTTAGCGACCATAAGCTATGACAATAATCTTTGGATCATAGACATGGTTGATTACAGCCTAAAAAAATACGACCTCAACTACGGGCAATTCACCATTACCACCAATTTTGATCTATTGCTCAATCCAGATGATTATGACATTACTTTCATCAAAGAGTACCAGAACCTGGTCTTCATGAGTGACTATAATTCAGGTATTTACATCTTCGATAATCTGGGCAACTACCTGCGCCAAATACCAACAAGGGAAGTTGAGTATTTTAACTTTCAAGACAATTCCATCTATTACCTCAGTGGCGATAGTTTGGTGTCCACAGATATTTATAGTTTAAAAAGTAAAAACTCAGCTCTACCGTCAAAAGCCAAATTTGCTCTTAGCGCTGAATCCAATCTTTATCTTATTGATGATGAGCAGATAATGATATACAAAAGGCCTTAATTTATATAAAAATACACCTAATTGGGGGATAGAAAATTTCATCAATTTACAGACCTTAGCTTTTAAGTTCTGATTGATTCAAACATTTTTCCTCCTGCTCAATTCTTACGAGATTCGACGGGAGGAAATGTTATTTTAGACACTTTCCATTTTATAAGTTTGGGGCCTACTTGAGATGAACGAAAAAAAATGTGCAAAAAAAAAAAGAAGTGCTCCGGGTCAGAAGCACTTCCAAGGTCAAAAACTCAAAATAAATAGGATAAATTCTTAATTCATCCAATAACAACACTGCTAATATAACAATAAATACTTAAAAATAATTTAATCTCCTCCCCTTTTTTAATTGACGCTGGTGAGCAAACTATAGCCTGTTAATTTCTTATTTGAGTTGTAACTTTCTGATTTTACAACACCTACATCTTTAGCGATATAGTCAACAGCATACATCTCTATAGTCATGATAGACTCTGAAATGATCTTATAGGTCACTTTAAAACAATCAAAGGTTCCTGCTGGTGTGGTTATACTTTCTTTAGATTCCACTTTTCTATCTGTAATTCTTGTAGACATGTTAAACATGTTGCTTTTCATATGAATAGCCCCATCACTAAGTTTCTGCCCTACGCTGAGGTTAGCTGGCCAGTCTAATGACTCCATTTCAAGCTTAACATTCATACTTTCCATGCTTTGTAGCGCTTCAGCCGGAATGAATCTAGTCATATCCATCTCTATGGTACCATCTTTACACTCCATATCCACCTCTTTATCCATGGTTTCCTTATCCTTCTTATCATATACCTGAAAAGCTAAAGTAGCCTTCCACCCGCTGGAATTTTCATTTAATGAAGTGATCTCGTAAGCCTGCTTGCCCGTCTTCTTATCTTTTTGATCATAGGAAGTAATCTCCCATTTCTTTCCTTCTTTAAAATTATAGTACGGATTGCATTGGGAAAAAGCAGCATTAAAACTAAATATTACTAGTGCGAGAATGATTGTGATCTTATTCATATCTACATTTTTAGGTGATTCATTACTTAAATTAATATTTTAAAAGAACATGTAAGTACTCATTATCAGAGAATAATAAATACCATCATGATGATTGTCCGATATCGTTCAGTATATTTACGAAATAGTACAACATGTGCCCTATAAACGGCCTTCCTGATATCGGGAGCCATTTGGCATAATTTTTCTTTATGCATTCATTCAATTAATTGTAAACCTGTGGACAAAGAAATTGGTAAAATTTTAATGATTGATGATGACGAGGATGTGTTATTGGCAGCTAAACTGTTGCTCAAGAAACACGCTCATCAGGTAATCATTGAGAAAAACCCTAAAAAGATCCCTTTCCTGTTAAATAACGACAGTTATGATGTTATTCTGCTGGATATGAACTTCAGCAAAGACATCACCAGTGGTAAAGAGGGGTTTTATTGGCTCAGCCAGATTATAGAAAAAGATCCTTCAGCTGTGGTAATCATGATCACCGCCTTTGGAGATGTGGAAATGGCTGTAAGAGCTTTGAAGGAAGGAGCTACAGACTTTGTGCTGAAACCATGGCAGAATGAAAAACTACTAGCTACTATTTCTACAGCCATCAAGCTTAAAAAATCTTACAAAGAGGTAGATAAACTCAAAAAGGCTAAGAAGCAACTGGAAGAGGATATCAATCAGCCTTTTAAAGACATTATCGGTCACAGCAAAGCAATTCAGGAAGTATTTAACCTGATAGAAAAAGTAGCCAAGACGGATGCTAACGTCTTGATATTGGGTGAAAACGGAACTGGTAAAGAGTTAGTAGCTCGCGCCATTCACCAAAGATCATTACGAAAAGACAATAGCTTTATCAGTGTAGATATGGGTGCCATTACAGAGTCTTTATTTGAAAGTGAGCTATTTGGTCATAAAAAAGGAGCCTTTACTGATGCTAAAGATGATCGTGCCGGTAGATTTGAAATAGCGAATAGCGGCACCTTGTTTTTAGATGAAATTGGTAATCTCAGTATGCCTTTACAGTCTAAGCTACTTACCGTTTTACAGGGCAGGCAGGTTACTAGAATAGGAACGAACAACCCTATCAATATAGATATCAGACTAATCTGTGCCACCAACATGCCGGTAGAAGAAATGGTGCATGATAATACTTTCAGGCAAGATCTTTTGTATAGGATTAATACCGTTGAGATTAAACTACCGCCACTAAGACAGCGCCTGGAGGATATACCTCTTTTGGCTAAACACTTTTTAGGAAGCTATGCCAAGAAATACAGAAAAGAGGTAAATAAGATTAATGAAGATGCTATTTATAAGCTTCAAAAATATAACTGGCCAGGTAATATCAGAGAGCTGCAGCATGCCATGGAAAGAGCCATTATTATGAGTGATAATAATGAACTTGGTGCTGAAGATTTCTTCTTTTTAAACAATGATCGATCATCTGCTACTGACAGCTCTGCTTCTGTTTCAGCCGATAATCTCAATCTGGATGAAATAGAGAAATCAGCCATCGAAAAGGCCATAAGCATTCATGGTGGCAACATCTCTAAAGCCGCCAAGGAGCTGGGACTAACCCGAGCTTCATTATACAGACGCTTAGAAAAGCATGGACTTTAGTAATACCAAAAAGGCATCAATATACAGGGTAGGTTTGCTTACCCTGACTATATTTTTCCTATCCTACCTGATTTATAACGATGGCTACTTCATCACTGAAATAGTGGTTTTAGGGCTATTGGCGTTACAGATCATGTCATTACTTAAGTTTCTGGATAAAAACGATCAGGAAATCATCAACTTCCTAAATTCAATTAGGCATGATGATATTTCCTACACCTATAAAACAGATTTTAAAAACGAAGACACCAACAAGCTAAACGCTGAGCTCAACAAAGTATTAAAAGACCTTCGAGAGACACGCAAGCAAAAGGAAGCTGACTATCAATACCTTAAAAATATAGTTCAGCATGTTGGTATAGGACTAATCACATTTAATAAGCCCGGAGAAGTTCACATTATTAACACTGCCGCTAAGAAGCTCTTAAAGATCAATCAGGTAGATAATATCCGGGACTTGGGTCAGGTAAGTGAAATTTTGGTGGATGTATTTCTGAGACTGAGAACCGGAGGCCGTGACCTGATCCGCCTGGAGATAGGCGAAGATGTAGTGCAATTAGCCGTTTATGCTATTGAATTAACGCTTCGTGGCGAAGAGTTTAAGCTGGTATCCATTCAAAACATTCAGAATGAACTAGAAGAAAAGGAAATGGAGGCGTGGCAAAATCTGGTAAGGGTGCTCACCCACGAGATTATGAACAGTGTAACGCCCATCTCCTCATTAGCCAATACAGTAGAAGATGAACTCAACCTTCAATTAACTAATGATCAGGAGATTAACCAGATTTCTAATGATGAAATTGCCGATTTACATTTGGCCATTTCCACTATTAAAAAGCGAAGTCAGGCACTGATCCGTTTTGTACAAGACTTTAGGAACCTTACCCATATTCCTACACCAAAAATTTCTGAAATAAGGGTTAAAGAACTTATGGAAGAAATGCTCATTTTCCTTCGTAAAGAGATCAATGATAATAATGTACAAACCACCGTTCGCATAGATCCTCCTGAGCTGACCATTAATGCTGATAAGGACCTCATTGAGCAAGTATTGATCAACCTGATTAAAAATGCTGTACAAGCTTTTGACGAGCAAACCAATAAGCTGGTAGAGCTCAAAGCCTATGTAGACGAAAAAAGCAGGCCGGTAATATCCGTAAAAGACAATGGCAATGGCATTGATGAAGAGGCACTTGAAAAAATATTCATCCCTTTCTTCACCACTAAAAAGACAGGATCTGGCATAGGACTTAGCCTTTCAAGACAGATCATGAGGCAACATCAAGGCAATCTGGGGGTTAAAACTAAGATAGACGAAGGCACAGAGTTCTTTCTGAGGTTTTAGGTTATCACTTTATTCTTTAGATTTACGGAGCAAAATAAAACCATAGCCTACAACGCGAATGAACATTCAAGAAACCATTACCCAAATTTTAGTAGATAAACTTGGAATAGCAGAAACAGAAGTAACTCCGGATGCTAACCTGGTAAAAGACCTAGGAATAGATTCATTGGATTATGCCGAATTAGTAATGGAATTCGAGCAGACCTTTAACATCAGAATTCCTGATGAAGACGCTGAAAAGTTACAGACTATTAATCAGGCAGTAAATTATATTGATAATAAGCTGAATAAAAAGGCCTAATCAATCACATTTCGATTTTCTGATCTCAGATCAGCACCTGTATTATCCAGAATAACCGTCATTGCCATCTATGTGCTTTACATAAGATGGCATTCGCTTTTATGGCAAATAGGGAAGTGATTGGTTTTCCGTAAAATCCTCAGAACCAAGGAAAAAAGGCTTTAAAATAAAAAAGCCCAAAGAAATCTTTGGGCTTTTGTGACCTCCGCAGGATTCAAACCTGCAACCTCTTGAGCCGTAATCAAGTGCTCTATTCAGTTGAGCTAGGAGGCCTTTTCAAAATTGAGATGCAAATGTAAATAATTATTTCTCGCAAAAAAAGTATTATTCATGTCTATTTGTTTCAATTTATAGGCCACATAGAATGATCAAAGCACTTCATCTTGTACATCCAGACAATGATAAAATCATATTTCTTGGTAGGATACGAAGTTTATGGTCATTTAACGTATACTTTTTTAAAAAACCTTATCTTTGGCGCCTACAATAAAATGAAAGATTTCAGGTTAATTATACTATGAAGAAAATTTCACTATACATTCTCATTACACTTATTTCTATTTCAGCTTATGCCACTGGTACTGAGCCTGATAAGAAAGCATCATTACAACCTAGCAAAATGCTGCAGCCGATGAAAATCAGAGAACGTGCAGCCCGACCTGACATACCTGGTTCATTAATCATTAACCTTGGTTGGAACATACTTCAGGATACGCCTGACGAAATGGAATTAGGTAATTATGGTTCTAGAAGCCTTGAAATCTATTACTTACATGATATGCCAATCGGCAATACAGGATTAGAATTCAGACCAGGTATTGGTGTAGGTTTAGACAGATTTAAATTTGATAATAACATCACTTTAAACCAAACGATTAACGGTGATGGGGAAACAATAGTGAGCACCGCTGACTTAGATGAAGACTGGGATGTGAAAAAATCGCAGTTAGTGGCCAACTACATTGACATTCCTTTGGAACTTAGATTCTTCGCAAATCCTGATGACAAGAGAAGGAGCTTCAATGTAAGTATAGGAGGAAAAGTAGGAATGAGATTCAGTTCGCATACTAAAATTAAATACTCTGAAGAAGGTGAGAACATAAAGCTAAAAAGCAAAAAAGACTTTGGCCTTAACAGATTCAGATACGGTGTAACTGGTAGACTAGGAATTGGAGGTTTTAACCTTTTCTATTACCAGGGTCTTTCTAACCTATTTGATGGTGGGCCTGACGGAACGGAAGATGCCACAAAAATTACAGTAGGTCTTACTTTCACTGCATTCTAAAAGCAGCACAAAATATAAAACAAAAGGGCTGGCTCAAATGAGCCAGCCCTTTTGTTTTATATAGTCTTTATCAGCAGCTATTCGTAGCTTATCTCACTGATCAGAAATTCTCGACTTCCTTTACTTAACTCAAGCACTGCTACCTCCCCTGCCTTCTTCTCAATTAAAATTCTAGCCAATGGTGATATAAAGGCGATCTTGCCTTTCGCTATGTCAGCTTCATCCACTCCTACTATCTGATACTTCATTGACTTGGCTCCAACCTTTAATGTGATGGTAGCGCCAAATCTCACCTCGTCCTTTGGCTGATCTTCCAGACTAATAACTTTAGCCTCATTTATTCTTTCGTTTAACAGCTTGAGTTTGGCATTAATGAAATTGGTAGCTATACGTTTCTCATTTTCATTAATAGAACTTAAACCATCGCGTTCTTTTATTAGGCCATCTTTCTCTTTCAAAAGATCATTAAGGCCGTTCTGAGTCACAAAATTAGTAACACCAGCAGGCAAATCGGCCCTTGGTGGCACCATTGGAATCTCTTCCTGATCTTCCTCTTTTACAAATCCTCTACTCATATAAAAAGAACAACAGTAATCTGCCTTAGTTCAATCCTAATCCTCTGCCGGCATTTTCTCCATAAAGTAATTAGTGATTAGCGTATATAAATGCCTGCGTGTATTCTGGCCTTCATAGATTCCATGAGACCTGTTTGGGTAGGCCATCATATCAAACTGCTTATTCTGTAATATTAACTCATTGATTAACAGCTCCATATTCTGATAATGAACGTTATCGTCTCCCGTTCCATGTATCACAAGCAGGTTACCCTCCAGGTTTTTAGCATGAGTAATAGGTGAACCCGCCACCAGATCAGCTTTTGTTTCCTGTGGGATGCCCATGTAGCGTTCCTGATAGATGTTATCATAAGTCATTTGATAGGCCACTGCAGCTACAGCCACTCCGGTTTTGAAGACTTCAGGGTATTGAAACATCAAGTTTAAGGTGGATGATCCTCCTCCGCTCCAGCCCCAAACACCAACTTTCTCTTTATCGATATAAGGGAATTTTAGAATTTCAATGGCCCCTTGACCTAAGTCATGAATATTAATTCTACCGATATGACGATAAATGGACTTTCTCCATTCGCTTCCTTTTAAACATGGTGTTCCGCGCGGATCAATATCTACTACAATGTATCCCTTCTGGGCCAGCATAAGATTCCACATCCCTACGAAATTATCAGTAGCTACCTGACCCCAGGGCTCACCATATACATGAAAAATGACAGGATATTTCTTTGAGGCGTCAAATCCTAATGGTTTTATCACGCGGGCATCCAACGTAATATTATCTTCCGTTGTCACCTTAATAAACTCAACTGTGGGCATATCAAGTGCCTTCAGCTTGCCTTCAAACTTCTCATTAGAAACTAAGGTCTTTATGGTCTTATGACTTGGCAAGGACACCAACTCGACTTTAGCTGGCTTTAAAGCACTCTGAGAATAATGTAAAGCATATTTGCCATTTGGTGAAATATCATAAAGGTTAACTCCACTTGACTCTGAAGGAGTTATCCTTTTATCCTTTTTACCTCCTTTTAAATCAACGGCATATAAATATCGCTGTGTGATATCTTTTGGAGAGGCCGCATAATAAAGCTGAGAGTCCGTAAGGCCTGCTATTGATCCTGCATCATAATTCCCAGGAGTTAATAACACCTTTTCCCCGGTGGCAATATTTATCTTATACACATTTCTCCATTGGTCTTCAGTCATCCGAATAAACGACTTGCCGCCATCCGTTAAGATCAGGTCATTATCACCCCAGTGCGAAGATGCCAGGTCGGGATAAGAGATGTCTACCCAGGTATCTTCCTTTTCCTCGTATACTAATCTGGTCTTATTAGCTTTTACATCATACGCCCAGATTTTCAGGTCATTTTGCTTATGGTTGATCTGCTGAATCAGCAACAGATCATCAGAAACCCACTGAATACCAGGGATATAATTCTGAACGGTGCTACCTTCCAGCTCGACCCATATCACCTTTTGAGTAGCAGGAGTTACAATACCAATTTTAGCAGATGAAGGATCTTGACCAATCTTCGGATATTGAATGGGTATTGGCTTCGAATAAATAGAATCAGTATTATTGATCATGTAGAAGGTGCCAATAGTGGAAGCATCTAATTGCCAAAAAGCAATTTTGGAAGCTTTAGGACTCCATCTGAAACCATCACGGCAGCCAAATTCTTCTTCATACACCCAATCAAAAGTGCCGTTAATGATGTCTTTAGTTCCGTCTGTAGTAAGCTGAGTGATTTTACCTGAGGAGAATTCTTCCATGTAAAGGTTAAAATCCATTACATAAGCCACATACTTATTATCACCTGAAAACTTGGCAAACATGAGAGAAGAGGCAGAAAAGCCGCCTCCCAATTGAGATAGCTTATTGGTAGTGAGATCATAAACCCAATAATCACCTTTGGTATTAGACCTCCATACTCTTTTGGAATTTGTAAAAATTAAGATTTTAGTCTCATCATCAGAAAGCGAAAAATCTTCAATATCAAGCGGAGTTGAAGCTCCTTTTGGTGTTAACTGAGCAGAAGATAGAAAGCTTGATTCCTTTTGGCTTTTGGTCGCATATTTTATCAGCTCATTTTCGCCCTTTTCATTCGCGGATACCACCACATAAGCCTCACCCTTCTCGATCCAGCTAATCGGTGCCTGATAGTCTTGCTGAAATTCATTTGACGCAAAGATGCGATCAATAGTTAGTTTCTCTTTGTCTTGTGCGTACAGGAAAACCTGCACGAAACAGAGACAAAATATTATGGCCAGTGATTTTTTCATGGTGTATTTCTTTTTTAAAGAAAGATACACCGTAATTATCACGAAGGCAATAATTTGATAATCAGCATGCTGATTAAGAACATTGGGTAAGGAATAAATAAAAAAGGGTATGTACTAAATACCCTTAAATTCTGCTTTTCTCTTTTCCAGAAATGCGTTTACTCCTTCTTTGTAGTCATGTGAGCTGCCCGCTATTTCCTGACAGTAAGCTTCATAGTCTAGCATTTCATCTAAGGAAGAGGATCCTGCCTTGTTAAGCATCTTCTTCATCAAGCCAATAGCCTTAGTTGGTGCTGAGGCATAATAATCTGTGTAAGCTTTAACCGCATCATCTAACTCAGCCAAAGGCACTACCTTGTTTACTAGACCTAGTTCGAATGCCTCACGGCCTTTAACTCTACTGCCCATAGTACTTAGTTCAAACGCCTTAGCACTACCTACCAATCTCGGCAGGAAATATGAAGAACCCGAATCCAATACCAAGCCGATATTAACAAACACCTCCGTTAGCATTGATTCCTCAGCAGCTACTATGATATCACAAGCTAGCGCTATAGAACAACCTGCACCAGCAGCCACGCCATTAAGCCTGCAAATGATAGGCTTAGGTAGATTACGCATGGCTCTGATAATGGGATTATATCTTTTTTGAAGAGACGCTATGAAAGACCTTTTCTCGTCTCCGGAAGCAGCCTTCAAGTCTTGCCCTGAGCAAAAAGCTTTGCCTTCTCCAGTGAGCACTACTACTCTGGCTTCAGGATCTTTCTTTACGGCCTTAAGCACATCCTGAAGTTCGTAGGTAATACCATCGTTCATGGCGTTGTATACTTCTGGTCTGTTCAGGGTTATCGTGCAGACACCTTGGTTTGTTTCTACTTTTAAAAATTCGTACATGATGGGTATAGTTTATTATTCATGAGTCAAGAAAACACCTGATTGCAGCGTTTTATTTTGACACTATAATAATAAGAAGGCTGTAGTGAAATTTACAGCAAATCCTAATAAACTTCCTAAATGCACCTCTAATGGAGAGTGGGAATTTAAATATAACCTGGCCGATGATACTGCTCCGTGTAACACAAAGGCAACCATGATAGGAACGAACAGCATGCTATCCAGATATTTGAGATGAAAAACCAGCAACAAGCCGACAAAACCGGCTGAGCCAGCAGTATGAGCACTGATCTTAAAGAATGATGTCACTACTGTAACCAGTAATCCGGTGATGGTCATACATACAAACATGACCATAAAACTGATACCTAAGGTAGGCTTGCTAATGAAAAAATAGGCCGTAAGCCCATACCACATGGTTATAAATGAAAATGGTAACAGTCGTTCCCGTCTTATTTCCATTTTCAAGCTACTTATGGATTTCGTTAACTTAAGCGTGAGTACACTTATTACTGGCAAAATATAGGTGAGCACGAAAATTATTCCGGCTACCGGAAGTATAGAATTACCATCTATTGGCATGATGGCTGTTGGTGCGTACCAAAACAAGGTAAACAACAATAGCGTCGCCATAATCAACGGATGAAATACTACCGAAATAAAATTAGCCAGCTGTCTCAATACTATAATTCTTTCCTCAACCTGGCTACAGGAATATTCAATTGTTCACGATATTTAGCTACTGTACGGCGGGCAATGTTATAGCCTTTTCCTTTGAGAAGCTTCTCAAGCTTATCATCACTAAGAGGTTTTTTCTTATCCTCATCATCAATGATCATTTTCAGCTCATTTTTAACTTCTCTACTACTCACATCTTCACCAGAATCTGTAGCTATACCTTCTGAGAAAAAGTATTTCAGTGGGAAAATACCAAAGTCAGTTTGCACCGCTTTACTATTAGCCACCCTGGATACCGTAGAAATATCCATATTTATAATGTTAGCAATATCTTTCAGAATCATCGGGCGAAGTTTACTTTCATCACCTTCCTGAAAATATTCATATTGAAAGTCTACAATAGCTCGCATGGTGTTAAGCAATGTGTGCTGTCTTTGCTTAATAGCATCAATAAACCATTTGGCAGCATCTAACTTTTGCTTCACAAAGCTTACTGTATCCTTTAGTTTTTTATCTGATTTATCACTCTTATCATAAGCCTGTAGCATCTCAGAGTAAGAACGACTCACTCTTAGCTCAGGTGCATTTCGGGAGTTCAAAGAAAGCTCAAGCTCGCCATTATCATTAGTAAGAATGAAATCAGGAATAAGATATTGAGTTCTCACTAAACCAGTAGAACTACCTCCTGGCTTAGGATTTAGTTTACGAATGAGCTCTATCGCGTCCTTCACGTAATCTTCATCCTCAATATCCAGCTTCTTCATTATCTTGCTGTAGTGCTTCTTGGTAAACTCATCAAAGCATTCGCTAATAATCAGTTTGGCCACATACACATCTACATTCTGATCATCAGGTCTTCTTTCCAGCTGAAGTAATAAACATTCCTGAAGGTCTCTGGCAGCGATTCCCGGAGGGTCAAAAGTTTGGATCTTTCTTAAAATTTCCTCCACTTCATCCACGTCCGTATCTATATTTTGAGAGAAAGCCAGGTCATTAATAATAGAATCTACATCTCTTCTTATATACCCATCGCTTTCTATGCTACCAATAAGCTGGTTGCCTATGGCATATTGTCTATCATCCAGGCGTAAAAAGCCTAGCTGATCCATTAGTCTTTCATTAAGTGTAGAGTGCATGGCAATAGGCATTTCCTTATCCTCATTGTCACCATCTCCCTGCATTTTATAGCCACTAAAATCATCATCACGCAGATAGTCATCCACATCCAGATGATCATCATCTGAAGATGAATCCATATCGTCCTCATATTCATCCACCACCTCATCAGGCTCATCCTTACCTTCTTCCAGGGCAGGATTTTCCTCTAACTCCTCCTCTACTCTGCTTTCCAATTCGGCAGTAGGAATCTGCAACAGTTTTATAAACTGAATTTGTTGCGGAGATAATTTCTGTTGTAAACTTTGGGTTAAACCAAGCTTCTGCATCCTATGATTTTGCTTAAATCTTGCACTGACTAAATTTACGTCAAAGTTATTATATTTCTATGATTCTTTGACTAAAAGCCTAAATTATCGTTTTTTTGCCGATCAATTTTGGCGCTCTAGTAAGCATTAACAAAACAAGTAAATTTTAGTTGTGGAAGATCAAAAAAGAATCAAAATTAAGGAGCTGTTAGACTCTCCTCAAGTTGGCAAAAAGGTAGTTGTAAAAGGTTGGGTAAGAACCTTTAGAAGTAATCGGTTTATAGCCATAAACGACGGTTCCACAATTAATAATTTACAAGCCGTGGTGAATTTTGAAGCTATGGACGAAGCACTACTTAAGCGTGTAACCACAGGCGCTTGTGTTTCTGTGTATGGTGAAGTAAAAGAATCTTTAGGGAAAGGGCAGTCAGTAGAAATCATAGTTGAAAAACTAGATATTCTTGGCGATGCTGATCCTGAAAAATATCCGTTACAACCGAAGAAACACTCTCTAGAGTTTTTGAGAGAAATAGCGCACTTAAGGGTAAGAACAAATACTTTCAGTGCCATCTATCGTGTGCGACATGCTATGATTTTTGCGGTGCACAACTTCTTTAACCAGAAAGGTTTTTACAACGTTCACACGCCAATCATCACAGGATCTGATGCTGAGGGTGCTGGTGAAATGTTTAGAGTAACCACTTTAGACCTTGACAACCCACCGAGAGATGAAGAAGGAAAAATCAATGACAAGGAAGACTTCTTTGGCAAAGAAACGAACTTAACAGTTTCTGGTCAGCTGGAAGGAGAGACCGCAGCTATGGCTATGTCTGAGATTTACACTTTCGGCCCTACGTTTAGAGCTGAAAACTCTAACACCTCTCGTCACCTGGCAGAATTCTGGATGATAGAGCCGGAAATGGCTTTCTATGACATCAATGATAACATGGATTTGGCTGAGGAATTTGTAAAGTATCTGGTAAAGTATGCTCTTGAAAACTGCAAAGATGATCTTGAGTTCTTAAACCAAAGAGCACTGGATGAAGATAAAGTAAAGCCTCAGAACGAAAGAAGTGAAATGAGCTTATTAGAAAGACTGCAATTTGTAGCTGATAATGAGTTTGAAAGAGTAACTTATACAGAGGCCATTGACATACTTAGAAACTCTAAGCCTAATAAGAAGAAGAAATTCCAATATTTAATAGATGGCTGGGGAGCTGATTTACAATCAGAACATGAAAGATTCTTAGTAGAGAAGCATTTCAATAAACCAGTAATTTTATATAACTACCCTAAGGATATCAAAGCGTTCTACATGCGTCAGAATGATGACAACAAAACTGTAGCTGCTATGGATGTTCTTTTCCCTGGAATAGGAGAAATCATAGGTGGCTCACAGCGAGAGGAAAGATATGATAACCTGAAAGCCAGAGTAGATGAAATGGGTATTCCCGAAAAAGACTTATGGTGGTATCTAGACCTTAGAAAATTTGGTTCTGCACCTCATAGTGGCTTCGGATTAGGATTTGAAAGGCTGATACTATTCGTTACCGGAATGGGAAATATCAGAGACGTAATTCCTTTCCCAAGAACACCGGATAATGCGGAGTTTTAAGAAAAGCAACATATAATGAAAGCAAAAAGGCCTGAGGGTTTACTCAGACCTTTTTTTTATATAGCATTTTACCTTTTAAGCATAAAAAAAGTCGCTCTTTACCAGAGAGCGACCCTAAGCTGTACCTTAAAACCAACTAAAAACATACAGCTTTTAATCAACCTAAACCTGAAAAGCTTATTTCAATTGGCATGCCAATAAATTCTCAGGCTAAATCAGTCAAAAAACAAGCTTTTTATTACTAAACCGTCTCATATTTGGAAGATCACTCTAAGAAATGGAACAATCCTTAGATTTCAACACTATTCAGGATCATACTCTTCAGCTTCAGTAAGAATATAGTTGCAGTGATACATATCTTCCTGGTTCAACTTCAGCACTCCTTTAATAGTAACAATTTGATCTATTTTAAACCGACGGTGTCGGCCTGAAAACTCCAGCTCAGCTATCGACTCAGGACCGCCGTTACCACAAAAGAAACAAGAGGAATAAGGATTCTTAGAAAGAATAAATATATCATCCTTTTGATTGACGGATAGCATATAACCTTTTAAAAGCACCTCTTTGCCCTCCAGAGCTTTTATAGAAGCTCCGAATTCCGGGTAAAAATAATAGGCCTCTTCTTCCTCACTATATTTATCTGTGAAGGTAACATTTTCTAATTTCCTCCAGGTTATTTTAGTTTGTGCAACAGCCCATTGACTGGCAAAAAACATGATGAACGTGGCGATAAGAATTTTACGCATCTGCTAAGGTTTTAGAAATATTAATGTGAAAAGCCCTGACAGCTGGCAATAGAGCCGCAGTCACTGCAATGCCTACTGCCGCCAGAAATAACCACAGCTCACCGGCCCATTCAAGATTTTGCCATAGCTTATAATGAAAATTCATTTCCAAAACGCTGGAAAGCGACCATAGTAAAAGTCTGTTGAGAAATAGAGCTATAAAGAAACTGCACAATGTTAAAATCAGAGCTTCCTGCAACACCAACTGCACGAGCTGCCATCTGGCCGCCCCATATGATCTCATAAGAGCCATTTCTACTTCGCGCTCTTTAAATCCTTTATAAAGACTGATGAAAACACTAAAAGCAGACACCACAATAATGAAAATGCCTATTAGTTTTATCGTATTGGCACCAATTCCTAAAAATCCAAATAGCCGATCCATTTCATAGGCAGGCACTGCAGCCTGCATATTGGTTTTATCATTAATCTTCCTGGGTAGCTGTATCATTGCCATTGGGTTAGCAAACTTTACCAGCGCTGCTGTCACCTCTCTTTCATCTTCCTCATGTTCACTATGGCCATGGTTCTCATCTTCATGAGCATGCATATCCCAAACACTTTCCATTGAGGTGAGTAAAAGTTGATCCACCACAGCGTTGGTATAATCCAGTATGCCCACTACATGATATGAATGATCATGATGCGCCTCACCCCCTTCTACCAATCCGTGCGACCCATGGAATTGATCTCCAACTTTTAACCCAAGCTTTTCGGCCACAGCTGCACCTACAGTAACCTCAAAATGATCCTGCCACAACCGTCCCTTAAATATGTTTGCATGATACAATTCTGGATACTGATCCGTTGACCCGACTATTCTAAACCCTTTGTAGCTATCACCATATGCCAAAGGTATCACTGATGAAACCAATCGATTCTTCTCTAATTTCATTACCTCCTCATATGGAATGTTGCCAGTGGGTGCGTCTATATGATAAACTGCGGATAGCACCAGCTGCAAAGGACTACCCTTAGCGCCCACCACCATATCTACGCCTTTAAGATTATTATCCATCTGCTGCTGAAACTGCTCCTTTAACTGAAGCTACCCTTTCACAGTTTTTATCATCCAAATTAGAGGTAGGTTCATCGGCTAAAATAAGATCAGGACTGTTCACCACAGCCATGGCAATAGATGCCCTTTGCTGCTCTCCCTGACTTAGCTTTTGCGACCTAACTTTCAGCTTGTGCTCAATACCCAGACTAGTTGACACCTTCAAAATTCTGTCGCTGTCTTGAGACGCACCAGATAACCTCTGTACCAACCTCATGTTCTCTTCCAAGGTAAGTGAGGCGATAAAATGCGGCTTCTGATAAACCAAACCAATATGTCTACCTCTGAATTTATCTATCTCTCGGCTCGAGAGCGACTGAAACTGCCTACCCTGCAGCTCGAGGGTACCTGACTGCGGCTTGAGCAAGCCCGCCATCAGATGAAGAAAAGTAGTCTTCCCAATACCCGACTCCCCTAATATGAGCATATCCTCTCCATCCCTCAAACAGACATCAGGAAAACCAAAGCTCACAGACGAGTTATAAGCAAAAAATAATGACTTCGTCTTGAACATCTTATTCGTTTTCGACAAAGCTAGTCAAGGGAAAACATAAATGCAACATAGTTGCATTTATGTTTTCATTATATATATCTTTGCGTCATTCCAATCAAAACAAGACATGAAGAACAGATTTATTGGTATCCACGCTGATTTCATTGGCTTTGCTGCATCCGCCCTATGTGCTATTCACTGTGCGGCCTTGCCGTTTTTACTGAGCCTTGCGCCACTAGTCACTGTGCAATACCTTAAAAACCCCTGGATTGAATACACCATTATATTGATCAGTTTTCTTATTGCCGTCTATTCTCTGGCATTTTCTTACAGAAGGCATCACAGAGATTTATTACCCATAAAGGTGGTGACTTTAGCTTTTATACTCATTGCTACAGGTCAGTTAATAGATAAGGAATGGCTTGAAGTAGGATTATCATCTACCGGTGCCATACTAGTAGCCACAGGACATCTGATCAACTGGCGAAAAATCAAACAATCAAGAATTGACAACCCAAATTGTATAGATAAAAACGATAATGTTTAAAACTAAAAAACTGCCTGTAACCGTACTAAGTGGCTTTCTCGGGGCAGGCAAAACCTCACTTCTTAACCATATTCTCAATAACAGAAAAGGCCTTAGAGTGGCTGTAATTGTGAATGATATGAGTGAACTAAATATTGATAGTCAACTAGTACAGCATGAAGTATCACTCTCCAAGACTGATGAAAAGCTAATAGAAATGAGTAACGGGTGCATTTGCTGCACGCTACGTGAAGATCTTATTATTGAAGTAGAAAGACTGGCAAAAATGAGAAAGTTCGATTATTTACTCATTGAAAGTACAGGCATTTCAGAACCCATCCCTGTGGCGCAAACTTTCTCATTCGCTACCGGTGAAGAGCTTTATGATCTAAGCAAATTCAGCAGGTTAGACACCATGGTTACTGTGGTAGATGCTTTGAATTTCCTCAAAGACTTTGGTAGTGCGGATACCATTATGAGCCGCGGCATGACTGATGATTCCGATGATCAGCGATCCATTGTAAATCTTCTAACCGACCAGGTCGAGTTCGCCAATGTAATAGTTCTCAATAAAACAGATCTGGTAAATGACCAACAACTCCACCTTCTGGAGGGAATTATCAGAAAGCTAAACCCTGAGGCTCATATAATTAAGAGTTCTTTTAGCCAGATAGACCCGAAAGCGATACTTAACACCAAGTTATTCGATTATGAAAAAGCGGAGCAATCTGCTGGCTGGATCAAGGAACTGAACAATGAGCATACACCTGAAACTGAGGAATATGGCATATCATCGTTTGTTTTCAGAGACAGAAGACCATTTCACCCTGAGCGTTTTCTCCAGTTTGTCAATAGATATTGGCCAGCCAATGTCATTAGAAGCAAAGGCATTTTTTGGATTGCCTCTCGCCCTGACCAGGCCCTACTATGGAGCCAGGCTGGTGGATCATTAAAAGCGGAGCCCTACGGAAGATGGTGGGCATCTATCTCTATTCACGAGCGCGCATTGAACCCATCCTACATGGAAAATCAGGATGAGATTATGCAAAAATGGGACTCTGAATATGGAGACCGAATGAACGAATTAGTGATTATTGGCAAAGACCTAAATCAGGAAGAAGTAACGAGAAGCCTTAATAAATGCCTTGTCGATGATTTTGCATCGCATTATCATGATGACTTTCAGGACGATTGGCCGGTTTGACTTACTACATAACAACTCTTGCCCATTTTTCTATATGAACAATGGGCAGATTGTCTTTCCCGATCTTTAATAATAAATAACCCACCCATCTACGACATGACTATTTTGGTAGGCCGCCACGAAACTATCTTTAAAGTATTCATTTATACCATGGTTTACCTTTGCTACAAAAACACTCTGCTCAGTATCCGCCGGTTGTAAATCCCATGGCTTAATCAACAACCTCTCCCATTTCTGATTTCTTTCAAATTGAATCTCTCGATCCAGATCACTATCACCATCGGCTATCGAAATAATACTTCGGTCAAGATTGAAAGCAAGTGAAGGCAACCTTTCATTGTAAACATAAATCTTTTCCACATCAGGGATGTCTTTAATAAAGGCAGCTACATTGCGCTGATCGTGCACTTTGGCCGGGTTATTATGAAAAAATATGGAAGCTAGCACTGTAAGACTTGAAGTAAATACCACGGACAAATAAATAAGCAGCCTGTCTGGGCTTTCACTCTTAATTCTAACATACAGGATAATTGAAACCATCATCAATAGACCTATACTACAAAACCATAAAAATCCATAAACTAACGAATGATCAAACAGCGGCATTAATCCAAGAGCCAGGGCAACTATGCCTGTAAAAATCAAAAAGCCTGCATCCCAGCGCAATTTATTCTTAACCCTTTCCCATGAATGAGCGGCTAAAAGTGCAATACCGCCGTAGATGGGAAGTACATATAAAATAAGTTTGGAGGTAGATAGTGAAAAGAAAATAAGCGGTAAAAAAATCCATATCAGCAACACGGAATCAACCGAATAAGCTTTTAATCTCAACCTACTTAAAGCTCTTAGGACTATAAAGGCCCAGGGAAGAGAGGTAAGTGGAACAATTACCAAATAAAACCAAAATGGCTGCCTTCGACCGAATGTATTGGTAGCGAACCTATCTATGGTATGCTTAAATATAAAATAATCCGCAAAAGCATGATCCTCTTTATAGAGTACAACAAACCATGAAAAAGATATAGCCAGCATAAGAAAAATTCCCAGGGCGTGATACTTCCAGGATTTATACGCGGCTTGCACCAACCTATTATAGGCCACTACAAAAACTATGGGCACAATAAATATTACCGGGCCCTTATCCAAGAAACCAATCCCTAATAAAATATAAAAAGCAAAGAGAGCCCATCAGATTATATTTCTCTCTGTATGACATCCAACTGACTATGACTGCTAGCACTAAAGTTGTTAAATAAGTATCAGTGGTAAGCGCCCGAGAGCCTATAATTACGGCTGGAAACGAAAAATAAATAGCTGCGGCAAATAAGGCCGTCTTCCTGTTTTTAAAAAGCCGAAGACCAATGGTATAAATAAGCAGCACCTGAATAAGTACAGCCACTTGAAGAAAGAAGCGGGCAGCAAAAACATTGACACCAAAAATATCATACGAAAGTACTGTAATCCAATAAGTTACAGGGGGCTTATGGTAATGCCCTATCCCTAGAAGTTTAGGGTGAACATAATCACCCGAATTTATCATTTCACGACCTATTTCAGCATACCTGGCCTCACTGGTTTCCGTTACACCCCAAGCTGATAAGTTCACGAACAAAATTACTGTCGCAAACATCAGCAAATATATTATACCCTGATTCTGTTTGAAGAATGTCATAATTTAGCTGCTACACTAAACCACACGCTTCTTTATATTATATGGTTGGTTGCCTCTGAGATTTTTACAGCAAATCACACTTTAGCCTGATACGTCTCTTCATTATGCATATTCTTCCACGCCGTAAAACCGCCAGCCAAATTATAAACATCATTAAAACCAGAATGATATAAAATCAAAGAGGCGATGTACCCACGAAGCCCTTTAGCACAGTACACGAGCTGTGAATTATTCTTATCCAACTCTTCAAATCGATCCCTCAACTCATCTAGAGGAATATTGACAGCACCTTCAATTGCTCCATTATCGCATATCTCTCCTGATCCGCGTACATCCAAAATAGTAAGCGATCTCGCTTTGTCTATTAACTCTTCCGCTTCAGTGACATTTACCTCTGCGAAATTGCCCTTTAACGAATTCTCGGCTACATAGCCAATTACAACTACAGGATCTTTCGCTGGCGAAAAAGGTGGAGCATAGGCTAAATCTAACCTAGGCAGATCATGAATTGTGAGTTTGGCATAAATAGCCGTCGATAGCACATCTACCCGCTTATCTACTCCTCTTTCGCCAATCATCTCAGCACCAAGCAGTTGGCCACTTGTCTGATCATAATATATTTCAAGAAATATATCTTTAGAATCAGGATAAAACCCAGGTGTGGTTCCCCCAATAAACATGGAAGATTTAAACGGAATATTTTTTCTATTTAATTCTTTAATCCCCAAACCCGTGCGTGCAATGGTGTAGTCAAATAATTTCATAATAGCAGTACCATAGCCACCACTGAAAGTTTCTGTAGCCCCAGCTGCATTAGCGCCAGCCACTCTGCCCGCCTTATTAGAATGTGTGCCCATAGGAAACCACCCAGCTTCTTGAGTCAACATATTTGGAATAGCAGCACAATCACCAGCCGCGTAGATATCAGGCAGGGAGGTTTCCATTCTTTCATTTACGATGAGAGCACCATTCTGAAGATGTTCGGCTCCCTTGTTAATTAACATCTCCGTATTTGGCTTAACGCTAATACTCACAAGCATAAAATCCGTATGAAATCGATCTCCGTTGCTTAGAATAATCTCCTGATTTTTAGCATCAATCTCCTTCACAGAAACACCAAGCTTTAGGTCAACGCCATTTCTTCTCAACTCACTAGCAGCCATGTGAGCAAACTTTCCATCCCAGTTTGTCAGCACCTGATCACCAAGCTCCACCACCGTAACCCTCTTTCCAGCATGAATCAGATTCTCTGCTGTCTCCAAACCTATCAGACCGGCACCCACAATGGTAATATGTTCAGCATGATCCACCCCCACTTTGCCCATAATTTTATCAAAGTCTTCAATAGTCTTAGCGAAAGCCCAATTATCAAATAACTCAATTCCTGCTATTGGAGGCAGAAATGCACGTCCCCCGGTGGCAATAATCAGCTTATCATATTGATAGGATCCTCTGTGCGTATAAACAAGGTGAGCTGCGGGATCGATATCAATAACTGGTTCATTTAAATGTAAATCCACCGCAAACCTTTTTCTTAATAAATCAGGCTGCACTACCATAAGTTTGTCTCTGGAGGTAATCTTTCCAGACATAGCATATGGAATGCCGCAGGTAGCATAACTAATATGCTCCGTCTTCTCGAAAAGCTTGATCTCAGCATTTTCGTCTGTTCTTCTGGCTTTAGCTGCTGCAGAAGGCCCTGCAGACAGTCCGCCGATTATAATAATTCTATTTCGTTTCATAATTCTATTAGAGATGAACATCTATCGGTTGATTGATGACAAAATTAAAAATGGAAAGCAGCGTCAATTCTGACCGATAGCATCTCACTACATGACAAGGATCAGGGTTAGGAGGTTATGTGATAAGAGTTACAGAAAGGGCATAAAAAAAGCCGCTCTGACCAAAGAGCGGCTTTCGAAATACAAATCTAATCAACCTAAACCTACTTATCTATTTACAATGGCTATGCCAATAGAAAAATATGTCATTCAAGCCATTTAAAGCATGTTATATTCAAAATACACTCCATTTTATGGAAGGATTTTTATAAGGTGGAATATGATACATAACCTAAGATTACCTTCAGATTAATTCTGTAATCCAAAATTTCAGGCATAAAAAAACCGCCCCGAGTTGGGGCGGTCTCTCATACAACTTTTTAATCAACCTAAACCTGACAAACTTATTACATCAGGCGTGCCAGTGGGTAAATATGCATTTCAACCAATTCAAGACACATGACATATTAAAAACACTCCATATCATGGAAGACTTTTTTTAAAATGGAATATGACAATAAAAAAACCTATTACGAACCATATCCTTCAACACGTCAAAACCTATAGACATAAAAAAAACCGCCCCGAAAGGGGGCGGCCACTCATACAACTTTTTAAATCAACCTAAACCTGATAACCTAATTACAACCAATGTGCCAAAGGCCGAATTGGCCTCAATTCAATCTAGAGACACTTTATCAAATCATATCCTTCCGATCAACGGAAACACTGTTCACCGAATGGAAAACTGAACGTGTTTACTCAACCTTTAATGATGATAAAGAGATGTTGGAGGGGTGATAGAACTTTACTTAAACTTTGAGGTAAATGTGATGGGCGCATAAAAAAGAAAGCCGCTCCAGGGCGGAGCGGCTTTAATTTACAACTAATCAACCTAAACCTGACAAACCTATTTCAATAGGCGTGCCAAATTATAAATTCGGGTTAAAAGCCATTTAAAGCCCACTTGGCAATCGATCTTTCCAAATTTTGGAAAAATAGTTTCTAAGATGGAAAATTAGTCTACTTCAGCAAACCTGTCATCACCACACATTCTCACCACTTTGGGCTGGAATGTGCCGACTACATCTACTAAATCCACTTGAGCCGCCATCACCTGATGAATATCCTTATATGCCATAGGCGCCTCATCCAGGCCTGAGCCAATAACATGGACACCGGCATGCTTTAAGTAGCTTCTCACTTCATCTCTGGTAAGCATGGCTTTGGCTTTAGTTCTACTCATTACTCTACCTGCACCATGTGAGGCGGAGTTAATAGAAGCATGTTCGCCTCTACCTCTTACTATAAAACCAGGCGACGTCATGGAGCCAGGAATAATTCCCATCACGCCTTTACCGGCAGGAGTAGCACCTTTTCTATGGACAATAATCTCATTGCCCTCAGCATCTTTCTCCTTCCAGGCGAAGTTGTGGTGGTTTTCAATCATGGCCAATGGCTGCTCGCCAAGGGAGGTTGCCATTCTCTCATGAACCTGGTGATGACATGCCGATGCATAATCACCTGCCAGATTCATAGCCAACCAATATTCCTGGCCGTCTTCAGTATCCAGATCCAGCCAGGCCAGGTGCTTAGCTTCCGCCGGAAGTTTGCACTTATCCATGGCCAGCTTGGTGTAATGCCTGGCAATATTAGCTCCCAGACCTCTGGACCCAGAGTGAGATAACACAGCCAAATATTTACCCTTTGGCAGATTATACTCGTTTTCCACATCCACAATTTCAGTGACACCAAACTCCACAAAGTGATTACCGCCACCACTGGAGCCTAACTGTGAATATGCCCTGTCTTTTAGCGACTTCAGGATATTAATTTCTGAAAACTCACTTCTATCGATTACATCATGACCTTTAGGCCTTTTGAATATAGCATTCCCAAACCTGCTGTTATCATTCAGCATTTTCTTATAGTTATCCAGGTTTTTATATTCAAATACTGCTGGTAAATCATACAGAGTCATGCACATTCTACAGCCAATATCTACTCCTACACCATATGGAATTACAGCATTTCTGGTGGCCAGCACACCACCGATGGGTAATCCATAACCCTGATGCGCATCAGCCATAAGCGCCCCTGAATGCGTGATCGGTAACTTCATGGCTACTTCCATCTGATTTACAGCACCAGCCTCAATGCCTTCAGCACCATAAGTTTGGTAAGGAATTCTTTTCTTGTTTAGCTCCAGCGTTTCATTATACTCTGTCTTGATAATCAAGCTCTTAGCCACTGGGGCCAAGTTTTCATGTTTTAGGTAAAGCGCCGGATTCTGCACTACTCTGGTTAAAAGCTCAAGCTTAAACTTTTTGCTTTTCCCTTTGTAGGAATTCTCCATAGCCTTTATAGCTTCTCCAATGGCTCTACCTTCAGGATATCCGAGCTGTCTCAGCTCTTTACCTGTCAACTTTGTTGTTGCCATCTCCAATTATTTTTAAATCTTTTCAATCTTGTTCTTTTAATATTTTGCTTCAACTCCTTGGTTACATGGTTATCAACCGAATTCATTAAAGCCTTGCGATAATAACCGATCGCTTTACGGTATTCTCCTTGGGTTTCAGCTACTTTACCCAAAACACCAAACACATAATCCTTGTCGATGTCATCGCATTTCTCTGCTTTGACCATCAGATCAGACAGTGCCTGATATTTACGCTTAGACCAGTAGAGCTCTACCAAATCTTCATAAACCTCAATATAGTTTGGGTTAAAATGAAGAGCCAGCAAATAATGTCTCTCTGCCAGAGCTTCATTGGTTTGATAATAGTGATGCATCCAGCCCATGGTATAGTGTAATTTAGGATAGCCCGGCTCTTCGGTCAGTCCGCTCATTAACAGCTTATGCGCCAAATGATAATCACCTTCATAGATAGCATCTTCCGCAAATGGTATTAAATCTTCAATATATTGTTCATATATGTTCATGATACAAAAAGTTAAGAGGCTGTACCATTTACAGCTTTATACCATCAATACAGCCTCAAATTATTTAGATGGAGCGAATATGCTTTTCAATTGATCGATCACCTGGCCGTTTCCAGTTACAGTGATCTCACCGATTTTATCAGCGATTTTTTCTACGTACTCCATTTCTTTTAGCTTATACAACATGTCGTTGTCTTCCATCAACTTTGCAGTGTTTAGCAAGCTCCTGGTGGAAGCAGTTTCCTCCCTCCTGGTAATAACATTTGCCTGAGCTTGTTTTTGAGCAACCAAAACCTGATTCATGATATTTTTCACATCACCAGGTAAGATCACATCTTTCACACCACAATCCTTGATTTTAACACCAAGTGCTATAGCCTTTGCTTCAAGAGCATTCATCACATAATCTCCAATCTCATCTTTTTTCTCTAGCAATTCATCTAAAGAAAAAGTACCCACATACTCCCTGATGGCTAATTGCACTAAGGTGTACAATTGTCTCTCGTAGTCCTTATTAGCAATCACAGCCTTCTCAATATCCACCACTCTGTATTGAACCATAAAATTGATTCTCAAAGCAGCTTTATCACTGGTAAGGATTTCCTGACCGGTAATTTCTAACTGTACTTGCCTTAAGTCTACCCTTGAAATAGAAACCTCCTGAGCATTTTTCCAGAAGTAATAATCACCTGGCCCAAGGATTTTACTCACCTTATTATCAATGAATAATACGCCTTTTTCAAATGAGTCGATTTTGCAGACTCTTATATATGGTACAAGTTCTTTTATCTTCACAGAAACCAAATCGATATTTTCAGTGATATCCACTTTACTCAAGTCAGCTACCACAAATTTCCATTCGGTTACTCCCTTCCAGAAAGCGTATCTCCCTGGAGTAAGCACTCCGCTAAAGTTTCCGTTTACATATTTCAAGACTATCTGACTATCCTTTACTTCAACCACCTCTAATAAGCCTTTAAGCTCAGAGTCTTTTAAAAGGATATTCAAATCTACGGGCCACATAAAGGCCCCACTTCTATCATACTGAACCACTCTTTCAAATGGACTGATCCAGTACTTACCTTCGGTAATTACTCTCTGGTAATCACCATTTCGGAAAACCAATCCTACTTTTCCGGCATTGATCTTTGTCCTCATCATGATCATACTTTTTTTAGGTCAAAACTTCATTTATCATCATTGGTCCAATAATTTAAGTTTAAAGAAAATGTCAAAGGCTAACCATAAGCCAACGGCGGAGTTGCGATTAAGCACAGCATTTTCGAATGGTTCTTTAGTATTAAGCCTTCGAAGGCCGCCTACACTTCGAGTGCCTCAGTGTGACTACTTGGGGCGATCACACATCGATAATAAAAGGTAGCACCTTCAGAGAGCTACTTAGCTAAAGAAGCATTTGAAAAATGAACCATGAGGTATCCTCACACATCAGGGCCTTAACCTATTTTTTGAGTAAATCTGCCAGAGACTTACAAAGGCGGCCTTTGATCATTTTCAATGGTGTCAAATTTTAAAGAGTTCGACAGACTCTCCTATTTGGATTTTGAGCCCAAACAAAAACCACGTTAACAGCATGGTGTACTCTACCACTGAGCTACTTTATCCAGCCTTTTCAGGAGATAAAGACGGGAATCGAACCCGCGACATTTAATCTGTTGTTCTAACCACTGAACTACAATGACTACATCGTCAAAGGAAGGAATCGAACCTTCGTCCCACAGAACCGTGAAGAAACACGAACTCACAATAAGCAGTATATCCCGAAGGACACTGTGGTGCCCTACAGAAACACTCACCTTAGTCTTATTGCAGCCATTTTCCTCATGCTTCTACCTTTTCGGTAAAAGATTTTTAATGTTGTGGCTATCTCATATTGAGACCTTCAAAATCTTCTTTATTTTGAATAGAGAAACATTTCGAGTACCTCAATGTGACATTTCATAATCAAGTAATTACTTTTCAAACAGCCCTAATTTTGTGGTGATTGCAGGATGCGAACCTACAACCACCAGAATCTGACAAACCGCTATTCCAAAGGAGCTTTATCAAACATCACAGCACAAACGGAGTACTGCTTGTGGTCTTTAACCACTCTCCTATGTTTTTCAGGAGACACCCGTTTTGCCTCTCCCGTGGTTTACCAATCGGATAGACTTTTTCTATCCTTTCACTTTATATTTTAATTTGGGCATAAAAAAACCCCGACCTTATTCAGGACGGGGTTCAATGATGCTCTTAAAGAATATCACCTATTCCGTATCCTGAAATTTATATTTTCAACATTCCATACTTGTGGACTACCCAGGTGTGAACAAGACGCACCTCTCCCCTGAAGAAAAATACCAATACCAAATATTATTCTGTTTTCTGTCATAAGCAGGAATTTTTATCGCATAAAAAAACCCGGACTTTATAGGCCCGGGTTTAATTTATCTATTCAAATAAATTAATATCTACCGGACCTATACCTACAAAAATCTATGCTTAACCCATATTTCGTGGGTTCCATGCGATTGATATGTTGTGTGTATAGTTTCATTTGTTTCTCTGTTTGTGAGTGCAAGTATCGTAAAAGGATTTTATAAAACAAAATATTATTTTGAATTTATGCTTTATACAGAATCAGTCAAAATAAAGATAGTGATTCTAATATGATTGGTTACAACATAAAAAAAGCCGTCCTTTTTACAAGAGACGGCTTTTATATAAATTATCAAAATATGGTCATGTTCGTTTAAGAAACTTAAAAGTTTCTTTAAAATGTCCTTCTTTGTCTCTAATTGCCAGGAAGTAATATCCAGGAGCCAGGTCTTCTACCTTTACTCTATAATTGTTTTCTTCTATCTTCTCTATAGGAACTTCTACAACATTACCAATGATATTATGCACGGTAAATGAAGCACTTTTCAGATTAGAGTTCTCGATCTTAACATTTAGATAGCTTATAGTAGGATTTGGGAAAAGCTTTATTTCGTTCTTTTTCACCTCCAATGAAGCCTTATTGAAGCGGTTCATCTCAACATTTTGGGCAAACGCAGAACTTGCGCCCAAAAGCATTGATAATGAAAGTATAGTTAACAGTATATTTTTCTTCATAGGTTTTGGTTTCAATTCTCCAATGAAGTCCGCAAAAATTGATCCAGAATTATAATGCCTAACAATATTAGTTCTTTGCAATCGTTACAATGGACACTTTTATGGTTACGTAAGCAAAGAGTAAAATGTTTAGAATTTAATTTAACAATTTTAAAGCAGAAGGCAAATTTTTCACAAGGTCTGATGCTATCATACCTGTAAATCCTTTTTCCTCAGCGGCCAGATCACCTGCCAGGCCATGAACAAAAACGCCCATACAAGCAGCATTTTTAGGATTATACCCCTGCGCTAATAATGATGTCACCACCCCAGTAAGTACATCTCCAGCTCCGCCTGTAGCCATACCTTGATTACCGGTACTATTAAAAAAAACTTCACCCTCAGGTGTGGTAATAGAAGTATGCGCCCCTTTTAGCACTACGATGATGCCATAGGTTTTTGAAAATTCTTTTTGTATTTCCAATCTTTCAAAATCATTTTTCCATTCACCTACCAGACGCTGAAACTCTTTCGGGTGTGGAGTAAATATGGAATTCTGTGGAATCAGCTCCAACATCTCTCTATGTTCTGAAATAATATTCAATCCATCCGCATCTATCACCATCGGTTTATCGAAAGACTGAATGGCCTGCATGATACTGTACATGGTCTCTTGCTCCTTACCTATTCCTGGCCCTATACCAATGGCATTGTACCTCGACTCATCCGTATAGCTGGTTAGAAAATGATCCCTCTCATCTACTTGAGCCATAGCTTCAGGTACAGACATCTGCATAATCTCATAACCGCACGAAGGAATATACATGGTAAGCAAGCCCACCCCTGACCGTACCGCCGCACTGGCAGATAGTACAGCAGCCCCCATCTTTCCGTAGCTGCCTGCCATAATTAGAGCCCTGCCATTGTCTCCTTTATTAGAAAACTTCTTTCTTTTTTTAACCAGTGACTTAACATCATTAATTGACAAGTATTTATAGCTCGATTCAAGACCATCAATCCCGTTTTGGGATAATCCAATATCTTTTATAATCCAATCACCAACGTATTCTGAATTTTCAGGCAGTAAGAAAGCCAGCTTGGGAAGCTGAAAGGAAATTGTATAAGCAGGTTTAATCACAGCTTTTTGCTCAGTAGGCCGATCAGCAAACAGACCGGAAGCAATATCTACAGAAACCACTTCTTGCTCTGCGCTATTAATGGCAGTGATTACTTCTGCATACAAACCCTCTACAGGTCTGCTAAGGCCTGAGCCAAAAATTGCATCTACTATTAGATCATAATGATCAAAGCCTGGAATTTCAGAGGAACTAGTTATCTCTTTAATATCCACCAAATCTTCAAGACGCTGCAGATTAACTTTAAAATCATTGGAAGATTTATCTGATTTGCGAACTACAAACACCTGTATTTTATAATGGCGCTCATGCAACATTCGCGCTATAGCCAGACCATCACCTCCATTATTTCCAGTACCACAAACTATGACTATATTATGCTTGGGGTCATACTTTGAAATAAACCAGTCAACAAAAGCGGCAGAAGCCCGCTCCATTAAATCAATAGATGATATAGGTTCGTTCTTTATGGTATACTGATCTAATTGTCTTGTTTGCTCAGCTGTTAGAATTTTCATGTGCTTAAGTTTTTATCAGCGACATGAAATTAGCTGTCAAGTTCCTGATATTGAGATACAAAATCAGAAATTAAACTCATTTCATGTCAGTTTTTATCGATAGGTTGAGACATGAAATGATGTATTCATGCTATCTATCAACCTCTCCGAGTACGATATCTATAGAGCCTAAAATGGCTATTAAATCGGCTATCATACTCCCTTTTGATAACTCTGAAATAATGGAAAGGTTTACATAACAACACGATCTTGCTTTGCACCTAAATGGCACGTCACTCTTACCATCTGCACGGAAGTAAAAACCAAGTTCACCTTTAGGGTTTTCAGCTCTGGTGTAGATTTCCTGAGCCTTAGGCCTGATCTTTTTAGGAACCAATGCCTGAGGATCAAAATCACGAGTTCTCTTGTGCTCGCCTTTTAGTTTCTGAATACATTGTTCTATGATCTTGAGCGACTCATGGATTTCCAGAACCCTCACATAAGTTCTATCCCAGCAATCTCCTTTAGTCCCTACTAAACCTTCACCAACTGGAACATCAAAATCTATTTCTGGGTAAACGGAATAGCCATCTACCTTTCTTAAATCATAGCGCAAGCCAGAGCCACGAAGCATAGGGCCGGTAACACCATAGTTAATGGCCAAATCCAGCGGAAGCACACCAATATTAGCTGTTCTCTCTACGAAGATTTTATTATCAATAACCAGCCTCTTAAGCTCATCAAGCTTAGGCCTCAGGTAATCAACAAACTGCTGACATCTGTCTTCAAAACCTACAGGTAAGTCATAAAACAAGCCACCTACCCAGATGTAATTATATAGCATACGAGCCCCACTGGCCCATTCTAATAACCTTTGGATGTGCTCACGATCGCGCATCATCCATAAAAACGGCGTGAAAGCTCCAATATCCATAGCGTAAGTACCAACAGCCACAAAATGAGAGGCCATTCTATTTAACTCCGCCACCAATACCCGAATATATTCTACTCTCTTCGGTATTTTATCAGTAATGCCCAGCATCTTCTCCACACCCATAGCCCAGGCATGCTCTGAATTCATGGCCGTGAGATAATCCATACGATCTACGTAAGGTATAGTCTGGTTATAAGGGAGAGACTCAGCATGCTTTTCAAAGCAACGATGTAGATAGCCCAAATGCGGCACCACATCCCTGATAATCTCACCATCAGTGACTATCTCTAACCTCAATACCCCATGCGTAGATGGGTGTTGCGGCCCGAGATTGACCAACATCTCCTCACTTTTAAGGTCTTTCTCCTGATATTTATTAGGTTCAGACTTTAAAAGGTTGTCTTCTTTATATTGATATTGAATTTGGTTAGCCACAGTTTAGTATTCTACTTTTATGCCCCGGTAATATTCCTGATGCTTATAATCTTTTCTTAAAGGATGACCTTCCCAGTCGGCAGGCAATAATATTCTGCGCAGATCCGGATGACCTTCGAAGTGTATGCCCAGCAAGTCATAGGTTTCTCTCTCATGCCAATCGGCTGTTTTCCAGATACTTACCATAGAAGCCACCACTGGTTTTTCTCTAGGAAGCACCACTTTAAGCATTAAGGCATGTTCAAAAGGAATAGAGTAGAAATTATAGATCACCTCCATTGTGTTTGCCTCAGGGCCATTATCAACCCCGGTAATGCAGGAAAGCATATCGAAGAACAGGCTCTCATTACTATATAAGCTCTCGGCAACCTGAATTAAATCTTCAGCATTGATTACAATCATTTTAGGTGAAGATAATTCATTGACCTCCTGGATCACTTCATCACCACATGATTGACGGATTATGTTGATTATATCTTCAAACTGCATCTTCTTCTTTCATTAGTTCCTCCAAAGCAGTTGGCGCCATGAGGGTTTCGTTACGGATTTTTTCATGCAATTTCAAAAAGCCACCTATAAGCGCTTCTGGTCTTGGCGGGCAGCCCGGCACATAAACATCTACAGGGATAATTCTATCTACACCTTTCACCACATGATAGCCATGTTCCCAATAAGGACCTCCACAGTTGGAACAAGATCCCATAGAGATAACATATCTAGGCTCAGACATTTGCTCATATAAACGCCTGATTCTATCCGCCATTTTAAAGGTTACGGTGCCTGAAACGATCATTACATCCGCCTGCCTGGGAGAGGCACGAGGAGCCATACCAAAACGATCCATGTCATAAGTGGCTGCTCCAGTAGTCATAAACTCGATGGCGCAGCACGCCAAGCCGAAAGTCATGGGAAACATTGAGGAAAGCCTGGCCCAATTAATTAGGTCATCGACTTTAGTAATAATTACACCTCCACTGTTAAATTGCTGATCCAGTAATCCCATATAATATTATTGATTTAGCTTTTGCCTGACTTGTATTTCTGATTGATCTTATCATACAAGCTGCCTGGCACTGGAGATTTAAAATCTGACTGCACCATTTTTGATTTAGGCCATTCCAGATATCCCTTTACCCAGGCATAAGCTAACCCTAAGGCAAGAATTAAAATAAATACAAACATTTCAATAATAGAAAACCATCCCCACAAGCCATCAGTCTGCTCTATTAGCTCCTTATTGCCAAAGACAGTAGCCCAGGGAAACAAGAAAACTATCTCCACCTCAAATAGCAGAAACAAAAGGGCTATAACGTAAAATCGTATATTGAAACGATTCCATCCGGAGCCCACAGGCTGCTCACCACTTTCATAAGATTCCAGCTTTTCCGGATTAGGTCTGTTTGGTCTTACCAGCTTCGAACTGATAAGTCCTCCGAGTACAAAGACAAACCCTCCTATTAAGAAGATAAGTACACCACCGAAAGCTGATATTTGTTCATTTTCCATTATCAAACCAAAGATAATAAACAGATCGATGTTTCATATGTATCTCACTTATTTTCACACCTCTACATTCACATAAAACAGCAAGCTTAATAGATTACTTTTTTCTATTCTATCATAGTTACAACTGATTTAAATCATTGTATATCACCACCATGATTGCCGTAATTTGTACAACAAACAAAGACCAAAAATCATGACTGTGAATAACAAAAAGAACATAGAAAAACTAAATGTATTACTTGCTGACTATCAGATTTATTATCAAAATCTGAGGGGATTTCACTGGAACATCCAGGGTAAGCATTTCTTTCAACTGCACGCTAAGTTTGAAGAGCTATATCTTGACTCAGCACAGAAAGTAGATACTATAGCTGAACGAATTCTTACCATAGAAGGTAAGCCGCTGCATTCCTTTGAAGACTACATTAGCACGGCCACCATCAAGGCAAAAAAAGATGTACATGATGGAGAAGGTGCCGTTTCTGGAGTAATAGATGATTTGAAAAACATCATTGAACTGGAAAGAGAAATTAAAGAAATGGCCGCTGAAAGTGGTGACGACGCTACCGAAGATTTAATGACAGGCTTTATAGATGAGCAGGAAAAAACATTATGGATGATGAAAGCCTGGCTTAAATAATAAGCCTCAAACAAGAATCATATACAATCAAGCAAAGCTGTCTGGAGTGATTTTAACTCTGGGCAGCTTTTTTTCATAAAAATTTTAGCTCCAAAAATCCTACTGACATACTGCTGTCACTCCACCCTATTTTCTTTGAATCATAAACTTTAAAAATCACAGAAACTATGGAAGTAATAACAATGGATTTGATGCAGCTATTATTATCTGAAATGGAACGCGAAGCCGTAACCACAAAAAAGATGTTGGAGCGCATTCCTGATGATCAGCTAGATTATAAGCCTCATGAAAAGAGTATGGCTATGAGATATTTGGCGACTCACATAGCTGAAATACCTACATGGGTACCCATGATATTGAATACTGAAGAGCTTGATTTCAAGGAAAACGAATATGTACCCAAAGAAATTAAGAATAACGCTGACCTCATGAAACTCTTTGAAGACTCATTGGCCTCCGGCAAAGAAGCACTCAAGAAGGCAGAAATCAGTCAATTAGAAGATCATTGGACAATGAGAGATGGTGATAACATCTTTTTTAAGGATACAAAATATGAAATGATAAGACATACCTACTGCCAGATTGTGCATCACAGGGCACAGCTTGGGGTGTATCTTAGATTACTGAACGTACCTATTCCGGGCAGCTACGGACCTAGCGCCGATGAACCATCATAAATCATTGCAGAGTGGACATTTTGAATAACATGTCCACTCTTCTTTATAAGCAATGAGTAACTGTTTATATTGCAGTGAAAATTGCTTATTCATGACCAACCCAAAAACCGTACTCATCCTCGGGGCCAACTCTGATGTGGCCAAGGCCGCTATCAAAATCTATATTCTGGAAAAGAAATATCATGTGGTTGCTGCTTCCAGAAATATTAAGCAACTAAAGGAGTTTGGCCAGGAGAATCAATTACCAGCTGATCAATTGACCATATTAAGCTTCGATGCCGTAGATTTCGATAGCCATGAAGCTTTTTATAAAAATCTTCCCTCCAAACCACATATAGTAGTGTATGCCGCTGGCTATTTAAAGGATAATGAGGAAGCTCTTAGAGATTTCGATGGAGCCTTTCAGATGATGAAGGTGCACTATGCAGGTGCTGTTTCTATCATTAACCGCATAGCCATGGATGAATCCAACACCAATCTGGAGCAGATTATAGGCTTATCTTCCTTATCCGGGGTAAGAGGCAGAAAAAGCAATTTCATATATGGTAGCACCAAATCAGCTTTCACTCAATATTTTGCAGGGCTGAGGCAGTATCTTGCTCAGAGAAAAATTAAGGTGAATGTAATTGTAGCTGGCTACATCCGCAGCAAAATGACCGATGGCCTAGACCTGACTGAGTCATTGATGCTGGAGCCAGAGTTGATCGCCAGAGCAGTGGTGAAGGCGAATAGAAAATTTATTATAGTTCCAGGATATAAATGGAAAGCGATTTATAACATTCTGAGAGTACTGCCGGAGCAACTGGTAGCTAAATTGCCTTAAAAAACAGGAGGTTCCCAATAAAAATCGGGAACCTCACTGAACTTGGAATTAGGCTGAATTATAATCTTTAACAGTCTGTATTGGATCTAAAACTCCAATGCCAACCAGACCCTGAATAGTCATAAATATAGTAGTAGTGGCGCTTATTCACCCTACACCCGAAGATGCTTCTACCACTGTAAATATAATAATTATAAACATATCCTACTGGCAAATCCACGCTGAATAATTCTTTTCCATCAGCAAGACCTTGTAAGCGAATCTGTGTGCCCTGGAAGGGATAAACGTACACTCTTGATCTTGTACAATCAGCCCAGGCGTAGTTATAACCAGGACCATACCTATTTAAAAGACAAGCCTTATAACCATTATAGAAACTTGGGAAGTTACAGTAGTTATTAAAAAACCATACATCATTCAAACCTTCTTGCTTTACAGTAGGCTCGCCCTGAAGATCAGAAAAATAATCGCCTTGCTCTGCTAATTCCTGCTGAATAGCTTCATCATCTTCCTCCATTTTAAGCTCGAATTTATCTTCCATCTCTAATATTTCAGTAGGAATAGAAGCTCCCGGAGCTAATTTTCTATGAATCTCAGCAAAAGTTAAGCCTTCTACCTCTTCATTTAGTAATGGCTCACCACCTGGTTTAAATTTTTCCAGCACCGCTATATCATCTCCGTTTGAAATGAACTGCAACGTGTTATCCGCTACGGTAATTTCTGAAATTACCCTTTGACCTGTCTGAGACTGATCTTCCGTTTTGATTGATTGAGTCTCCTCTTCCTGACAAGCCCACATAAGACTTACCATCATAATTACACTTAAATACTTTTTCATAATAACCACCTGTGTTTAGTTGAACAAAATGTTTACACAAATTTGAGAAGAGCCAGAACGACAATCCAGGGCCATATCCCTGAGATTATGCGAGGAAAAACAACCTTTAGCCACAGGGGAAAATCATCCGAAAGAGATTAACAAATCATACTTTACATTGAAAAAATATAATTGATTTTAGTTTGAAAATTAGCATCAACTTTATACATTAGACTCATTATCAACCTTTAACCCAATTTTTTATGAAAAAAGCAACAACATTGCTTCTTCTTATTATAGCACTTCTCAGTGCTTGTAGTGAAGAGGAGCGATTTGAACCTGAACCGCTGACCGTAGAAGAGATGACATTTATTCAAAACAGCTTGGATGACCATTTCAATCAGTTAAATAACACTGAGATCAGCAACGTGAAAGAAAAATATAACAGCGTAGATCTATTCATACAAAATGGAACGGCCGCTGAGAAAGGTCTCTTTATGAAAAAGAATTCTTTCTCTCTTGATTTGTTAAGAAAGCTTCAACAAACCTCATTAGGTGCGTTCGAATTGTATAGCACAGACAAATCTAAAATTAAGATTCCTGCTAACGGATCAGTAGACCCAAGTTGTGCTACTGATTGTAGAGTAGCATCTTATGAGCTTTGGTTAGAAGTTTTCAATAGCTATAAAGATGCTAAACAAGGCGAAAAATATGCAGATCTAAAAGCCAGCTGGTACTATAAAAACTGTATGCTGAGCTGCAACGAGTAACCTAACCTATACCTACCAGAGGCTGTTTTAATAGTGGGGTTGTACCTAATATCAACCAAACTAGTGAAGCAGCCTCTTTTTATTTAAAAAAGTACGCATACAGCATATATAAAAGACTTATCCACCCCTTCAAAACAACAAAATTTTGCTTAATTTTAATAAAGTAAACTTAACCGATTGAACCATGTCTAGTATTGTAAGCACCTATTTAAACTTCCCGAGAAATACTGAGGAAGCTTTTAATTTTTATAAAACCGTATTTGGTACTGAATTTCAAGGAGATATCATGAGAATAGGTGACGCACCCGTTCCGGATGGTGCCCCACCGTTATCTCAAGAAGATAAAAACCTGGTGATGCATGTAACCCTGCCTATACTTGGCGGCCATCTTCTTATGGGCACCGATGCACCAGAAACGATGGGATTCAACCTCATAAAAGGTAACAACATGCATATCAGCCTACATCCTGAGAGCAGAATGGAAACCAGGAGACTGTTTGATGCGCTGTCTGAAGATGGGCACATTACCATGGAACTGACAGATATGTTCTGGGGCGATTATTTTGGCAGCTGTACAGATAAGTTTGGCATCCATTGGATGTTCAATTGCCAGGAGAAGCCTGAATAATAAATTGCCTTCGCAGCACTGAAAATACTGCGAAGGCCTTAATATCAATCCGCTAAAAAGCTCTGCTCTAATTCCTGCAAAGCCTTCAACTGCTTTAATTCCTTTATTACCCCTTTTCTAATGATTAGAAATAAGATTATCATAATGAAAACATATCCTATGTCCATCAAATAGATATATTTTAAGTCTATATACCTCATAAATTCGGGCGTGAGCATATACCAGCCAATAGAGTACAGTGTGACTATAGCAAATGTAACAGGGCCATGAATGGACTTGCGCCAATTATAAAAATCCGCTGCTTTGCCAGTTGATTTAGCGGCATTATCGTCATAAATTATTTTAGACGCTTTAGCATGGCTAATCAATTCAATAAGAATTCTTAGCAACAGCCCACCAATCATAAAACCAATCCCTACCCTACTAAAAGTATCTTGCAAAGGCGCCAGATAATAAAAAAACATAGCTAAGCCAACCACTACCAGACTTAAGATAACGGTGTTAGCTATGTGATCCTTCTTCGACTTAGCATAGCTACTTTTTGCTTTATTCAACATGCCATCAGCCGTCAATCTTGATGACGCCGAAACCCTGGCCTTTCCCCAATTCTCTTTTAACTTATCAAAACTATTATCCATGATTACTAAGTAATTGATTGAGTTTTTTCTTAATTCTTGAAATCTTGACCCTCAAATTTCCCTCTGAAATACCAACGATTGTGGCTATTTCAGCATACTCTAATTCATCGAGCACCAACAAAATGATCACTCTATCCAGCTCTTTTAGTTGGCCTATAGCAGAGTACAGGTGACTATAATCCTCATGCGTACTATCATCTGTCACCGAAGGCACATCGCTCACCTCTGTCTTTGAAGCATTCCTTTCTTTTCTGATGTGCAAGAGACAGGTATTGACACAAATTCTATAAATCCAGGTCTTCGGTGCCGATTCTGATCTAAATTTTGGTAATGCAGCCCACACTTTCACGAATGTTTCCTGCGTCAGGTCATTGGCCAAATCTCTGTCTCCTTTGGAATATCCCAGGCAAAGCGAGAAAACCATCTCCTGATATGAATTAAAATATGCTTGAAACTTCTCCTTAAGTAACATTATTGATTTAAGAATGAATTTACCTGATCATAAAACCATTCAGGCTGATCAAACATAATGAAGTGCTTACTATCTGCAGCCACTTTAATCTCCTTATTTCCCAGATTGGCATACTGATCATTCATAGTTTTCAAGGCCTGCTCTTTACCAAAAGCATCAGCAGAAAGCACCAAAGTGGGGATATCAATAGAAGGCAACTTCTCTCGCAAGTCTAATTTCAAAAGTTCCACATATCCTTTCACATAAATTTCCCGGTCAGTTTGCATAATGTAGTCAACTAATAAAGATTGCTTATCAGCCTTATTAGTCATTCCCTGAGCCATTTGAACCGCCATAACACTAAGTGCCGAATCTGTCATATTCAGCAGCTGCTGACTGTAGGGATTATCTGCCGAAATCTGACTCGCTGGCACCTGAGGCATCATCACCGCCCTAATACATGGAAGAGCATCGACCAAAATCATTTTCTCAATTCTATCAGGTTGGTCACTCGCCAGATCAATAGCTAACATACCGCCCATGCTGTGCCCTATGATAATGGCTCCCTGAATATTTTCATCTTCCAGGTATTTAGAAAGACCTTTGCTAATAGTGTCATACCATGGAAGACCTATAGAAGGCACGCCTTGAAATCCTGCATAGGTAAATTGATAGGTTTTGTATTTTTTATCTAAAGATTTTATGGTAGCATCCCAAACTTCACCAGGGCAAGTAAAGCCTGGCAAAAAGATTATTGGCGTGCCCTCTCCTGAAACCTTCACTTTAAAAGATGAGTCTTGCGCGCTCATCGAACCAATGACAATGAAGGACAGTAAGAACGAAAGTGCAATTAATTTTCTCATTATATCTAAGTTTTTGTGGCTTAGATACGGCTGACTCTCATTTGTTACACTTATCCGAAAATATTTTTTATTAGTTAGAAAGATAACCGTATTTATCCAGCAGCACCTTCTTGCTCATAGGGTTATCAGTGAGACCGAGCGCTAGTTCCAGGTGTTTTCTGTGAGCTACGAGATCAATGTCTTTATAGAGCTCTAAGAGCAGGCACTGATACTGAAAGTTATCAGCCATTTTTAACTTCAAGGCTTCCGGCAAAGCCTGATCATAACCACGTGCTTTCGCCATAGCAAATGTTCGATTTACTGCTCGCGTTAGAGAGTATTCAACCCTCAATAGTAAATTATAAGCCTGGAAAATATTTTCCCATTTTGTATGCTCACTAATTTTTTTTCTTGTGTGCCAGTAGGCTATAACTGCCTCAAGATAATATTTATGAGTTTTATCCTCAGCCGCCTTAGCTAAGTAAAACTCACCTTTAGCTATCAGGTCTTTATCCCAGAGACTTTTATTTTGTTTTTCGAATAGAATAAACTCACCTTTATCATTGACCCGGGCATCGAATCTTGAAGCATGAAAGCAAAAGAGCGACATTAACCCAAATGTACCCGGTACGCCAGTAAGTTTACTTTCACACATGAGAAGCAACAAACGCATGGCCTCATAACAGAGATCTTTTCGAATAGTATAAGATGGATTTGAAGAATAATACCCTTCGTTAAAGAGTAGGTAAATCACCAAAAGAACATTATCTAACCTTTGTGAAACCAAGTAATCAGTGACATTAAAATCATGAACATTAAAATCCTTAAGGTTTTGCTTCGCTCTAGTTAATCGTTTGTTAACATTTGCCTTTGTAGTTAGCAGAGCATTGGCAATTTCGTCAATATTAAATCCACAAAGAATACGTAAAGCTAGTACTACTTGAGATGAAGTAGTATTGGAAGCATCGCATACAGCGAAAATCATTTTGAGCTGGCTGTCTTGAATATTTGCTTCACTAACATCTAAATCTGCCGCTGAAAAACTCTGCTGAGTCTTAGCCAGGTAGGTGGCCACTTTACTATCAAACACTTTTTTATGCTTGAAGTGATCTTTGCAAGCGTTCTTAGCCACAGTATATAGCCAGGCTTGAGGCTTTTCAGGCACACCTTTGAGCTTCCAGGATTCGGTGGCTTTGAGGAAGGTGTCACTCACTATGTCCTCAGCCAGATCTATTTGATCAAGCCCATATTTATTACAGATTACAGCAACAAGCTTGCTGTATTCCGTCCTAAATAAGTCTGGGATAAGCTGATCCGGCATAGCGGCAATATTTATAGATTAATGTAGGGCACCTCAATAAGTTTTGAAATGCCCTTTAAGTTTTAAGCATCAAATACCATCACATCTCGTACTTCCACGGTGCCGCCGTTTAGAAATATAGGACACCCTTTAGTCATCTTCACTGCCTCTGCCAAAGTTTCTGCTTTTACCGTGGTGTAGCCGCCGATATACTCTTTCACCTCTACGTAAGGCCCATCAGATACTACTGTGTCTTTTGTTACGGTTTGCCCTTCAAAGCCCAATGCGTCGGTAGCCACTAACTTATCCTGGGCGGCTATACCACCGATCCAGTCATTCCAAAGCTTGACGGACTGCTGCATTTCTTCAGGAGAAGGCTGTGGAGCATCATTTCTTTCATTACGGAAAATCATCATAAATTCTTTCATAACAATATATTTTAATGGTTTATGCTTAGATGACGATCGACTTAAATTGAATAGAACATAGTCTGAAATATTTTTTCAAGAGCCTAATCAATAATAACATCCTCGCGCACATTTGCTTTCCCTCCCCAAGTGGTATAAGTATACCGATAGTAGTATTTTAAGGCCGGATCATTTCTAATGGATGATAATTGTAAGTACTTATTTTCGAAGCTTTTATAAGTCATAGATTGACCAGGAGTAGGATCCACCCTTACCCAGCCAAATTCCTGAAGATAAACCTCCGCCCACGAATGCAATGGTGTATTTCCATAAGATGTGGTTATACCATCTATAACCCGTGCTGGTATGCTGTCAGCTCGACAGAGCGCCACAAACAAGTCGGCAAACTCAGTGCAATCTCCAGATTTGCTCTGAAAAGCTTTTGCAGCTCCTTTTACTTCTGCAATGTACCCTTCATAGTAAAGGTAATTCCGAACAAAATCGAATATGTTTCTTACTGCTTTCTGCTCATCTTCATCCGCTAATTCCATAGCCTGGCGTTTAATTTTAGCGTTGGATATCTCGATATATTTCTCCTCCTGAAGATACTGTGGCATCATCTCAATTGGAATATCGTTGACCTTCTGCTTTTTAATTGAAGCCAGATCATATTTAAAAAGCTCAGCTTTAAACTTGATAGATATCTCAGCCTTCTCTCCCAAATTCTTCATTACAAATACTGCATAAAGATTTTCTCCACTGCTAAATGTATCGCTGGGCTGAACTGAATAGGTGAGCTCACTTATACTTTGCCTGCCCGCAAGACTCTTGGGAATTTGATGTATTATCCTTAAACTATCAATAGCATCCGTAGCGGGCTCTATCGCTAATTTAAATTCTATATGGTGTTCATTCTTTTGAGCCTTTACCACTAGACCTGAAAAGCAAACTATAACTACCACCAGTTGGATTTTAAGAAAGGATTTTAATAAGATCTGTTTTTTCATCGTGATTGAGCTAAAAGCCAGGGTATTAAAGTTTTTTCTCTCCCCACATTCTCCCAGCTGTTGTGTTTAACGCCAGGATAGGAAGTAAATTTCACTTTCTTACCTCCTTGTTTAATAATAGCATCATAAACCTGCTTTGAATACTTTATGTCTACCACGTCATCATTTTCTCCGTGAAAAAAACACAGCGGCACATCCAGCATATTAGAAACCTGATCTTTACTGCCACCACCACACACCACATAGGCAGCAGCAAACTTTCCCGGCTCTTTCTGAAGGAATGACAAAACGCCAAATCCACCCATTGAGATGCCATATATATAGACCCTATTTGGGTCAATAGGATATACCTCCATGATGGAGTCTAATAATTCCAGAGTTTGCTGAGCATCTATGCTATGCTGATCAGACCAGGTATTTCCCCAACCCTGATCAGGATTAGTACATTTAGGAGTAAGTACAAAGCAAGAATAATCGGACTGCACGGGCTTTTTATACCACTGCAAATCTCTTGATACGGTATCGGAACTACCATGTAGATAAATAACTAAGGGATAAAGACCGTCCCAATCATAATCTCCAGGCTCAAAAAGTCCATAACGGGTAGATTTATAGAAGCCTTCATGATATTCAGAATATTTCTCTGAAAGCTGAGCATGAACGCAAGAAAGAGACACCAGTACAAATATTAGACATATCTGGCAGGTCTTCATAAGGTTAGATTAGAGGTTTAGCTCATCAATATAGTAAATTTATTAATGCTTAATAATTCCTTTGGTACTGACTTTCATTATTTCCCATTGCCCTTGCCCCTTTTCAACGGCATAGGTCAGCTGCTTCAAGTCAGGAGTAAGGTATGGGTTCCCCTGACTGTTCTCATTAATGCTCTTCGGAAAAGGCATTGGCCTTGACCAAACGCCGTCACCATTTTTTTCACAGTAATACAAATCCAAAGATTCTCCTATGGCGGCAAAAATCAGATATCTCCCATCAGCAGAAACATAAGGTGTGCAATACCCGGGGGCATTAAGTCCTTCAAAAGTCATCTTAGTGGCTTCGGAATATGCTCCATTTTCGAAAGCAGAAGAATAGATATGCATATTAGAATAGTCCGGCTCACTGGCATGAAAATACATGGTGCCATCCGGCATTAAAGTCGGGTGAGAAAGCAATTTATCTCTCAGATTAGTAACCTCAACATATTCAGGCTCACCCCAGCTACCCTCAGTCTTTACACTTTTCCAAATATGCCAGGTATCCGATACATCAGAACCAGTAGGTCGAGTAGAGCTAAATACAAGCGTCTGTCCATCAGGAGAAAAGCTCATGCCATGTTCGCTAAAGTCAGAATTAAAAAAAGCCGGCTCCGCAGCGTGCCAAGTGCCATCTACATATTTACTTACCAACACATCGAACTTTGCAAAAGCTGTATCCGAAACAGTGAAATAATACTCCTGAAGATCATTAGAGAATATTCCCCTGTGAATAAGTTGACCCGCCGGCACCAACTCAGGCATTAAAGAAATGGGTTTACTGGCTGAAACATGAATGTAGGGCATGGCCGATTGCTTTTTTGGCTGTTGGGGTTGACAGGCTAGAATAATTAGAATCAATAGGGAAACCGAATGTCTAATATTCATGAATTATGAAAAAACGATTAATCTTCTTTATTTTCCTCGGTTAAATAAACCATATTTTTGTTAAAAGATGGCAATTTATCGCCTAAAACAGAGAAAAATTCTATATCAGCATTCTCGACTGCTGATAATGCTTGCTGTAGAATATCGGCACCCGCATCGGTTAGTTTTATTACCTTGGCCCTTGTATCTGTAGGGTGCTCATGCCTGCTTATAAAGTTTTTATCTTCCAAAGTCCTCAGCACTTTAGATACCATCATACGATCAGAATTACTTTGCGTGGCAATGTCCACCTGAGTAACCACATCACTCTTTTTACCAAGCCAGCCCAACGCCGCCAGCAACACAAACTGTGTGTGCGTGATGTTCAATGGATCAAGCACTCTTTTTTGTTTGCGCTGCCATAGCATAGTGAGCTGCCCCAGCAGATAGCCCGGACTTTCATTAGGACTTTTAAATTGAAATTCGATCTCTTTAGGCATATTGTTGATGAAGCATTTTTGACGAAATTAAGTCAAAATCATGTTTATTGACCTCAAAAAATCCAAAACGAAACGGATATCCCCATTTTTGTTTATTCTGAATGAAATGAAGATCATCAATCAACGGGAGAATTGAAACATCATCCGTTGTAAAAAACTCTATATTACGTCTGGATGGGCAAAAATCTTCAGACACTTGAAATTGATATATTTCATCATCAATCACTTTGCCTAACGCTGTAAATTCCTGACACTTTTCGGGTTTACCAAAACTCAGCTTTCCAGAATAGTAAATCACAAAATCTCCGGTACGCATTCTTTTAAGCGGCGCCACCTTACCATGACAGGCCTGAGCAATACCTTGCTCAATGCCATTTTTCACATGATCTTTAGATGCCACCAGCATCCAATATTTAACTTCTCTGTCCATCTCACTTAACCTCCAAAAATGTGAGTTTATATCCATCCAGATCTTTTACATGAAAAGCGCGACCAAATGGCGTTTCAATTATGGGGCCTGCAGTGCTCACACCTTTTCCTGCCAAATCTTTCTTCAACACTTCCACATCCTCATCTACAGCAAACCATAGAGCTGATCCCACACCTACTTCTTTTCCTTCAATGGGTTCCAGTGGTGTTCGGATAGCAAAACTAGCCTCCCCTTCCTTGTACTTAAAAACATAAGCCTGAGGATTACTACTTCCTACCTCAAAGCCTAACTGATTAGTGTAAAAATCTTTAGATGCCTCCAAATCCTTCACTTGTAATGATGCAAATGTTAATTGTCTCATGATTTTAAAATTTTATTGTTGTCACAAATATAATATACACGACAACAATATAAAAATTAATTATCATCATTAATTGAATTTCAGTGCTTCTCATTTAACGCTTACTCAGCTGAAAGCCATCTGCAGTTTCCACAACCTGCCATTCAGGTGCTAATTCCAATTGCCAACCTGAGCCACTAACTTGTGAAATAGAAATTTTTTTAGGTGCTGAAACAGTTACTTTGCTCCAATCTGACGCAAGCAGGGCTCCATCTGTAACGGTAAGTACTCCCCAATTATCAGTGACCCGTAAATTAGGATAAACCGTACCCAACTCTTCTAATGGCGTGATATTTCTAGGATCAAATGATATATTCATATTCTGGAATGGTAGCTCAAGTACTGGTTTTTCACTGAATTTGACTTTTAGCTGTGCTATTTTCTCAAGTCTCATTTTTTCCCGCTCCCTCTCTTGGTTCAATATCTGCTCATAGCTATAATCATTAGACATAGCGATTGTGTCTATTGACGAGTTTTCATCAATGCTTACTGAAAATTTTTCCACGAAAAAGTCTGACAAATTAGTGCCCTTATGGATTTGACGATGCCATCCTGGTAAAATTGAATTGAGCATAAATCCATATATGGGCACAGTTTGATAGGCGAAGGAGCGAACGAAGGTGGGATTCTCAAAGAATACATTCTTGCTTTCTATTAAATGCGTAATTATTGCAGCATTATCTCTACCGCTCAGCATCAAACCTGTAAATTCAGCCAGCCCCTCGTTTAGTTCCAAGGAATTCTCTGCCTCTTTTAATTCAGGCGTCGCCTGTCTCCTATCCCTAAACATTAGCGCATTTTCTATATGCTGTAAGCGTAATGAGTCATCATCAGCCAGCAGGGCTTTTTCTAGTGCCTGCAACTCCAATCTCAGAAGAAGCCTTCCTTGATATGTATCCAGATGGGCATTATCTCTTTCCTGAAGAGAATCAAAACCGATAGCGGGTTGAAGCCTATGAAATAATTCATGAATTACTAAGTTATTACGGGCTACTCCTCTTTCCGGAAGCGGCAAAACCAGCATAGACCAACGCTTCCCATTCCAGTTTAAGGCTGTATTGGCAGTATTTATGGCATCCGGGAGACTATCGGTAAATATTGAACCAACCGCCTTAAAGCCCTTTATATCGCTGTCTTCATTTGAATAAAACACCCTGGTATCGGCGTCAACTATAATAATTGGGCCATTAAGTTTCTCACCCCACATTACACCATTATCTAGTTTGAGCACACTATCCACATCCTGGAAAGTAGATAAGATATCCTGTTCTAATGAAGATAAACTTTCGGTAGAAGCTGCTAAATTATCTTCCGATGACTTTACATTACACGCTACCAGAACCGTAGCTATCAGAGCATATAGGAGCTTATTCATATGTATTCTTTTATTTACACCACCATCTTATTTCTTAAACTCAACCCGATAAGCCAATCCCTGCTGATCACTTGAGTTTTTAATGGCATGAGGCCCTTCGGCATCCATGAGATCACCATGATTTAACACCTCCTGAGGCATTTGCGGTATGGGAATACTATCTTCTATAATGAAATTATCTCCTTTGACATTGTATTTATAATAAGTCATAGGAGTGGCATGAGTAAACCACATCACACTTTTCCATTCATGGACATGCATCGGTTCAGTTTGATTAGCTTCCAATATAACCTGAAGGATTCTTACACTGGAGTCTTCATAGACAATTTTATGACTTTCAGGCGCAGCTTTTAACGCATCCAGGCTATCTGCCCAGTTCCAGTTAGCTTCATTTTTAGTTGAAGGCATAACCAGCTCTTCCTGATCAGCCGGATTTGCAGTGGCATTTTCTGAAACCATGAATTTGGCGGTGGTGAAACCCAAAATTCCACCAATTACGAGCCCGATAAGTAGATATGATATTTTCATTAGTTTGTTTATAATAACATATCAATCTAGCTGATTTTCAGATTATTTCATAGCAGATTTCAGCAATACCACCACCTCTTAAGACCTAGATACGCTTTTCCTCTAACCCTCTCCCAACTGCTCCCCAAGCTTCTTTGGAGCGACTATACAATAGGCAGCCACCAGGACATCACTAAGTAATTGCTCATCGACCTCACTTAACTCAACGATCGTCCATCCTTGTTGTCCCCATTTATTATCTACCGGATAAATAGCGGGATTAACGGCTGAAAAATCGCTCTGTTTTTCTTCAGATAGCTTCAGGGTGGCTCTGGCGTTTTTCTCATCATAAGTGGCGAATATTTTATTCTTTACTCTAAATGATATTTTCTCAAAGTGAGGATCAACAGTAACTTCCGGGAAGGAAAGAGCTATTTTTCCCAGAGTTGTGAAGGTGGTCATAATTTATGATATGCTTTGAAACGCAGGCATTCAACTACCCAGCCCATCCCTCTCTATCCAGACTACGGTATTGGATAGCTTCGGCTAAATGTTCTATTCTTATCTGGTCAGCATCGGCAAGGTCGGCTATGGTGCGGGATACTTTTAGGATGCGGTCATAGGCGCGAGCGGAAAGGCCAAGCTTTTCCATGGCTGTTTTAAGCAGTTTGCGGCCTGCTTCGTTTATTTCGCAGACGTCTTTCACCATTTGGGAAGGCATCATGGCATTGCAATGGATGTGCTGCTTATCTTCAAACCTCTGGATCTGTCTTTCACGAGCTTTAATTACTCGAGTCCTGATGTCTTCACTGCTTTCCGTTTTTCGATTGGCAGTCATTTCATCGAAGGATACCGGTGTTACTTCTACGTGCAGATCAATTCTATCTAGCAAAGGACCGCTTACTTTGCTCAAGTATCTCTGTACTACACCTGGCGCACATACACATTCCTTTTCAGGGTGATTATAATACCCACAAGGACAAGGATTCATACTGGCTATTAGCATAAAATTAGCCGGGTAATCCAGCGAAATACGTGCTCGAGATATAGTCACCCGCCTTTCTTCCATAGGCTGACGCATAACCTCTAATACAGTACGCTTAAATTCCGGAAGTTCATCCAGAAACAACACACCATTATGAGCCAGCGAAATCTCACCAGGCTGAGGATTTCCGCCACCGCCAACCAGGGCCACGTCGCTTATGGTATGATGAGGTGCACGATAAGGTCTGGTGGATATGAGGCTAGCCTCTGCGCCTAGCTTACCTGCTACAGAATGAATCTTGGTAGTTTCCAGTGCTTCATGAAGTGATAAAGGCGGCAGTATAGATGATAACCTCTTGGCTAACATGGTTTTACCAGCCCCAGGAGGGCCAATCATAATAGCATTATGACCACCAGCTGCTGCTATTTCTAACGCCCTTTTAATGTTTTCCTGACCCTGAACATCTTTAAAATCAAAGTCATAATTATTTAGCTCGGCCATAAACACATCACGTGTGTCTATTTTCAGCGGCTCTATCTGAAGGTCTTCTTCAAAGAAATCAACGGCCTCTTTAATATTATCCACCCCAATGATATCAAGATCATTAACTATGGCCGCCTCTCGAGCATTTTCTTTGGGTAATATAAAGCCTTTGAACTTGTTCTTCCTGGCCTCAATTGCTATGGGTAGTACGCCTTTGATCGGCCTGAGCTCTCCATCTAGCGAAAGCTCACCCATAATCACATATTGAGAAAGGTGCTTGGCCTGTATTTGATCTGATGCTTGTAATATGCTTAGCGCTATGGGTAAGTCATAGGCACTACCCTCCTTCTTTATATCGGCGGGTGCCAGATTTACTACCACCTTTTGGCGTGGCATTCTAAACCTGTGAAATTTGATGGCTGACTCTACGCGGTGTTCACTTTCCTTTACTGCACTATCTGGCAGGCCACTCATATGGAATTTAGTTCCCTGACCTACATTTACCTCAATGGTAATGATCCGTGCATCGACTCCGTAAACTGCCGCTCCAAAAGCCTTTGCCAACATATTACACCTGTTTTTCTATAAGCATGATAAGAATGTGAATCACCTTGATATGTATTTCCTGTATTCTATCTGCATAACCATAGTGCGGCACGCGTATTTCCAGGTCGGCTAGCTCTCCAAGCTCGCCACCACCGTTGCCAGTTAGGGCTACTACCTTGGCGCCTTTTCTTTTGGCTACCTTGGCTGCTTCGATAATATTTTTAGATTTACCGCTGGTACTAATACCCAACAGTACGTCATTTTCATTGGCCATGGCCTCTACAAAGCGTGAAAACACGTGCTCGTAGCCATAGTCATTACTAACACAAGAAATATGACTGGGATCTGAAACTGCTACAGCTGGCAAAGGTTTTCTATCATCTCTATACCTACCTGTAAGCTCCTCTGCGAAATGCATGGCGTCACAGTGAGACCCACCATTACCGCAAGAAATAGCTTTCCCTCCTTTTTTGAAGCTTTCAGCAAAAAGAGCTGCAGCCTCTTCTATCTTTTGAATATTAGAAGCATCTGTTACGAAATCTTCTAACACATCAGAAGCCTGCAAAAGCTCCTGCTTTATCAACTGTACGTTTGTCATAAATTAATTATAGATCAGTTCCCTGCTCTTTTTTCTCCTCCACTTTTACAGCAGTAGTACTTCTGGGTGTTCCTACAGACTGTAAATCAAACATCTTTGCCTTCAGGGAATTTATTTCGTGCTTTAATCTCTCCTTCTCCTTCTTCTGGTGTCTGGCCTCCATAGTAATGAGCACAATATCAATAATGAATAAGATTAGGCCCAATACAGAAACGTAGATCATAAGATCCATTCGCTCGCGGAGACGAAGTAAAAATTCAAAATCTTCCGATTTGTAGTTCACATATATAGACACTAGTAAAAGCGCTACATGAAACAAAAAATAGATTAGATAAAATATAGACTTCGGCTTCTTCATACGTTATTTCTTCAAGGCGGGAAATTAGAGAATTATTACATTCATTAAAATTAAAAATACAAAATTTAATCAAGTATTCTGCATCACGTTTAGCTTTTTGTAGATGCCTTCCTGACTCAATAATTGCTCATGAGAACCCCGCTCAATGATTTTCCCTTGTTGTATAACAATAATCTCATCAGCATGTTGAATAGTGCTCAATCTATGGGCTATTACCAATGAAGTTCTGTTCTGCATAAGGTTAGAAAGCGCTTCCTGCACCAGTCTTTCAGACTCTGAATCTAATGCCGAGGTAGCCTCATCAAGTATCAAAATAGGCGGATTTTTCAATACCGCTCTGGCTATACTTATTCTCTGCCTTTGTCCACCTGAAAGCTTCATACCACGATCACCGATATTAGTATCATAGCCTTCTTCCATTTCTTTGATAAAATTATGGGCGTTGGCAATTTTTGCGGCATTGATTACATCCTCCATTTTCGCCCCTTCAATACCGAAAGCTATATTATTGAAAATAGTATCATTAAACAGAATAGATTCCTGTGTTACAATACCCATGTGCTTTCTAACAGATTCAACATCATAATCACGAATGTCTTTTCCGTCAATTTTTATGCTACCACCAGTTACGTCGTAAAACCTGGGGATAAGATCTGCCAAGGTAGACTTACCGCCTCCTGAAGAGCCTACCAAAGCCACTGTTTTACCTTTAGTAATGGTGAAGTTGATATCTGAAAGAACCTTGGTATCCTTATCGTATGCAAAGTCGACATGATCGAAGCTCACCTCATTCTCAAACTGCTCTAGTATCTCAGCGTTTGGCTTGCTGATAATGGCAGGTTTAATATCAATGATGTTGAAAATTCTCTCGGCAGACACAAGGCCTTTTGGCACAGTAGAAAATGCCTGAGAAAATGCCTTAGCTGGCGATATAATCTGTGAGAAAAAGGCAAGGTAAGCAATAAACTCACTAGCTTTTAACTCGGTAGAATCTGATAAAACCAGGGACCCACCATAATATAAAATTACCGTAACAATACCGACTCCTAAAAACTCAGAAACCGGCGACCCCATTTCTTTTCTGTAGGAATAAGATAGATTGACATTTTTATAATAATTAGTCTCATCATCCATCTTCCTTCTTACATAATTGAGTGCGTTAAAGGCCTTTACAATTCGAATTCCACCAAGAGTTTCATCCAGAATATTCACAATTCGCCCTAAAGATTCCTGACTTTCTACAGCCTTTCTTTTCAGCTTCTTCACAATATATCCTAGCACCCCACCAGAAATGGGTAATATAAGAATTGTAAAAAGTGTGAGTTTATAGGAAATAGTAAATAAGGCTATAAAATAAAAAATGATCTGAACAGGCTCTCGAATTAAAGATTTGGGACTATTCAGCACCGAATTTTCCACCTCTTGTACATCATTTGTAATACGAGACATTAAGTCTCCCTTTCTTTCATTACTAAAGAAACCGAGATGCATTACAGATACCTTATTATAGATATCCATTCTCATATTCTTCACCACATCTAACCTCACCTTTGAGCTGGTAATGGCTCCTAAATACCTAAACACATTCGCCAATAGTACAGAAACTACCAGAACCAAACAGACAAAAATCAATGCCCCTTCTTTCCCGTGGTTTTCTATTACCTCTGTGAAATAGTAATTAAAATAATCAATTGCATCTAGCGACAGTGTGAACTCATTTGGCTTCTCATACACCTGAGCTGCTTCCTGTTCAAAGAGAACATTAAGCAAGGGAATAAGCATAGCAAAATTTATCACACTAAAACCTGCGCTTAGAAATGTAAATAGCACGTACTGTGGAGCACGTACTTTTAACTTATGCGCATAGCTAAAAACTCTAAAGAATAGTTTCATCTATATAATTTTTCTCTTTCTTCATTCACACGGGAATTGTGGCCAATTCCCCTTCAACTGTGCGAATTTACCCTATATATCATTAAAACTCATTGTACCGGTGAGGAATATTCCATCTCAGGGCCATTGACGTATAATTAGTGGATTCATTTAATGAAGCCTGATCACTATCCAGCTTCCTGTAAATGTGGGTTAGATCAATGAAAAGATTATGTTTAAACTGATAAGATAGATTCAAACTTCCATAGGTGAGCGTAGAGCCAATACCCTGACCAATCTCATTATTAAAATCTTTTTCACGGGTAGTATTTCGCAACAGAATATTTCCGCCCCAGTTTTCATCGGTGCCATCAGTGCCATATTTAGCCCTGATCAGTTTAGCCGTTACTTGCAATCTTCCCAGCGGCTGATACCTTAATATTCCAACAACCTCATTAAAATTAGCTCCCAATGGGTGTGCCAGCGGTTGCAAATAATGGGAATAACTACCATAATCAGTATCATGCGAGTAAGTATATGGCCTGGAAATATTAGTCTCCACCTGCACATCCAGATTATTGATACCCAGGGCATTAACATATTCAGCACCTAGCTGAACGGCATATTTATTTGCCCACCAACCAGAACCTTCCTTAATGTTATCCAGCACAAACTCATCTAGCACTAGCTGGCCATAAACAGATACTTTTTTAATCGGAAGCCATTTGAAATCAGCTCCTAAAAGGACATTGTCTGAGCTACCATTTTGCTGCTCTATTGCCCTGTAGAATATAATTGGATTCAGGTATTTCAATTCATACCCATTATTACTCGTAGAATCCGTATTAGAAAATACCACTGCTTCAAACACTCCTACATTCAATTTCTTTCCGATATTCAGACTTAAATGATGCAATGACATATACTTGTTATCATAACTACGGCTACCTGTAAGGCCTGAGCTATTCCCCAGCACATTGGCCGTCATTTGCGTAAAGAGGTTGGTATAGTTCAGTTTCCAAACCTTGGTTTGCATCTTAAGGAAAAGATAAGCTGGTGCATAATCTGATAAAATTAATGACCTGTATCCATTACCTATCTTAAACCTGTCATGCCCAAACTGTAAGTTGATGTGCTTAGTAGCATTAAAAGTAATGTAACCTCTGGCCGTAAAGTAATCAACGCCGTTTTCTTTATATCCTTTCCAAAAACCTTCATGAGGCACTACCAATCCTTGTCTGACATCACTCATTACATACTCAGGAAAAATAGCCTGATTTTCACCTAGAAAGGAATAAAATCCTACTTTCCCATCTATCATTCCCCTCACCTGCACACCTCTGGTGTTTATATAAGTACGCTGATCAGATGCTGATTCTGTTCCACCAGATAAGTACAACACAGGATTTATATGTAAGTCAAAATCTTTGGTATTTACATGATATAAATCCGATTTACTTCTATAGAAATGCTTTAAAAAGGGCTTCCTACTCTGATAGTTAGCACTGTCTGCATATTCCCAATTATCATTACTCAGATAGTTTAGGTTAAACTCATCCACTCTACTCCAGCCAGACTCACCCCTTAAAGAGTCTACAAAATCAGCTATTTGCTCTCTTTGATATCCCTTCCATGAAGTGAAAAATCCAGGATAAATCTTCCCTCCTTGAATCTCATACCTATCTATATTATGGTAATAATCAGAATTTAGAGGAGCTATGGCACTCTGCGCTAGCAGACCAGCAGGATACAATACTGCCAATAGTAAAAAAACACCAATACACTTTTTCATCGTAAAAAAATAAATGTTGTCAAATGATTTGATTGACTATAAAGATTCGAAATCCACGACCGGTTACCTACGACCGAACAGTTCGATTATATATCTATGAGACTCTTATCAAGCTGCAAAATAATGGATTTTTTATATTTTGTTTTGCCCAGCTACTGATAAATAGTCTTTTAGCAAGATCCAGGTTTAAAATCAAATATCAAATGATAAATCGCTTTCTATCTCTATTCAAAAACATTGCGTTTCAAACAAATGAATGTAGTTTTTGTGCCCGAAAAATATTATATTATTAAAGGTGGACTTTTAGGCATTGTTCATTTTCTGCATAAAAATTATAGTATTTGGTTATCAATTTATCGGGAGCACAATCATGAAACACAAATTTATAACCCTTAGATATTTTATTATCATTTTTTCACTATCCACATCTTTGAGTTTTGCTCAAGAGAGTGAAACAATAATCACTGACAGGCCTGATCAAACCGAGGCATCTCAGCTCACCCCTAAAGGCTGGGTGCAGATAGAAACAGGATTCCTGATAGAGAACGATAAGTCTGATGGCATTAAAACCCGTGAGATCGTATATAATACCACACTTTTAAAATACGGTATCTCAGACCGCATCGAACTGCGGATCATTCAAGAATTTTTAGGCTCAGAAATTAACGGAGACCAGGTAGCCAGCGGAGCCGGACCTCTAGCCATAGGCGCAAGATTTGCCTTAGCCGAAGAGGATGGTATCTGTCCACAAATAGCGTTTATTGGTCACATCAATTATAGAACAGGTGACCAGGATTACAGGCCAGATCAAGTAGCACCGGACTTCAGGTTTACGTTTGCTCACACCCTTAGTGAGACGTTTTCGCTCGGCTATAACTTAGGAGCAGAGTGGAATGGTTATGACGCTGTAGCTACGGGAATATACACCTTATCATTGGCCGCGAGCCTTTCCGATAAGTTAGGTGCATTTGTGGAAGTTTATGGATTCTTACCTACAGGGCAAGAAAAGAATCATCGTTTCGATGGTGGTATAACATATTTGATTTCAAATAATCTTCAATTTGATGTGTCAGGTGGATTTGGCATATCTAAGATCTCACCTGATAACTTTATCAGTACTGGTCTATCCTGGAGGTTTGGAAAATAACTCATCATTAGACCCTATTACAATGACTAATTCTGTTAAATACGCCATTACACTTGGAGCCATAAGCATTATGCTTTCTGCACTAATTATATATGTAGAAAGAAATATGTATTCAACCAATATTAAAAATCAACCCTACATCGCGTTAGGGGAATACCTTAAAAACGTCTCCACTAAAGCCCACCTGTGGTTTGAAGAAGCCATGTCTGGAGATGAAAGTATCGATGTAAATAGAGATGTTTATGACTTACTACAAAAATCAATCACCACACTTGAAGCCGTGATTGAAGGCGGCGAAACCGAAGTAGGCACATTTACACAAACATCTGACAGCGAGTCTATTAAAATCATTAACAAATCCATTGAAGATATTAAAAGACTAAAATTATCGGCAGAAGAAAGATGGAGATTCAAAACCTTGGATGCATCATCCTCTACTAGTGAAGGAGAGGAAGCCGGTGGGGCTTTAGATCAGAAATTTGATGCGGCGTATGAAGATCTTCAAAACACGTATGATCGCCTAACAAATCATGTAAAAGGAGTTGTTAAACAAGACAATGAATTCCTCAATATTCTATCCTGGACTTCTATTGTCTCAATGCTAATCGTATTTATTCTATCTTGTTTTTTGCTGTATAAGATACAACACAAATCTGAAGTATTAACCGCGGATAATGCAAGAAAACTCAATGAAGAAACCACCAAAATCGCAGCCTTTTCTTCTTTCGTGCAATCAATAGCAGAAGGCAATTATGATAGTCATCTGGAAATAAAAGATGAACTGGGCGCAAAATTAATAGATATGCGCGACAGACTCAGCGAAAACTCAAAAAACGAGACCCAGAGAAGCTGGTCATCAACAGGATTGGCTCAAATGGGCGATATATTAAGGACTGATTATTCAAAGCTTTCGGATCTATACGATAACATTTTAAAATTTGTAATTGAATATACCCATAGCAACCAGGGTTCACTATTCCTCATTAATGATGAAAACAACAGGAATGATCAATACCTGGAGCTTGTAGCTTCTTATGCGTATGACCGTAAGAAGTTTCTTGAGAAAAAAGTAGATATAGGCGTTGGTCTGGTTGGCCAAAGTTTTCTGGAAGGAAAAACCACTTACTTGCTTGATTTCCCTGAAAACTACATTAACATCACCTCTGGCTTAGGAAAAGCCCCTCCGAACGCCATTATCATAGTTCCATTAAAAATAAATGAAGAGACCTACGGTATTTTGGAGATGGCGTCCTTTCGAAAATATGAGCCTCATGAAATTGATCTCATTGAGAAATTCTCAGAGAGTATAGCTTCTACAGTAGCCACTGTAAGAACAAACCAGCAAACCAAGATCTTACTTGAGCAAACACGACAGCAAACGGAAGAAATGCGCAGTCAGGAAGAAGAAATGCGACAAAATATGGAGGAACTGAACAGTACTCAAGAGGAAATGTCGAGAAAAGAAAAGGAATACATTTCAAGAATTGCAGAGTTAGAAAAACAGCTTAATTCTAAATTGGTCTAAACATTCAATAAATGGCAATTTTATTTCTACCTTTGCTTCAAACGAGGTAATAATGAGGGCGCTATAATTTTGTTTAATAAATAAAACAAAAAGCTTTTGCACTTATCATATAAATGAGTAATTTTGTGCCTCTTTTGGGAAGAACGATAAGAAAAGGTATATAAAAATGAAAAACGACATACATCCTGAGTACAGAGAGGTAGTTTTCTATGATACTTCTAGCGAACATAAGTTCATGACTAAGTCTACAATGACTTCTGAAGAAACTATTCAGTGGGAAGACGGAAACGAATACCCATTAATTAAAGTGGAAGTAAGCTCAGCTTCTCACCCATTCTACACTGGTAAAAAACTATTTGTGGATACTGCTGGTAGAGTTGAGAAATTCAACAAGAAATACAAAAAGAAGTAATTCTTTTAGATATAACATTTATTATATAAAAAAGTCTTCAGGATGAATTTATCCTGAAGACTTTTTTATTTTTGCACCCATGAATGTTATCCTTTTTGACCATCCTACCATCAGGATGTCGCTACTCCCCTTTACATTCACCAGACCAGTATCAGAAATAAGAGTAGGCATACTCACCATTTCTGAAAAGTGGTCTAAAAGACTAGGGACCGACATTTCCTTTGCTACTCAGGACTACCTGAAGGACAAATACCCGCTAATATCTCAGAGTAAAAATCTTTGGATAAATGGCGCAGTATGCCCTGATGAAGCACTAATAGAGACCATTTTAGCCTTAAAAGAAGGCAATTGCCTTACGTATAAAGGCCAGCTTATAGCGGCTGTTAGTGAGCAGCTAGATCTGAATGACTATTCAGATCTGGATGAGCTACACTATGACAGCCCCATAACCATCATTGAGCACAAGTGGCTTATTTTCAAAAAGAATGCTGAGCAAATCAGACAGGACTTTGATTTAATTACCCATAATAGAACCTCGGAAGACATCATTGACCCCCACACGGTAATTTATGGTGCAGAAAATCTCTTCGTAGAAGAGGGTGCCACGGTAAGGGCCTCAGTGATCAATGCTGAAAAAGGGCCTGTTTATATCGGTAAGAACTCTGAAATATGTGAAGGCTCCCTTATCAGAGGTGCTTTTGCTTTGGGTGAAGGTGCCGTTGTAAACATGGGAGCCAAATTAAAAGGCGATTCTACTATTGGTCCCTATTGTAAAGTGGGTGGTGAAATCAGCAACTCTGTGATATTTGGCTATAGCAATAAAGGCCATGATGGTTTTATTGGTAACAGCGTGATTGGCGAATGGTGCAATATGGGTGCCGATACCAACACGTCCAATCTTAAAAACAATTATGCAGGAGTAAGACTGTGGGATTATGGCTCAGAAAGCTTTGCTGACACTGGTGAAACCTTTTGCGGCCTTATGATGGGTGACCACTCTAAGTGTGGCATCAATACGATGTTTAACACGGGCACAGTGGTAGGCGTAAGCTGCAACATATTTGGTTCTGGCCTACCCAGCAACTTCATCCCATCATTTTCCTGGGGTGGATCCGACGGGCTCAGCACCTATCTACCTGATAAAGCACATGAGGTGGCCAGCAGAGTATTGCAACGCCGCAGCATGATTTATGACGAAACAGAAAGAAAAATTTTAGACAGGATATTTGAGCTTACTGCCAAATACCGTACCTGGGAAAACGAATAATATGCGATTTTCAGATATTAAAGGCCTTGAAAATGTAAAGAAAAAATTGATCAACGCTGTAAGCAATGATCATGTGGCACATGCTCAGCTCTTTCTGGGTAAAGCCGGTAGCCCTAATTTACCTTTGGCTTTGGCTTTTGCGAATTACCTAAACTGTGAAAGTCCCTCAGCTACTGACAGCTGTGGCGTCTGCGCTGCGTGCTATAAAATGGATAGGTATATTCACCCTGATATTCACTTTGTGTACCCGGTAAGTGGCACTAAGGACATAAAAGGAAAAGATGTGATAAGTACTTCATTTTTAAAAGAATGGAGAACTTTTCTTACTGCCAACCCAAGTGGCAACCTGGACGCCTGGTCCGGACACTATGGTGGTGAAGACAAGCAGGGCAATATTTCTAAAGAAGAAAGTAGACAAATTATAAAAAGCCTTTCTTTAAAATCCTTTGAAGGCAAATATAAAGTAATGGTAATCTGGCTTCCTGAATACATGAACGTATCAGCGGCCAATGGTATTCTTAAAATATTAGAGGAGCCACCAGAACAAACCATTTTCTTACTGGTTTCTAATGACTCAGAAAAGCTTCTTACTACTATCTTATCCAGAACACAGATTGTAACTATTCCCAAATACAGTGATGCCAGCATAGAACAGATGCTCATTGAGAATCAGGGAATTGAAGCTGCCCAGGCTAACCAGCTGGCCCATTTGGCTGATGGTGATTATAACCTGGCACTGAAACTATTAAATAACATTGAAGACGATAGCCACCAGCTTTTCACTGACTGGATGAGAGATTGCTTCAGAAAAGATTTTAGCCAACTGGTATTAAAGAGCGATCAGTTTCATGGCATGAATAAAGTAGCTCAAAGAAGTTTATTTCAATATGCGCTGAATATGTTTAGAGAGGCCTTGATTTACACCGCCGCCCCTGATTTAAAAAGGGTTAGCGGAGTGGTAAGCACTTTCATTGATAACTTCAGCAAAGTAATGGACAGCGAAAAGGTAGAAAGAATCAATAAACTTATTAATGACGCGCACTACCATTTAGAAAGAAATGCGAGTCCGAAGATTATATTTTTAGACCTTTCACTACAAATAGCCAGAATTATAAAATAATATGGAGAAGATTAGAATAGGAACAAGAGGCAGTAAACTAGCCTTATGGCAGGCGGAGCATGTGGCGGAGCTATTGAGCAAAGGTGGCGTAGAAACAGAAATCATCACCATAGAAACCACCGGAGATAAAATTTTAGATGTATCTATTGCCAAAATTGGCAGCAAAGGTGTTTTTACTGAGGAAATTGAGGAAGAGCTTAAAAATGGAAACATTGATATTGCTGTTCACAGTGCAAAAGATATGCAGTCTGAACTGCCAGAAGGCTTTGAATTGATTGCCTTCACGGAAAGAGAAGTGGTAAATGACGCCCTAGTAGGCTTAGATATGACCATTTCCTTAGACAGAGAAGACCTGGTCATCGGTACTTCTTCCACCAGAAGAGTGGCTTTATTAAAGTATTTCTACCCTCATATTAAGACAGTATCCGTAAGAGGAAACCTTCAAACAAGGATACAAAAAATGAAAGATGGTGCCTGCGATGCACTTCTTTTAGCCTATGCCGGCGTGCACAGAATGGGTTATGATGATATGATCATTTCTAAATTACCTTTAGATAAATTCATTCCTGCTGTAGGGCAGGGCAGCATTGCTATAGAATCATCTTCTAGTCTTTCTGCAGAAAAGAAAGAACTGATTAGAAAGTATGTAAACCATGATGTTTCTGAAAAGAGGCTGAGATGTGAGCGTGCTTTTCTTCGCAAGTTGCAAGGTGGCTGTAGCATTCCTGTGTTTGCCTTATCTGATATTCACGATGAAACCATTACGGTGAAAGGTGGTATTGTAGACCTGGAAGGAACGAAGATCATCAGAAAACGAATGATGCATAAAATAGAAGATGGAGAGCTAGCCGGACAAGAATTAGCTGAAGAGGTACTGGCAGCTGGCGGGGAAGAAATATTATTTGATATCAAAGAAAAATTAAATCAACACGACTAAACCCATGATCAAAAGAGCATTTCATTTATTTCTTCTGATTTCTATTATGGCCTCATGTGCCTCTGAGAAAGACTATTTGGTGACTATCCATACAGACTATGGCGATATGCACGCTATATTATTTGATGATACCCCAAAGCACAAAGAGAACTTCATTAAACTAGCGAAAGAAGGTTTTTACGACAGCCTTTTATTCCATAGAGTGATGAAAGAATTCATGATACAAACAGGTGATCCAGAATCTAAAAATGCTGTTAAAAATGCTCCTTTGGGCACAGGTGGACCTAATTATACTATTCCCGCAGAATTCAAAGAAAACCATTTCCATAAAAAGGGAGCCTTATCAGCAGCCAGAATACCTGATAACATGAATCCTAAAAAGGAGTCTAGCGGTAGTCAGTTTTATCTGGTACAGGGTAAAACCTGGACTGAAAAAGAGCTTACCACTGACATGGAAAAGCTAGGCATGGCTGCTCAGCAGATGATGAGCAGAATAAGCCAGGATTCAGTAAAGCAGCTCTTGATTAACATTTACCAAAAGGAAGGCCCTGAGGCTTATGGTGCCAAATTAATGGAAATGAAAGAGTACATTGAAGAGGTGATGGAGGTAGATCTTACCAAGGAAGTGAATGCTGAAAGAATGGAAGCCTATACCACTATTGGAGGCGCACCACACCTTGATGATGAATACACAGTGTTTGGTCAGGTAATAGATGGCCTAAACGTAATAGATGACATAGCTGCTCAACCAACAGATCGTAGAGACAGACCGGTAGAAGATATAAGAATGAGCGTAAAGGTAGAAGAGCTTCCGAAGAAAAAAATCAGTAAATTATACGGATACGAGTACCCTAAAGAAGACTAAACTGTGAAAATATTAATAACCGGATCTAACGGCCTTTTGGGGCAAAAACTAGTAAAGCAGCTTACAGAAGATACTGACATAGAGCTAATTGCAACTGCCAGAGGAGAAAACAGACTTCCTGCCGACAGCAAATACACCTATGCTCAAATGGATATCTCTGACAAAGGACAAGTTTTAAATGTCATTGCTGAGCATCAACCTGAAGTCATCATCAACACTGCAGCCATGACCAATGTGGACCAGTGCGAAACTGATCGAGAAGGCTGCTGGAAGCTTAATGTAGACAGTGTGGAGTATCTTATTGAAGCTACTGAAAAAGTTGGAGCTCATTTGGTGCACGTATCTACAGATTTCATTTTCGACGGATCTTATGGACCTTTAAAAGAAGATGCTGAACCAGCACCTGTCAATTTCTATGGCGAGAGTAAACTAGCCGCTGAACAGCTACTATTAGACAGCAAGATTACATGGAGTATAGCCAGAACCGTATTAGTATATGGCATAGCCCATGATATGAGTAGATCCAACATCATTCTTTGGGTTAAAAATAACTTAGAAAATAACAAGGAGATCAATGTAGTGGATGATCAATGGAGAACTCCAACTTTAGCAGAAGATTTGGCCATGGGTTGTTTTTTAATAGGAAAAAACAAAGCTCAGGGCATCTATCATATCAGTGGTAAAGACATGCTTTCTCCTTATGATATAGCTATTGAAACTGCTAAGTTTTTTGAATTAGACAGCAGTCTCATTCACAGAACGGATGGGTCTAAATTCCAGCAAACAGCTAAAAGACCTCCTAAAACCGGTTTTATTATTGACAAAGCTAAAAATGACTTAGGCTATAATCCTCATTCATTTGAGGAAGGTCTGGCAGTGCTTAAAAGTCAATTATCATAAATAATGAAGGCTACATTATCAAGAGTATTATTCTTGCTAACTGTAGCCTACTTTCTTTTTCTTTCTGTAATCACTATCCTCCTCATCCAAAGTGATTATAATGACATTCTTACCTGGTATCAGAAAACCTACCCCAACGCTTATAAAATCCAGGATTTCGGAGATAATTACTTCACAATCGCACATTTTGAATGGCTGCAATCTGCAGGATGGGTATTTGTAGCTGTCTTTCTTGTAGCCATAGGTTTATTGCTTTTCAGGAGCACCCTCATCCTTAAATTTTATCGATCCGTTCTTACGGAAATACAGCATTCAGCCGCAAGTGTAAAGCATTCCTTCTTGTCATTATCAAAATCGCAGACGTGGTTATTTGCTATTGCCTTTCTTGTTATCATTGGCCTTCATACATTTCTATTCATCGGCTTGCCTTTTCATGTAGATGAGGTCTTTTCCTTTGTATATTTTGCTCATGAGGGTCCTATCATCACTGGCACTTATCTCTTTGAGAACAACCACATCCTATACAACTTAGCCACATCAATATGGTCTCTGGTATTACCCCCTTTTATCGCCAGTAGAATTACCAGCTATCTCACTCATTTATTGATACTTACTGCGATATTTTCTTTTGTTAATAAAAAAATTAATTTCAGAGCAGCGCTCCTATGCATAATATTCACAGCCTCCTCACTGTCTTCTGCTATTTACGGTATTCAAGGGAGAAGTTATGACCTGATAGCCCTTCTTTGGCTGGTTAGCTTAATATCTGTGGAAAAACATGGGAAGAAAGATAAGTTACCTGCATTGTTTATAATCTGTAGCATTCTGGGGTTCTTTAGTGTTAGGCTTTACATCTATCCATTTACGACAGCTCTACTATTCTATGTGTTTGCAAGCTTTAAAAATCAAAGACTGGCCAATTGGGGTAGCCTCCTCAAATCAGTATTCATCATTGGCCTAGGCTCATTGGCCCTATATACTCCGGCCTGGCTGGTCAGTGGCACAGATGCACTCTTTCTTAACCAAAGAGACCACCATGACCTGATCGATTATCTACCAGCCTTCTGGTCTACTCTATCTGTTATCACAGAGTTTAATAGCAAAACATACATTTTCGTACCTTTTCTGATATTAATTGCAGCAATATTTTTCCGTAAAGTCAGAAAAAGCACTCAGCCATTTCTAATTATCAACGGACTGGTACTGACCACTTTAGTAGGGTTGATCTATGTTACCCGAACATATCCACCGGTGAGAACTTTTGGCTATGCCAATATCCTGTTTTTCTGTACAGTGGCATTAGTAGTTGATCAGTTGTTATGTCTAATTAAAAACCAAATGGCCTTTTACACTGCTATCCTCTTTGTGATACTTTCAAAAATTGGGCTCTTTGCTTATGGCTATGAGTATGGATGGAGAGCTAGCCTTTCAACTTCGCTTCAAGACCATGAATTCTACAATCACCTGGATAATATCGTTTCAGATATATCAGAAATTAAGCCGAAGAAAATCTATACCAACAATGCAGATGAGTATTTGATTTTCTATCTAAGACTTAGGGATATTGAGAATGATGATGCATATACATTCATATCTGAATCATCCTCCTTACCATTATGTGATATGATTATTAATTATAAGGGCACAATAGTGCCGCCTAAATCATGGAAGCAATATCCTGATGAAAGCTTTGGCAGGGTTTACTATAGCCAGTAACTATTGCATTAATTCTGAATCCAGAGTATCTACCTTAAATTCTTGAGGGATTTTACGAGCCTGCATAATCCCTCTTATCAAGGAAGCAATTATGGCTGCTTTTAATATTATGCCTCTGAACAAAGTCATCGGGTCAATTAGAGCGAATAATAATATCAGAGTTCCGTAGATAATCAAGGCCGTTAAAATGGCAGCAAAAGGCTTACTCTCAGTCCAGAAGGCGAGTAGGATATATATCACACCCATTACACCATAAAAAATTAATGAGATAAGATCATCAGCCAAAACCACCCCATAAACAACAGCCCATATAAAGAATAGTCCTCCTAAAATGAATAAAGTTAATTTTGTGGACTTGATAGCCTTCTTAGCAAAATTACCGTCATTTTTGCGCATAACTTCCTGCGCTATACGCTTAGCTCTTTCTTTTTCTTCTATTTCAGACATGGTATTGATATTTCGACTTCCAATATAATAATTTTATTCAATTATAATTTCCAGCTCCACTCTTCTGTTCTGTTTACGACCTTCCGGGGTATCGTTACCAGCCACGGGTTCTTTATCTCCATATCCTTCTACTATTAACCTATCTTTCGCCACCCCTTGATATGATAGGAATTCTGCTACTACTTGAGCTCTCTCTTTAGAAAGCTTAAGATTGTTATCCGGATTACCAACATTATCGGTATGGCCGGCTATTCTTAACTTCCAGTTGGGCCTGTTTTTTAATAAAACAGCCAGTTCTACCATTGAATTATAGGAAGACATGGCCATCTTGGTACTGCCACTTTTAAATTCCAAATTGGCAAATGCTGTATTCACTACTTCCTGCTCCTCAGCTAAAACCACCTCACTTTCTGCAGCTACAGCTTGTTCTATCTCTTCTAAATAAGGTTCTTCCGTAGTTTCCACTGCCGGCACATTATCTTCTTCTACAACCTCCTCCACGGGTTCAGGGCAACCATAATTCTCTCTTTTCCCCGCCTCTTCTTTGCATTTATCTTCGTTATCATATAGTCCATCTCCATCAGTATCCGGACAGCCTGCATGCTCTTTATCTCCCGCTGTCTTAGGACAGAGATCTTCATTATCTTTCACTCCATCACCATCCAAATCCGGGCAGCCTGATAATTCGGGTGACCCTGGCTGACTCACGCATTCATCTTTACTATCCTCCACCCCATCATTATCAGAATCAGGGCAGCCATTAAACCTTGCCTCACCTGCTTCGTTCGGACAAGTATCATCCACATCTTTAATACCATCTCCATCAGTATCCGGACAACCTTGAAGAGCCTCACTACCAGCAACATCGGGACATAAATCATCTTTATCCTGTACTCCATCGCCATCGGTATCCGGGCAGCCTTTAAAAGCCCAAACTCCCGGTGTTTTTGGACATTCATCACGTTTATTAGACACGCCGTCTCTATCCCTATCTTTCTTTTTCTTATAGGGTATATTCAATTGCAAGCCAAAATAAGCATGAGCACTAGTAGCATCTTTACCCAGAAGGTAATTACTAACAATATCCCGAGACCCCACAATCAGGCAGGCGAGTCGGAAATAAATTCCTGCATTAGCATTGGCCAGTTTATCGTAAGAAAGAGGTACTCCTATTTCAAAAGCCCTGCTTTCCCATCGTGGGGTTAAAGAAACAGTGGATATGTATCGTGTCTTTTCTTTATCGGATTCCCCTCCTTTTAAAGCTATTTGAGAGGTGAAGTTAGTATAGAATCCACCTGAAACTTTGTAATCAGCATCTAACAAAAAGCGAGTGGGCAAATTCATCTTATAGCTTCCGCCTCTTTCATAAGTAAATATGCTTTCCAGAATCTCATCTATATCACCATTTAAATTGTTTACATCCAGATCTTCCGTACTACCAAAAATATTTCCACTATCCTGGCTCTTGGTGTACTTTATACTTCCCAAGTCAAGAAGAGATAAGCCTAGTCTAAGCTTATACTTATTCTTATCTCTTCGTAGCAAGCCTTCCTTACCGTCCATGTCATAACGATACCTGTCAATATGAGGCCGCCATTCATAAACCACACCGAGGTCCAGCCCTACCCCCGTATTTTCAAAAGTTTTGTAGGTAAAATCATCCTCATAAGAGATATTATCAGACAGCCCACTTTGTATATCTATAGCTAAAACGTCTACGAGATCATTAGCATCTCCCGCATATGATAGTTGATTGAGATAAGCATAACCAGAACTAATACCATCTAATAATTTTAAGGTACCGGCGGCTTTTAAAAAACTGGTTTCATGATCAAAAACCACTCTACCATAAGTTAATCCCACCTCATTCCATTCATGTGTTTGTGCGTAAATGTTACTTAAGTCGTAGCTTTCATTTTCATCTATTACAAACTCCTCCTGATCGAATATTTTATTTAAGAAATCAGCAGCATCGCTATTTATACCATCCACATTAGTGAGCGTGCGTTGCCTCACACTTAAACCCAGGGCATGTTTTGGACTCAGAGTGAGCATAAATGAGAGCGGAGCATAAATATCTGAAACCACCTTTCCCCCTTTATCACTTCCCTTGTCGCTCTCAATCAGTCTGTCAAAATCAAAGTCGAATTTCTTAACATCCGCATTAGGCAGGGAGTAGTAGTTATTACTCACATAGGCACTGGCTCCTATAATATTCATTTGAAATTTATAGCGGCTGTCTACTATAGATGCAGGCTGATTACTGATGCCATAAATACCGGTGTAATTACTGGAATGAAAGCCAAGCCAATCTTGTGCATACATCAAGGAGGGTGTGATGCAAAGCATGAGTATAGGTAGGAAATACTTCTTCATAGCACAATAGACATGAGTGTTACTGAATATACTCATTGTATTAAAGAAGTAAAAATTTATACTTATCTATTCTTCAGGCAGAAGTATCAGAGGTTAAAGTTTTTTTTGAACCCCTCTTAAAAGATCCGGATCTAACGTACTACTTGTGGCGCCACTGTGAAGAACAGAGATGTCTCCAGTAGTCTCCAAAACTACTGCGAGGACCTGATCCTTATTAGTTACATTAGCCTCTCTCAACTTAGCATAAAGATCAGCCTCAGTAACCCTGGTAGCTTTCAAGTTTTCAGTAAGTATATGATTGCCATCCATCAGCAAAACCGGAGTATTAGTAACTGCATTTTCAAATACAGCGCTTTTTTTACGCATACGAGCCACTATATATTGTAAAGCGATCAGCACAACCAACCCAATGGCGCCTTTCACCACACTTTGTTTAGGCAATAACATGGTACTCGCGATTACACTACCAATGGCAATAGTGATAGCAAAATCAAAACTGCTCATCTTAGCAAAGGTGCGCAGGCCATTAATCCTGGTAATTATAATGACAATGGCATAAATAATGATTGTAGAAAAGATGGTAACGAGGATGTCATATCGCTCAGAATACAACCAAGATAAATCTTCAAAAACTTTCATGTGCGGTGGGTTAGTTTAATATTTAACTTGATCAAATCATAAAGGCTTACCTCTTTATGCCAGTCTATCTTTTCATATTTTTATTAGATCTATCTTTATTTTTCACAAACACCAGCTTATTCTTACTTTTTGGAATTTCTCTCTGCTCCACCTCAAATTTTCCGATAGATTCTATTAGAGGTGTTAGTTTATCAAATCCATAATTTCTGGAATCAAAGTTAGGCTGCTTCTTCTGCAGCAAACTGCCAACATCTCCAAGGAAAGCCCAACCGTCATCATCAGATAAGTCGCTGATAGTTGAAGAAATTAATCCTATTTCCTTATTTGTAATAGTATCAACCTCTGACTCATTTACTTCTTTAGCCTCCTCTTTTTCCTTTCGTTGATTTTTTAATATTTCTATATAAATAAATTTATCACAAGCCACTATGAAAGGATTCGGCGTTTTCTTCTCGCCCATTCCTATCACTTGCATTCCTGCTTCCCTCAATCTGGTAGCCAAGCGTGTAAAGTCACTATCGCTAGAAACCAGGCAAAATCCATTTACCTTATTACTGTACAAAATATCCATGGCATCGATGATCATTGCTGAATCGGTGGCATTTTTACCCGTGGTATAGCCGTATTGCTGAATAGGAGTAATGGCATTTTCCAACAGTAAATTTTTCCATTTATTTAACCCTGGCCTGGTCCAGTCGCCATAGATCCTTTTTATGGTTGGGTTGCCATATTTGGCTATCTCCTCCATCATTTCCTTCACATAGGCTGACGGGATATTATCGCCGTCAATTAAGACAGCCATATTTACACTTTCTTTCATAGGTAGTTTTGGATAAATATTCCTTCTATACCATTTGACTTTAACCTGGCTACAGTCTATATAAATACAAATGGTCGCAGAAGTATCAACCTCCTACGACCATTTATGTTTAGAATAACTACTACTGGCAGCTACTCGCCTTCGCCAACGGCCTCTATACTTCCCGTACCTAAAAAGCCTCGTCCTTGAGCAAAATAGACATTGATAGGCTTTTCATTTCGGAGCATATCTAAGGTAGAATGAAACATAGATGAAGGTAAATGCATTCTAATGATCCCATCTGATTCGTAGTCATTTTCGAAAGCCATTCCTGGGTCATTGAATCTCACAAAAGCACATGTTTTGCCTGCTGATGTATATAGGGCTATCTGTGCACGATTAGTTTGGTAGCCTTGCTCGCTACCATAGATTAAAACATGATAATAACTGACTGCTGCCATGGTATTATAAATTAAGGTTGAACAAAAATTAATACTCGAAGTTCAACCTTTTCATTATCCCATAACAGGGGAAAATATCCCGTAGCTACCCCCTATTTTTCCCTTTTTCTCCTGGCTTCATTTTTCATCGCCAGAGAAAGGAAGTAAACAAAGCCACCTGCCACAGTGCCTAAAATACAGATCATAGATATTATTGCACCTGCACTCATTTCACAAAAGTTTTAAAGATGTACTTATTTAGTAATAGACCAGCTATTATTACCAGACCCCACTGAGTAACTATGGATGCGTTACTATACACATCAAACACATTCCAATTACCATTAGCATCAAACCAAGGGTTTTTAGAGAATCCTTGAGACATCCACCAGATGATTAACACCACCGCCAGAAACACATTGAAGATTAGTGCAGACTTAAATAATGATATGGGTATGCTGAAATCAGAATCGGTATCTATATAGTCTTTCTTGAAATCCACCACTCCATATTTTAAGACGGCAATTAATATCAGTAGGCCCGAAATGATTAACCCTAGTCCCCAAACCCAATCCTGATTAGTGAAAATATCCAGAGAATAGGCTGATGGAAAACCAAATATAATGGAGAAAACCAGAGTGCGTACCGCTGCTGATTTTCTGGTAAGTCCCATATCTATCAGGTTGCTAATAAATAACTCCAGCATGGGTAAAAGAGAGCTAAATGCTGCCAGAAAAAAGGCGAGAAAGAATATAAATGATAGTATCGCTCCTCCGGGAATGGTAGCGAATAACTTAGGGATGATAGTAAAAGTTAGTGCCTGATTACCGCTTTGCAAGAAAGATATGGCCTCACCTTCATTAGGTGCTAAAGCGAAAACAGCTGGCAATATTGCCATTCCGGCCATTAAAGAAGCGGTGTTATTACCAAACCCGCCGATGAACGTATTGAGCACTACATCTTCCTTCTGTCTGGAATAAGACGAAATGGTCATAATCAATCCCCATCCTGCTCCCGTAGACCATGCCGACTGTGACAGGGCTTCTATCCATATTTTCGGATCAGAAAAATACTTCACATTGATTGAAAACATGTACTCCAAACCTTTATAGCCATTATCCATGGTTAATGCCATTATAGTGATGAGTATAAGCAGTATGAATAAGCTGGGTATCAATATCTTATTAGCTTTTTCCAATCCGTTTTGGATGCCTTTTATCAATACATAGATCCCAGCAATTAAGGCCACAATATATAAGCCTATAGTCCATGGGCTACTGTATGCTATTGAGTTCCAGAATTCACTGAGATATTCAGGGTTAGCGTCCAGATTATCGGCAATAGTATTTTTACCCTGAAAGAAAGCGAAGAGATTTTCAGTAGCAAGCCCCAGGTATCGAAGTGCCCAGCCAGTTACAACCGCGTAATAAAAAGCAATGCCTAAAGTACAAAGCGTAATGAAAAATCCGCCCCAGGCCAGTCCTTTGCCTCCTACCTGGCCGAAAGAGCCAATTACTCCTTTTTTAAATTTCTTGCCAATGGAAAATTCTGCCATTAAAATGGGTACAGACCAAACTAAAAGAAAGAGTATCCATAAAATAAGAAAAGCGCCTCCGTACTGGCCGGCAAGCCGGGGAAATCGCCAGAGGTTTCCCGCTCCTATAGCCATACCTAAAGAAGCTAAAACTATACCCCAGCGATTACTAAATTCTTCGTTTTTAGACATAGATTGATGTTGAAATACCTCTAATGATAGCCAAATTTTATCAACTATTAAAATGAGATATTTCTAACGGAGTCTATACCTTAAGAAAGGCTTTTAATCTTCGAACAATTCCTGCGCAGGCTGCCCAGTAGCGCCATTTGGCAACATAACGTTTAGCATCATAGCTATAGATGGTGCTATGTCAGTAATAGGATGATACTTCACTGAACTACCATGTTTTACACCATGTCCGTAAAATAACATCGGCACGTGAGTATCATATGAATATGAAGATCCGTGAGTAGTTCCAGTATTCCCATCATGCCTGCCAGATTCTAACCATGACGGCTCTAATGCATAAAGTACATCTCCTGATCTAACCTGATTATAACCTCTGGTTAAAAGGCCTTTAATACCGTTAATATCATAATCCAAATTATGGATAACATAGGCAGGGTAAGTCTCTTTAACTCCGTCTAACTCCATAATATAATGAGCTACAAGATCTTGCACATCATGCAGGCTTTGCTTTTTCTCTAGAATGGTTTTATGGTTTAAAAATACTTGAGAATTGCTCACATTTTCCACCCAATCAGCTTCCCCAAACTGTTCATTTAAGAATCTGTTCAGCTCATCACGTAGGCGGTGCACAAAGTACCCTGAAGGTATTTTGTTATCAGTAAAATACTGAGGCACTTCAGAAACCGCATGATCAGCACTAAGAAATACAGTATAGTTACCTGCACCTACCTGCTGGTCTAATTTTTTAAGGATTTCAGCAATATTCTTATCCAATCTGATATATGTATCCTCTACCTCCATAGAATTAGGTCCAAAACGATGCCCTACATAATCGGTTGATGAAAAGCTCACCGCCAGGAAGTCAGTATCGTCATGCTTACCTAAATTTTCGCCTGAGATTGTAGCCAATGCCATCTCCTTTAGCATGTCGTTTCCAAAAGGCACAGCTGCCAACTGACCAAAATTCTCATTATCCAATTTGTATCCTTTACTTAAACTAGTACCTTGACCATAAAAATCACCTTCATAATTATTTTCGTCAGAGCCCGCCGCAGTGTAGCTTCTTGAAACATTTATTGGCTTCCACTTTTGTGACAATAATTTTTTAGCCCATTTCTTATCATTAAACTTCTGCACCCAGGAAGGAAGCTCATTTTTATAATAAGTACTAGTTATAAAATCTCCGGTTTCAGAATCATACCAGTAAGCTTCTCCAAGGTGGCCAGCAGGAAAAATTGCTCCTCTGTCCTTTATAGATATCCCAATGGTCTTAGCTCTCTTCTGAGTCGCCAACTTCAGTTCATCTGTAATAGTGGTGGTAAGCATATTTCTAGGAGACATCATACCCTTATTAGAAGAACTACCTACAGTTGTTTCCGTGCTATCATAAGCACAGTAGATATGATGCTTTATCTTTTTTGAATACCAATCATTAGCAATAATTCCATGAATTGCAGGAGTAGATCCTGTATACACCGATGTATGTCCTGGTCCTGTATATGTGGGCACATAGTTAAAATGCGCGTTCTTAAACATGAAACCCTCATTGATCAGCCTGTTAAAACCGTCATCTCCAAATTTGTCATTGAATCTATAAAGATATTCCTGACGCATTTGGTCTACGATGATACCTACTACCAGTTTAGGCTTTTCAGTTTGGGCTTTAGCTAATGAAGTGAGGCAAAGAAGTATTGCCAATAAATGGATCTTTTTCATGTCGGATTCTGCGTAAGTAATTGTGGATTACAATTATAAGAAATAATGAACAGAGGAGTGCTAAACCTTAGTTATCACAGTAAATTTTAACATATTCATCATCTTCATAGACCTGCTTATATATCAATTCTCCTTTCGAATTATAATATATAACGATGTAATACTCAGCCTCCTCAATGTGCTTCTCAGTAAAATATACCGGCTTAGCTTTTGTACCTACATTGATAATATCATTGAATGTAGGCGGTACTACTTCACCTCTTACGCTACTGTAAACACCGTATCCGGTTTCTTTCAGAAAAATTGCCACAGTTTCAACTGAATCTTTGCTTACAATGTGAATGGATTTGATGTTTTCATCCACTACTTTATCAATATAAATATTATAAAGTAGCCAATTGAAATCTTTCTTCACTATAGCCACGCTATCACTCCAAAATTGAACCTTCTCATAACCAAACTCACTCAGGCGCTTGTTCTCCTTGGTGATAAACCCATAGCCATCATTTCTTTCTACTACAAATAGCTCCTGATTGTAGGGCTTTATATTTTTATCATATTGCGCATGAATAAGCAGCTTTTTATCTTTTCCATAAAGTCCAAACTTCTGATTTCTTAAAAGGGAAAGATAGCCGTTATTATAATTACCAATAGCTTCATAAACGAAAGGCAACAAAGACTCGCCAGTGCTGGAGATTAATCCCTTATTGTTCTTTGAAACGATAAGCATATTACCTCCCACTGTTTTAACTTCATTAAAGCTCCCACTATAAATCTCTTTACCTTCAGCATTTAATATGCTCTTACTCCTACCATTATCAACTAAAACATATTCCAGAGAATCTACAGCGGCAATTAAACTCAATTGATTAGTTGACTTAAGCAAAACAGATGTGCCTGCCGTATGCAAAACAAGAGAGTCTTTATGATATACGGCCGCAAAATTATTTCCTAACAGTCTTAGAGAATCCTGATCATGTCCGGCAATTCTCTCATTATTTATATCATATAATGACCATAAGCCACTATGATATAAACCCACCCATTTTTTATTCACTACAGCCCGCTCAGCAGGCTCCTTATCAATGGGTCTAAAAGCTTCATTTAACAAATAGCTTTTAGCCTGTTCCTCTATCAAATACCCCTTATCCAATGCTTTTATCTTATAGCCATTAAAAGGTATTATCTCCTCTAATTTTTCATTTAAAACAGCCTCATCATCTCCATTATACAGCCATATATATTTATCATTGATTACATCGTAGTCATCATATTTCATATCAAAATACGTAGGCACATTATTGGCAACGCCTAATAATTGAGATCTATTTTTCACTGAGTATTTGGTACCATTTTCAAAAACATAAAATGGACCATACCGCACAATATCAGTAAATAAAGGCTTCGTAATCATCCTTCCGGAAAAAGTACTTAGTCCCCAGAATTGTCCTTTTTTATAAAGAATAAACTCTCCGTTTAAAATCCTTATTTGGGGAAAGCTTATCGGTAAAACTTTAAAGCCACCCTTCTGAACCAACCCATATTTATTATCCTTTTCTACCTTTAAAAGGCCCATTCCCAGATCTGCCCAACTATCAAAAGCACCTTGATAAATGGACCTGTTATTCAAACCAAAGAGCTGATCCTGACCGGCATAAACACCAGAAATTATCCCACCGCATAACATTTCTGGTCCCAAATCTTCAAGCAACGGACTTAAAATTAATTCACCATCCGCATCCATAAATCCATACTTTCCATTTTCCCTAATCGGAAACAAAACCTTATCCTCTAACTTGTGAGTATACTTTAAAGAGTCATTCATTAAAGATGAGGGCAGTTCATCTCCTCTCTCTTTGAGAATATGATATAAAAAGGCAATCGCCTTATTTCTTAAACCACTCTTATTAAACCTCTGAATGAATGAGAAGTATGATTCTGGGCTATTATCAGCAGTAACTATTTCATAGATATTATTTTCAGCATCCTTGCGGTAGGGTGTATCAGGATTTTTCTCTAAAAAGCTGACATAACTTTCTAAATGACCATCTTTAGTACTAATGTCATAGAATAAGCGCTCATACCTTCTACTGGCTTCCGGCACCTGAATGGCATCAGGATAGGTATTCATAAACTGCTTGTAACTCTCGTATGAGTTAATTTCGCGAGCCTTATTAAAAGCAATCTGATTCCTATTTTTAATAGCCTCAACAGTCTGCCTGGCTCCTAAGAAATGACTAATGAAATAAATAAAAGACTCTTCCGTATTGAGAACGGCTGCTCGGCTATATGCCAAACTATCAATACCACCCTTTAGTATAGCAATGTGGCTGCTATCTATATTAGCCTTGATATGCTTCTCCCGTTCATCTTCCTCCATGAGAGGAAAAATCCGTTCACTTTTAAGCACATAGGCGTATGCAGAATCTACATGGTTATATTGAGAATCCGTCTTAAATAAAAAGTATGATTTAGTATAGTAAGGCGCACTAAGTGCACTATCCTTTTCTAAAGCTTTATCTACCAGTTCAAAGGCTTTTTCATAATTACCCTTCTCGAACTGATTCATGGCTCTGCTACTTAAACCAACCTGTGCCCACCCCTGATGATATCCAACCAGACAACCTATAATAAACAGAAATATCCGCATGAGGCCTCTTTGCCAATTTTGAATCTCAAATATTAATAGAATCTACCATATAATAAAAATCTTTAGGCTCCTTTCTCAGGAATGCTTTCCATACAGTGGAAAAAACAATCTTCATAAATATTATTAAACCGCTGATTATCAATCATATAATTTAAATAAAGGCTTTGGCATATTCTTAGAATAAAAGATTTCAAAACTCGGAAAGATTATGAAGACAAAAGAGAAGATGAAAGTATTTGTTGTAGACGATGATATTTTCAGAACATATTTATACGAACAGCATCTGGTAAATCTCGGCTTTAAAGAGGTTAGCATCTACCACACTGGGACCAGCTGTCTCAACGCACTTACAGAGGAGCCCGATATTATATTCCTTGACTATCACATGGATGATCTGAATGGCCTTGAAGTGCTGCAAAAAATCAAAAGATTCAATCCTAATATTTATGTGGTTTTAATCAGTGGACAGCAATCTATGGAGGTGGCAGTTAAATCTTTAAAGATCGGGGCCTTCGATTATATAATTAAAGAAGAGGAAGAACTCAATAAGATTGAAGAAGTGGTTGAAAAGATCATTAAAGTGAACAAGCTACTTCACACCAAGAATAACCCAAAACCAAATCGTGTACATTCTCTAGCAGGCATTGTATTGATAGCAGCTATTGTATGCGGCATGGTATACCAGTTTTTACATTAGTAAACACTTCTAAACCTATGCAAACCAACTACCACATATTACTCATTATATTCATGCCCTTATTTTTAGGTTCATGCACTCAGAACCTATTCAATAATAAGTCAGAAGGCATTGATCCAATATTCCATCAGCAGGAAGAAATCATCTATAATATAAAAAAGGATGACAAAATAAGCATAAGCATCTGGGGGCACGATGATCTTGGAGTGGGTTCTATTTATGGTATTTACAACTCTAACGAAGTATATGGCAAATGGCTCATGGTAGACCAAAATGGTTTTATTGATGTGCCTAAGCTAGGCCAATTTCAAATACTTGGATTAACTGTAAGAGAAGCTGAGATAACATTAACTGAAAAATTTAGCAAGTGGATAAAAGATCCAATCATTAATGTTAAAGTGCTGAATAAAGAAATTACAGTATTGGGCGAGTTCATGTCACCCGGCAAAATCCAGATCCAAAAAGATGAAAATAAGCTAATTGACCTTCTTGGTTCAGCAGGCGATTTTGATTACTACGCAGACAAATCTGATGTACAGGTAATAAGACAAGTAGGTGAAGAGACCTACATTGCTCATGTGGATCTTACCACTATGGAAGATTACCATCTAAAAAATATTACGCTCATTCCTGGAGACGTGATCTACGCTCCGGCCAGAAAAGGTAAAGCCTTTGATAAGAAAATCACTACTCTGATTCCAATAGGGTCAGCTGTTAGCACATTAGCCATCATTGCAAGTTTTATACTGGAACCATGAAAGAGTTGACCAAAAAGTTTCGCCTTTTGAGGCCTCTTCTCAGAGGGCTTCCTATTATAGTGGTCTGCTTTCTAATAGCTGTTAACATAGCCTCTAGATACCTCAGATATGCCACTCCAAAATATGAAAGTGCTGCAAAACTAAGACTTGCTGATAACAACGAAGGTCCTACCAGCACCATGCTATATAAAGATTTCGACATTTTCACTAATAAGAATAAAATCGGGGCAGAGATCGAAGTAATTCAATCGAACCACATCATAAACAGAGCCCTAGATAGTGTAGACTTTGATGTTCAAACCTACCGGGTAGGTAAGATGAGCACTTCTGAGCTTTACAAGGAAAGTCCATTCATAGTTGACTACAGTCAACTCCTTCCTGAGTTCAAAGAAAAGATATTTTCACTTACAGTCCTTACCAAAGACTCTATTAAGTTAGCCTGGGGAACTGCCAAGCCAATCAGAACTGTTTTTGGAGAAAAAATTCACTTTGAAGGTGGCATACTCACCATAAATCAAAATGAAAAGCTATTATCTCAACGTCCAAATTTAAAGCTAATAGATCAGTATCAATTCAAAGTTAGAGATCGTGCCAAACTGATTAAAGAAGTTGTGAGCGGACTTGATATTATCTCTATAGATAAAGACATCGCCATATTAAGAGTAGGGTATCAGCATGAAGTCCCTCAAAAAACTGCAGACATGGTAAATAGCCTTTGCCAGGCATATATCGATGACTATGAAGACGATAAGTTTAAGGCTACTAATACTACAGTAGAATTTCTAGATGAGCAGTTAGCTGAAATTGGAAATAGACTAAAAGCGTCTGAAAATGACATAGAAAACTACCGTAATACCAAAGATATCATTAATGTACGCCAGGAAACTGAAACTGATCTAAGGCAAATATCTCAAATGAGAATTCAGTTGGCTAACCTTAAAATGAACCTTACTGCCATTGACTCCTTGTATGCCTACATCGAAGCAGGGAAAGCCAATTTTCTGGAACTAGCACCTACATTTGAAGCCTTCAATGATCTTTTGTCTACTGAAATGGTAAAAAACCTTAAAGCTTTGCAAGCAGAACGCAAGGAGCTATTGACCATTTACACTGAAGAGGATGAAAAGGTAAAGCTGGTAAACGAAAAAATTGATGACATAGCCGCGTATTTGGTTGAGAGCATTAAGAATACCAGAAATAACCTCAATATAAAATATAACCAAATCAAAGATGCGATAGCTAAAGCCGAAGAGGCATTTATTGGTCTTCCCTCCAAAGAGAAGGACATGACTATTTTAGAGCGTAACTTCATGCTCAATCAAAAGATTTATAATTTTCTTCATGAAAAAAGAACAGAAGCTGAAATAGCTAGAGCTGCTTCTATTTCATTTCATAGAATTATTTCTCGTGGTGAGATTCCTTCAAAGCCTGTTTCCCCAAATAAAACGCTTATTATGTTTGTTACGGGGATTCTTGGTCTTGGATTTGGCGTAGCATCTATACTCATAGTGCATTCCATGAAAGCCAAAGTGAATGACACCATTACCATTGAAAAAAATTCTGATCTTCCTATAGCTATTGAAATACCTAAGTTTATCAAACCATCTACTATTGAAAGAGGATTTCAACAGCTGGGAATTAAGCTTGAGCTAAAAAGCTTCTTCAGGCCAGGCAATGTAGTATGTGTAAGCTCTTTCACTGATCCTGAGGGCCGTTCCTTTTTCGTAGAGAACCTCACCAAATCACTGCAAAAGAGAGGCTTTAATGTAGCAAAAGTAGATGCTTTTGACACCAATTTTGACCGGGATGAGCAGCGTTTAGTATTTCAAAATTTGAGTGCCAGCACCATAAAAATCATTGACAACGTATCCGTTGACGAAGATAATTATTCGCTGATGCTAATGTCCGCTGCAGACATCAACCTCTTCATGCTAGACAGTAGAATTACTCCTGCCAAACGCATAGATGAGTTCAACTTATTGCATGACGAATACAAACTCCCAAATACCTTTTTTGGCCTTAACAGAGCCGATTACAACCCTAGTATCATAAAATTAATTTTCAGAAAAGTCATCCGCTATGGAAGAAAATACGTGGCGCCTTTGATGAAATATATTAGGAGTAAAAAAGCGGTCCAGGCATGATCTCTTTCAGTAAAATATTACGAAATGATAAGCTCATAGTAGTGGCTAACCAAATGACGGTAAGCGGCACTACTTTTTTGACAAATATCATGATAGCCACCATTGCCGGAATCAGTGTTTTTGGAACATTCAGTGCATGGCAAATTTCTCTCCTGCTGGTTTTAGCCTTTCAAATGGCTGTAATTGGGCAGCCTATGCAAGTCTTTATCGGCAGAAAAGATAAGGAAGAACTCAAATCCTATTCTGCTTCTGTACATTGGCTTCAAATCATATTTTTAACAAGCGCAGCTTTCATTTTTATTTCATTTTCACTGATCACCCAATATTTTTCAATATCCATAACTCTTAGCTTTTTAGCATATGGTTTTTTCTATCTTTTTCAAGAGCATTTTAGAAGATACCTGATCGCTAGGGGCCAATTAGTAACCACTTTCATTAGTGATGCCATTTCCAGTGGTGGTCAACTTTTAGTACTTGGCTTACTATGGTGGAACAATATTACCCCCACCTTGGAGATTCTGTTTTTAACCATAGGATTAACCACAGTGCCCGCGGTTCTATTTATTATCATCAAAGAGAGAAATGTTTTTAAGCAAAAGTTTTATCTGACCAAGTATATCAAGGAGCACTGGCAAAATGCACGATGGCTGGTACCAACTGCCCTTATCCAATGGGGTGCTTCCAATTATTTGCTTGCCGCCTCTGCCGTTATTGCCGGCAGTACCGTTTTGGGGGTATTAAGATTGGCTCAAACAGCCATGGGAATATTCAACATAGCCATTCAAGGTTTGGAGAACTATTTACTTCCCTACATGAGCAAACTAATAACTGGCGGTACCGATAGTGCGCTGGACTTCACTTTCCGTATGATTAAGAAAATATCATTATTAACAGCACCAATTTTAATTTTGGCAGCCTTGATGGCCGAACCCATTCTTGAGCTGGTCAATACTGAATACACTCAGTATGCATCTCTGTTAAGGTGGTGCTGTTTGCTTTACATCATTATATTATCCTCTTTCCCTGTAAAATTATTCATTAGGGTTTTAGGCGATTCAAGACATTATTTTATTGGTTATGCCATTAGTTTGGCCGTATCTGTACTGACTGCTCAATGGCTTATTTCCCACTGGGAGGCAGTAGGCGTGGTGATGGGTTGGTTGCTCAGTCAACTTCTTATCAATGTGTATTGGACAATTATTATCACAAAAACGAAACAATTAAGTTGGACACTAAAGTAATTCACATAGTATTAGGGAAAGCGAACCCCGCGAGAATGAATGGGGTGAACAAAGTTGTTCATGAGCTTGCAACCCATCAGGCCATGGCCGGCTGGAATGTAGAAGTTTGGGGTATAACCAAAGACATCAATAGTGAGACTCCAGACCGTGAGTATACGCTCAGGTTATTTCAGGCATATAGAAATCTCTATAAGGTTGATGAGAAGATTATAGAAGCTCTAAAAAAGGAAGACGCTCAACACACAACCATACATTTGCACGGAGGTTTTATTCCCACATTTTACACACTGGCAAAACATTTAGTAAGCATCTCTCTACCATATGTGTTCACACCTCATGGTAGTTATAATCAGATAGCTTTAAGAAGAAGCTTTTACCTAAAGAAAATATACCTTAAAATTTTCGAAAAGGATTTGGCCAATAATGCCCAGTATGTGCACTGTCTAGGAAAGAGCGAGGTGATAGGTACAAAAAAACTCTTCAAGAGAGCTAAGACATATCTTATGCCTTATGGATTTAAATTAACTGAAGAGGCATACCGAACTCCTCCTATGAATGAAAAATTTATAGTAGGATTCTGCGGCAGAATAGATACTTACACTAAAGGTTTAGATGCTCTCACAGAAGGCTTCCTAAAGTTTGCCAATGTAAACCCTAACTCAGAATTATGGATCATTGGAGATGGTGGTGATTTACAATCTTTAAAAAGGGAAATAGCACCATTTAGTAATGGAAAAATAATTTTTTGGGGCAGTAAATACGGTCAGGAAAAATTAGACCTCTTAAGTAAGATTAACGTCTTTGCTCACCCATCACGAAACGAAGGTCTTCCTACTGCAGTACTAGAAGCTGCGTCTCTTGGTAAGCCTACCATAATTACAGAAGCCACAAATCTGGGAGATGCTGTTTGCTCTTATAAATGTGGCTATGTAATGCAAAAAACTAAAGGCAAAGAGCTTTATGAGGGCCTCATGTATATGAAAAACAGAATAGAGGAAGACCCTAAAGCCATGACTGAGGAAGCCATTAAAATGGTATCTGAGGCTTTCGATTGGTTTAATCTTTTGGATGGATATGCTAAAATGTATGCAATAACTCATGCAGAAGCAGCTTGACATAGAGCAGTTCTCAAAAAAAATCTATCTCATACTGACCATAATTATGGCCATAAAGATAGCCGGTTTCTTCACTTGGAGTGAGAATGTGGCTATCACCAGGGTTTTTAAGGTCTTTAGTAGGATAGCTATGACTATAGCTGCCTATTATGTTTTCAAATACATCATTAAAAAAGGAGCCGTAGACTCATATAAGTGGGATAACGTTTTTGCTCCTCTGTTATACGGCGGATATTTATTGCTTGGTTTCACCTCATTTATGTGGTCCACCAAGCCCAGCCACAGTTCTCTACAGTGGTTCATGGATCTTGAAAGCTTCGTTTTTTGCTATTATTTCATGAAGAGCTTTGAGCTACTTGATATATTTTTCCCAAAGGCCAATGTTAAATTCTATCATATTTTGGCCAACGCTTCTTTCCTTATCATCCTCATTTTCATTATTGGATTGATGATAGCTCCCGATGAGTTTTACCGCATGACTCACGGAGGTGAAGAAGCAAGATTGGGAGGTTATATGATGAACCCCAACGAACTTGGAATGCTCTGCGTAGTAAGCATTTGCTGTTACATATTCAATTTATATCGAAACCACAGAAAAGTATGGACCATCATCAAAATTTTATTGGTTCTATACGCTCTGATATTAACTGGTTCAAGATCTTCCATGATTGGCTTTCTGCTGGTAGTGTTCTTCCATATTCGCCAATCTGATAATATCAAGTTAAAGCTTGCCATTAATGTAGGTGCCGTATTCTCCATACCAGTAATTGTCCAAACCATTTTCATTAAGCAAGGTGATGTTGAGGAGGTTCTTAGTATGACGGGTCGCTTGCCTTTCTGGACCGCTCTCTTAAACGAAGGCCTTCCTCGCGAGCCCTGGTTTGGTTTCGGCTTTATGCGTATTGCCTACAAAGATTATTTTAAAGGCGTTCATACCTATGCCGGACAAATGACTCATAACACCTTCATACAAGTAGTTATGAATTTGGGTTTTGTAGGTTTCGGGCTGGTTCTATTACAAATGATTGCCACCATTAGGGGCTTTTTAAATGTAGATGACAAGGAGAAAAAATTAATGCTTTTAGGCGTCCTCATTCCTATAATCATTAATTCATTCACTGAGTTTGGCATATTTGGAGAAACAAATTATGGCATCCTATTCTACCAGCTACTAATATTTGGAATATCTTTTCGCTATCACCCTATTCTTTCCCGCTCTGAAAGATTATTTCTGAGGCGCCGGAGGCCTGACTTTGTTATTCCATAAGATGGAAACCAGTTCCTATCAAAGGAAATTTAAATACATCGGCAGGCTCACAATTATCTAAATTTCAACCACTTACAGCAAAATCAAACAATGGCATCTCATTAGATAGTCCATTGGTATGAAAAACCGACGCTTAAACATAGATGATTATAAGATTGTAGAGCAAGTATTTGCCTCTTTCGCAATCCGCTTAGCAATAGAGCCTAAGGCCAATCATAAATCAGAGTCTTTCAATGTATTCAAAAATCCTGATGGATCGGTGAGGTGGTTATGGCCATCAAATGCCAGGGAGGCTAATTTCTTACAATTTTACAGCGTCAATACCTGGAAAGCATACCTATTTACTATGCTCGTAAAGCTGGTGTTCTTCTTCAAAATTCAAAGGTTAATATTTCAGCGCGTAGAACTATTCATTCATTCAAATGACATAGTGGATTGGGGAATGATGAAGTTTAATCAGTTTACCGTTTTCACTGGAACTCCGGGGAAATACAGAAAAGCAGTTTGCTTCCATTATGAAAAGGAGAAACCTGTATTCAGCAAAGTAGCACTTACAGGAGCTTCATTAGTAGCATTAGCAAAAGAATACAAGGGTTTGCTTACCTGGAAAAAAAGAATAGATGGAATAAATATTCCTGAAATTCTCGATTATTCTAACCCTTCAAAGATCACTATATCATCGATAAAATCCGAGGAAACTAAAAAGATAGAAGCTTACAGTCAGGACCTTCTTAATTATCAATTGAAATTAAGTGAAACCACCGAAAAAGCGTTATATCTTAATAATTCTACCTACTATTTTGATATACAAAAACTAATTCCAGAACTCCATTATCTGGATCAATCCAAATTCCCCCATGGCTTAAAGAATAAGCTCATTAATACATTTGAGAGACTTGATACATCTCAGAAATTTCAATTTACTTATAGCCATGGTGACTTTACGCCTTGGAACAGCTACATCAATAATGATCAGTTTTATTTGTATGATTTTGAATTCAGCAAAACTGAAGCGCCCTTATACTATGACATCATACATTTCCACTTTCAAAAAGAAATCTTAGTTAATCATAATTTCAATGGCTTTAGTATCTGCACAAAAATTGCTGATTTTCTTAATGAGGAGCCTAGAGATGTGGTATATAAATACATTGAGTTATACCTGCTATATCAAGTTTCTTATTCACTACTCATGTATCAGGAGCAGGAAGTATGGCACACTCAGATTACGTGGCTTTTAAAAGCCTGGGATGATGCCTTAACAGAAGTAGGACCTCAGCACCAGGACATAAGACAAGCTCTTGTCTCTGATGTATTGGACAGAATATTTTACACAAAGCATAGCCTATTAAAATCAATAGATGAAAATCCGTATGAATTAAACATCAAGTCTGATTTAGACATTTTGATAGATAAAAAACAAGCAAATGGTATTGTTGAATACTTCAAAACTCACCCATTTGTAGAAAGCACTAATATCAGGAAAAAGTCATTTATGACTTCTATTGATTGCTTCACCATTAATGGCGGCTTTCTATCAATTGATCTATTATTTGAACTGAAACGCAAGGAACTGATCCTGGCAAGCAGCAAAAACATTCTGGAGAATTCCAGAAAAACATCTTACGGAATTCATGTTCCTGACATAGTTAATGATTTCAAGTATATTTTTAATTTCTATATCTTAAATGGAACAGACGTACCAGAAAAATATATAACATATTTCAAGAACCAGAGAATGGATGATAAGAGTAAAATCATCATTGAGGTTTTGGAGAGGTATAAATTAACTACTAGTAAATTTGAGGATCTTTTCACCTATTCGGAGGAAACTAGGAATAGTGTTCTAAAAAACCTTCATAGGATTTACTTCAACCGAAGCATTCATCGGGTTGGCAATAAAGTGACATATTTCACTGATACGATTCGTCAATTTTTCAATAGATCAGGCATTGTTATAACCTTTAGTGGTGTAGATGGCGCTGGTAAGTCTACCGTAATTGATCATGTGAAATATAATCTTGAAAAAGTATATCGTAAAAATGTGGTGGTTTTGAGACATCGACCAAGCATTTTACCTATTCTGAGTGCCTGGAGATATGGTAAAGCCAAGGCAGAAGCCATTTCCGTAGCCAAACTACCCCGACAAGGTGACAATAGCAATAAATTATCATCCTTTGCCCGATTCCTATATTACTACATGGATTACATTGTAGGGCAGTGGGTAATTTACTTCAAATATCTAAGAAGGGGCTACATAGTATTGTATGACCGCTACTACTATGACTTTATAAATGATGCCAGGAGATCAAACATTCAGCTTCCTGAATCCATTGTGAAATCCTTGTACACATTCGTATCGAAGCCTCATTACAATTTCTTCTTATACGCTGATGCTGAAGTAATTACAAACAGAAAGAAAGAATTATCAAAACCTGTTATCGAAGAACTCACTCATAAATATTTAAACCTATTTAACCAGCTGTCTAGTAAATATAGAAGATCAGAGTTCCGAGCGATGGAAAACATACAGCTGGAGTCTACACTAAGCGGTATTATGAACACCATTAAAACCAAATTGTGATGATCAGATTAGTTGAAAAAATTATACAGCAACGCAACCCACTTTTCAAGCTTAATGAAAGTTTAGATGGCCGAGTTTTATTGGCCTTTATATATCAAACTATCAAATCGCTAGTGAGGGGAATGAAACTATTGATATATCTAAAAGCACCTAAAGGGGCTATGCTAGGAAAAGGAGTACGCTTGAAATTTTCTAATAAGATCAAATTTGGGAAATACTTAAAATTAGGAGACCATGTTGAACTTAACGGACTATCAGTGAGAGGTTTGTGTTTAGGCAACAACGTTAGCATTGGTTCTTTTAGCCGTGTGGTTGTATCCACCACTCTGCAAAATCCTGGTAGTCACATTTCCATCTGTGATAATGTAGGCATCGGCGAATATGCCTATTTAGGTGGAGCAGGTGGGCTCACTATTGAAAATAATTGCATTGTAGGCCAATACTTCAGCTGCCACCCAGAAAATCATAATTATCAAAGTTTAGATGATCTCATTAAAAATCAGGGGGTAAGTAGAAAGGGAATTTACATCGAAAAAGACTGCTGGATCGGCAGTAAGGTAACCATTCTTGATGGTGTTGAAATTGGCTATGGTAGTGTGATTGCGGCAGGATCTGTTGTCACCAAATCATTTCCTCCGCTCTCAATAATTGGCGGAGTACCCGCTAAATTGATTAAAAAGAGAGGACCAGAAGATAAACTAAACGCAGCCTAATATGAAAACAATACTTGTTACCGCATATGCTGTAAACCCGTATAAAGGATCTGAAGATGGCATGGGCTGGAATGGCATTCTACAAATAGCCAAAAATCAGGCAGTAATCGCTGTTACCAGGGAAAACAATCGCCCGGCTGTTGACCAATACTTCAGTGAGCATCCAGAATTAGAGGAAACACATCAACCCATTACTTTTCTGTATTATGATTTACCGAAATGGACCAGATGGTGGAAAAAGGGACCTCTCTTGTCTATGATTTACTTTTACATGTGGCAATTAGGGCTTCCATTTTTCATCAAAAAACAAGGTATGAAATTTGATGTGGCTCACAATTTTAATTTTCATAATGACTGGACCCCATCTTTCCTGTGGCTGCTTGGCAAACCTTTAGTTTGGGGGCCAATTGGCCATCACCCACTTGTGCCTAAACAGCACCTTATGCAACATGGAATTTCAGCTTTTTTAAAAGATAGGGCACTTTGGCTGATGAAGAACGTATTTTGGCACTTAGATCCATTCTTATGGATTACAAAAATAAAAGCTAAAAAAATCATTTGTATGAATAGCTCGGTGGCTACTAAGCTAAATTTATCCAAAGATAAATACATCATTATTCCATCAGTGGCTGTAGAACGGCCTAAAATGGACATCACTCACAAAAAAAAGGAGAAGTTTACGGTGATGATCGCCGCAAGGATGGTCCCTCTTAAAGGATTTGATATGGCTATTCATGCTTTTGCGTCCTTTCTAAATACGTTAGAAGATTCGGAGAAAAGCAAAACCGAGCTTTTACTCATAGGTAGTGGCCCTCTCAACGCAAAATTACAACAGCAGGTAAGTAATCTGGGCATAGAAGCATATTGTCAGTTTATACCATGGATTGAAAGAGTAGATTTATTAAATAAATACAATGATGCCTCAGCCTTTCTTTTCCCTTCACACGAAGGAGCCGGTATGGTAGTCGCTGAGGCTCTATCTTATGGGGTGCCTGTAATCTGTTATGATAATTATGGACCGGGAGAACTGGTTCCTCCATTTTCTCAATTAAAGGTACCTCTCTGCAATTACAATGATGAGATAGAGATTTTTAAAAATAAGTTATTAGACTTATTTTCTTCCATATCTCTTCAGAAACACGAGAGCATTCTGGCTCAGGAGCATTTTAATCATTGGCTGCACTGGGATATAAGAGGAGAGCAATATAAAACCATCTATAACGAGTTATTCAATTATGAGCAGAATATACGCCATTCATTTGCTTAATGACAGAAGTGGAAGTCCATTTGTGTTTCGTCAGGCAATTGAAGCGTTAGTAGAAAGTGGCAATGAAATAATTTTGTACACTTCTGAATCTAACAATGGATTTCTCTCCGATATAGAAAATATTGAATACAACTACATAAGCTACGAATGGAATAAAATAAAGATTATTACATTATTTAATTTCCTAAAAGTTAATCTCTATATACTTCTATCACTATTCTTTAAAATACATAAATCCGACACCATATATATTAACTCTCTATTACCTTTCGGAGGAGCCATAGCTGGAAAATTAAAAGGTTGCAGAGTTATTTATCATATGCACGAGGTTTCAATTAAACCTCGTTTACTAAAACGGTATTTAATAATGGTGGCCAATAGATGCTGTAATTTATGCATCCATGTATCCCATTTTTTAAAAGAAGAACTTTCACTTAAGATCAAGCGCCAGGTCGTGATATCTAATAGCTTGCCTCAAACATTTATTGATAAGGCTTTAGATAATCAAGCACTTAATAAAAGTGATAGATTCACCATACTTATGATATGTTCTCTAAAGGATTTTAAAGGTATCCCTGAGTTTATAAGACTATCTACTGAGCTCCCAGAAATGCGCTTCATATTGGTGCTCAATGCCAGTTTAAATGATGTGGAAAAATACTTCAGCAACTACCATATTCCTAAAAATCTGTATGCTTACCCATCTCAAAAAGATGTACATCCATACTATCAAAGGGCTAGCGTGGTGGTGAATCTTTCACGTACCAACGAATGGCTCGAGACTTTTGGAATGACTGTATTGGAAGGAATGTACTATGGAAAACCTTGTATAGTGCCTACCAAAGGAGGTGCAAGCGAGCTGATCCATGATGATTATAATGGATACAGAATTGACGGAAATAATATTGGAAGCCTGAAGCGATCATTAATGGCAATGGAAGAAGACCCAGGCCTTTATCAAGACCTTTCGGAAAACAGTTTATCAAAAGCGTCCCATTATACACCTACAATTTTCAAAAATGAAATAGTTAAACTTTTTAATGGATAGTCTAAATAATAGATGGTACTTCCATAAAATGGAAAAGTTGAAAATTAAAACTAACAAAACCTACTGAAATTCAACCACTTAAGATTTGGCATAAATTGGGTATATCTCATACAAAACTAACTGCCCATGAAAACGAAAAAAATTGCAATCATCGGAACCGTTGGTCTTCCGGCCAACTATGGCGGCTTTGAAACATTAGTAAGTTACCTAACCAAGTTTCTCAATTCAAAATATGATCTCACTGTATATTGCAGTGGCAAGAAATATCCAAAAGATAAAAGACTGAAGCAGTATAATGATGCTAAACTGATTTATCTTCCCTTAGATGCTAACGGTGCTCAAAGTATTCCTTATGACATCATTTCCATAATTCATGCTGTATTTTATGCCGATGTATTACTAATTCTTGGTGTGCCTGGTGCAATCATTTTACCTTTTGTTAGATGGTTCACTAATAAGAAAATCATCATTTCTATTGATGGCATCGAGTGGAAGAGAGATAAATGGGGGAAGTATGTAAAGAAATACCTTAGATTTTGTGAAAAGCTTGCGGTTAAATACTCGCATGTTGACATCTCTGATAACGAAGCTATACAGGATTATACTGCTACTGAATACAAAACGCTCAGTAACGTAATAGAATACGGTGGCAATCACACCATTAGAAAGGGGATTACTCAAGAATATATTACTAAGTATCCTTTCTTATCATCTCCTTATGCGTTCAAAGTATGTAGGATCGAACCCGAAAATAACATCAAGATGGTTCTGGAGGGTTTCTCAAAAAACACCGCATTACCATTGGTTATAGTTGGTAATTGGAACAATAGCGAATATGGTAAATCATGCAAACAAGAGTTTAGTCAGTTTGAGCATCTTCACCTATTAGATCCTATTTATCACCAAGAAACGCTAGATGTACTAAGGGGTAATTGCAGGTTATACATCCACGGTCACAGTGCAGGAGGCACCAACCCATCGCTAGTTGAAGCCATGTATCTGGAGCGAGCTATTTTCTGTTTTGACGTTAGCTATAACAGGGCAACTACAGAAAATAAAGCCCGGTATTTCAGCAGTTCTGAACAGCTAATGGAATTAATCAGCAATATTGACGAAACTACCTTGAGTGAGCTTGAGACCCAGATGAAAAGCATTGCCGAAAGAAGATACAGTTGGGAAATCATAGCTAATAAATATGGCTACCTAATTGACAAGCTCGCCTATAAGAAAGTGAAGGGCAAAATTTCTCCATCACTATCTACGGCTGTTCAAGATTCGGATCTTCTTCAATATGAAATCTCTCATTACTCTTCTTTAGACTCAATACATAACCAATAAAAACTAATATGGATATTATAATATATACAGTAATAGGTTTTGCCATTGGTATTATTTTACTCCCATTAATTAGATACTGGGGCATCACTTTTAAGTTTGTAGATAGGCCAAACCAAAGAAAACTACATGTTTCCCCCATACCGGCATTAGGAGGTGTAGTGGTTTTTCTAGCTATTGCGGCATTCTTTGTCTTGCAACCCAGCTTGACTGCTTTTCCACAGTGGGTATTATTCATTTTACTGCTTACAGCACTGTTTTTAACAGGTCTTCTAGATGATAAATTTGACCTGCCTTCACTGGTAAGGCTAGGAATACAACTAGGCTGTGCTACTCTCCTTGCATTAAATGGAGTAAAAATAGATTCATTATATGGTATTATAGGCATCTATGAAATTCCTGAAATGCTTCAAATACCTCTAACCGTTGTTGTCATTACAGGTGTTGTAAATGCATTTAACCTTATCGATGGCATAGATGGCTTGGCCGGGGGGCTCTCTTTTATTAATTCAACAGTCCTGGCAGTGATATTCTTTATGATCGGCCTACAGGAAATGGCTCTATTTTGTGCGTTATTAAGTGGCGTTTTATTTAGTTTCCTTGTATATAATTTCCAACCCGCTAAAATCTTTATGGGCGATTCAGGCTCTCTGATTTTGGGTTTTATCTTCAGCACTTTGGGTTTATATATTATTAAGATTGATGTTAGTAAAGTATATCCCATTGAGGTTAACATTAACCTGGCAATAGGCTTGGTGGCTCTTCCTGTTTTTGATACTGTTAGATTATTTGCAGAAAGAATTCTGCAAGGTAAATCACCATTTGCTGCTGATAAAAATCACATTCATCACCTTATATTAAATAAGCACCAGGGGCATATGAAAGCATCCTATGTGATCTATATTGTACACTGTGTTTTTGTCATAACGTCATTGGTGAGTTCAAGACTACCTCTATCTATTTTATTGACAATATTGATAATTGAGTACTTCTTATGTATATTTTGGTATAGAAACAAAAATTTATCACCAAAACCAGATAGTGATTATCTGCTAATTACTGAGGAGGAAGGCTAATGCCCCAATCATATACAATATTTATAGTAGAAGATGACCCATGGTTCGGCGAAATGCTGAAATACCACTTATCTCAAAATCCAGATCATCGAGTAGAATTATTTAAAAGTGCCAAAGAAGTGTTAGCGGCCTTATCTGAAAATCCAAATCTCATCACGTTAGATTTTTCGCTTCCGGACATGAACGGTGATGAGCTCTTTTCAAAAATTAAGGCCAAAATGCCTAATCTGCCAGTGATAGTAGTAAGTGGACAGGAACAAGTGGGCGTCGCTCTGCGGCTAATGAAAATGGGGGTCTCAGATTATTTTCTAAAAAATGATGACACCAAGGAACTTGTTTGGAACGCCATTGGTAAGATTAAGGAAACACAAGATCTTAAAGAAGAGGTAAAACAATTAAAGGAGCAGCTAGATCAAAAATATGACTTTGACAAACTGATCAAAGGAAATAGCCCTCAGGTAATAAAACTATTTGAGGTGATGAACAAGGCTGCTAAAACTAATATTAATGTTTCCATAACAGGAGAAACCGGTACCGGAAAAGAATTGGTAGCGCAGGCTATTCATTATAATTCACCAAGGCAGAATAAAGCCTTTGTACCTGTAAACATGGCTGCCATTCCTTCTAACCTGTTAGAAAGTGAGTTATTTGGCTATGAGAAAGGGGCGTTTACTGGAGCGGTGGGTAGCAAGGTTGGTAAGTTTGAAGAGGCGAACCACGGAACTATTTTTTTAGATGAAATAGGCGAAATGCCGTTGGAGTTACAGAGTAAACTCCTACGCGTGCTTCAAGAGAGAGAAGTTACCAGGTTAGGTAGTAACAAGAGCATCTCTCTAGATATTCGTGTAATTATAGCAACGCATAAAAACTTAGCCAATGAGGTACGCGAAGGTAATTTCAGAGAGGATTTATATTATAGAATAGTAGGGCTTCCCGTAACTACTCCTCCCCTGAGAGACCGCGGAAATGACATATTCGTTCTGGCGGAATTTTTCTTAAAACAATTCAGTAAAGAAAATAAGCTAGATAAAATCACCATTGATAAAATGGCCAAGAAAAAACTTATGGGCTATGGCTTTCCTGGAAACATAAGAGAGTTGAAGTCTATCATAGAATTGGCCGCTGTAATGTGTGAAGACAATGTAATAAGTGAAAAGGACATCTCTTTCATTCCTACAGATAGGAAGAACAACTTCATTACAGAAGAAAAATCAATGAAAGAGTATAATAAGGACATTATAAGATACTTCTTAGATAAGTATGATCATAATGTTTTGCTTATAGCCAAAAAGCTAGAAATTGGAAAATCAACCATATATAAAATGATTAAGGAAGGAGAGTTGTAGTGGAAAAGGATAGTGATAAAAACACAGCAAATATAAATGAAGTTGGCTACCTCAAGGAGAAATTACTCACTATTAACAACAGTGAAAAACTCCATTTAAAAGAAAAGGACAACACAAGTCAACTTGAAGCAAGTATTCGCAAATACCGTGTCACTAAAGAACTTCAGGATAGTTTTTGGGAGATAAATCTACCATTACAAACTATTCATCTCTCAAAAAGCGACTCTACTTTTAATTTTGATGATAATGAGCAAACACAAAGCTTGTCCAAATGGATTGAACTTATCCACCAGGGTGATCGAAAGAATTTCCTAGCTACAATCCAAAATCCAGACCTTAAAAAGAATGACAAACTATCACTGGAGATTAGATTAGGGAAACCCTCTGAGAGCTACAAATGGTACATGGTTCGTGGATTAGTAACAGAAGTTAACGATGACGACAAACCCACGATAATTACAGGCATCTTTTCCGATATTTCAGGAATTAAAAGAGCTGAATTAGACATTCGCAAGTCTAATCTCCGTTTAAAAACTACTATAGCAAGACTCAACAATGGCATTTTATTAGAAGATGAAGACCGAAAAATCATCATTACTAATCAAGTGTTTTGCAATATCTTCGGTATTCCGGTAGAGCCAGAGCTACTTATTGGTAGTGACTGTTCTAATTCTGCCGAAGAAATAAAAGGCCTATTCAAAGATCCCGCGCTTTTCGTTCAAAGAATTGATGAACTACTTAAAGACAAAGAACATGTTATTGGCGAAGTAATCGAAATGGCTGATGGCAGAATCCTTGAAAGGGATTTCATTCCAGTAATCATGGAAAATCAATATGTTGGCCACTTATGGAAGTATAGAGACGTAACGAACATAGAGCAATCTCAGCAGTTGCTTAGAACCAACGAAGAGAAATATAGAAGCATTATTGCTAATATGAACCTAGGTCTGCTTGAAGTGGATAATGAGGACAATATTATCTATGCTAATCAATGCTTTTGTGATATTACCGGGTATTCTTTTGAAGAGATTAAGAGCAATAAAGCCTCTGACTATCTCCTGAAAGGTGAGAATGCACAATTCATGCATGACATCAATGAGAAGAGGAAATTAGGCATCTCTGATATGTATGAAATACCAGTAAAAAATAAGCGAGGCGAATTGATTTGGCTTCTCATCAGTGGTGCCCCTCTCTATAATAATGTAGGTGAGCAGACCGGATCTATCGGGATTCATTTGGATATAACTGCGCAGAAAAACCTGGAAGGTGAACTACGAGACGCTAAGTCTATGGCAGAAGAATCTGCTAAGGCCAAGGAAATTTTCCTGGCTAACATGAGCCATGAGATAAGAACTCCCATGAATGCCATATTGGGCATGAGTAATTTACTTCAGAAGACTAATCTAAATTACGACCAAAATAATTACCTCAGAGCCATCAATACCTCTGCTGAAAACCTATTAGTAATTATTAATGACATATTAGACCTCACCAAAATTGAATCAGGAAAGTTAAAAATAGATAGCATCACTTTTAACTTGAAAGAGTCTATAGAGCAGCTTGAAAAAATGTTTCTTTATAAAGCCCAGGAAAAAGGCCTCATTTACAATATCCGTTATGAAGCCAATTTGCCTGAGTATTTTCAAGGTGATCCTTATCGAATCAATCAGATTCTAATTAACCTGGTTGGTAATGCCATAAAATTCACACATCAAGGTAAAGTAAGTATTTCAGTAAAAGCTAAAAAGCAAAAGAATAAACAATTTGCCGTTAGCTTCATTGTTTCTGATACGGGAATAGGTATGGATGAAGGGTTCAAAGAAAGGTTATTCGAAAATTTCAGCCAGGAAGATCCTGGTATAACCAGAAAATATGGAGGTACCGGTTTAGGATTAGCCATTAGCCGACGACTTATTCATCTACTGAACGGTGATCTGGAAATTGAAAGTGAAAAAGGCCGTGGTACTACCATTACACTCACTGTGCCTTTAGAATTAGGTGTGAAAGCTGAAGAAATAGAAGAGGCACCCAAGTCTGATACTGAAGAAAAAGCGCTGGAAGGCTTAAAGATTTTGTTAGTTGAAGACAATGAGTTTAATAGGCTTTTAGCCACCACACTGCTAACGAATCATGGAGCCCAGGTTACTGAGGCATCTGAAGGTAAGGAAGCTACTGGTCTGGTAAAAGCCCAGAGTTTTGACATCATCCTTATGGACATTCAAATGCCTGTTATGAATGGCTATGATTCTACTAAATATATTCGAGAACATATTAGCAAAACTATTCCCATCATTGCACAGACTGCCAATGCCGTTAAAGGAGAAGATGTTAAATGTTTTGAGGCTGGCATGGATGATTACATAACTAAGCCTTTCGATGAGGAAATACTGATAGGTAAGATTCTTAAAGCTGCCCGCCCTGAAAAGCTACGCCCTATATACGAAAGTGTAAAAGAAGAGGAAATACCTACTGAGCTTTATAGCATCCAAATGCTGGAAGAAATGTCTCGTGGTGATATTAATTTCATTAAAAAAATGCTGCAAACGGTAGTAGATACTTTACCTGAAGAGCTCAAGAAGCTAAATAACGCCTATCAAAAAGGAGAAAAAGCTACCGTTAGAGCTGTAGCTCATAAAATTAAACCTGGCCTATTTAACCTAAAGATAGAGTCCGCACCAATGGTAAAGGAAATTGAAGCCTGGGAAGAAGGTCAGGATTGGGAAGAACTAGGTGAAAAAATAGACATCGTAACCGATCACATCAATATTGTAATAGAAAAGATTATTTCAGATCACCTGGAATAAAAAAAGGACCAAATTGGTCCTTTTTTTATATTATAATATATTCTAGTTTTATCTTAAGAAAGAGCTTTTTTCATAGTCTCTCCAATATCAGCAGGAGAAGCTACTACGTGTAATCCACACTCTTCCATAATCTTCATTTTAGCTTCAGCGGTATCTTCTGCTCCACCAATGATGGCTCCAGCGTGTCCCATTCTTTTACCTTTAGGAGCTGTTTGTCCTGCAATGAAACCAACTACCGGCTTAGGATTGCCTTGACTCTTAATCCATCTTGCAGCTTCAGCTTCATAGTTACCACCAATCTCACCAATCATTACAATAGCATCAGTTTCGCTATCATTCATTAGTAACTCTACGGCTTGCTTAGTGCTGGTTCCGATAATAGGATCCCCACCAATTCCAATAGCTGTAGAAATACCTAATCCAGCCTTAACAATTTGATCAGCAGCCTCATAAGTTAAAGTTCCTGACTTTGATACTACCCCAATACGACCTGGCTTGAAAACAAACCCTGGCATAATTCCTACTTTAGCCTCTCCTGGAGTGATTACTCCTGGGCAGTTAGGACCAACTAGCACTACGTCTTTATCGCTGATGTATTGCTTAGCCATCATCATATCCTTAGTAGGGATACCTTCTGTGATCGCTATTATTACTTTAATACCTGCATCTGCAGCCTCCATAATAGCATCTGCAGCAAAAGCTGGTGGTACAAAGATGATAGAAACATCTGCTCCTGTAGTTTCAACTGCCTCTTGCACAGTATTAAATACCGGTTTTTCCAAATGGGTCTGACCACCTTTACCAGGAGTTACTCCTCCTACTACGTTAGTACCGTACTCGATCATTTGTCCCGCGTGGAAAGTGCCTTCAGAGCCTGTGAACCCCTGCACAATTATTTTGGAATCTTTATTTACTAAAACGCTCATGTGTCACCTATTAAAATTTGACCACAAAAATAGAATTTTATCTATCTTAAACAAAGATTTAAGCCGCAACTCCCGCCTCAATGGGAAAACAATTAACAATGATTTTATATCTCAAAAAAATGGCAACTTATTCCTGGCTTGTCCCGTAATAAGAGAATATAGATTAATTAGTTTTTTATAGTTCAGGTTATATAAAGAGGGCTACTTGTTTAGCCCTTTTTTAATCAAAAAAATCCACCCATTTCTGAGTAGATTTTTAATGTTAAAGTTGGTTAAGATTATTTCGCTGAAGAGTAATTCTTAGCTACTTCATCCCAGTTCACCACATTCCAGAAAGCTGAAATATAGTCAGGTCTTTTATTTTGATAATTAAGGTAGTAAGCGTGCTCCCATACATCTAATCCTAGAATAGGTGTACCTCCACAGCCAACACCTGGCATTAGCGGGTTATCCTGATTAGGTGTAGAACAAACTTCTACTTTACCACCATCATGCACGCATAACCAAGCCCAGCCAGAACCAAATTGAGTGGCAGCAGCATTTGAAAATGCTTCTTTAAACTTCTCAAATGATCCATAAGCTGCATTAATAGCATCGGCTAGCTCGCCTGTAGGTTCTCCGCCACCATTAGGTGACATCACTTTCCAGAATAGGCTGTGATTAAAGAAACCTCCACCGTTATTTCTAACAGCGTTATTATCTGTATTCTCAGCCAGAAGTTCCTTGATAGACTTATTAGCCATATCTGATCCTTCTATAGCACTGTTAAGTTTGCTTGTATATCCTGCATGGTGCTTACCATGATGTATTTCCATTGTTCTTGCATCTATGTGCGGCTCTAGCGCATCATGTGCATAAGGTAAATCGGGCAATTCAAAAGCCATAATTTTATTGGTTTTAATAGTTTAACATTCATTTAATATTCTCTCCAACTCAGAAAACTATTTTCCTCTGAGTTTTTGAAAGAATGTAGTAACCATACTCCCTGCTTCATCTGCAAAAGGCCCTCTCTTCACTTCTGTCTTTGGATGCAGCATATTAGGATTAATGGTCATAAACCCTCTCCTATCATCAGCTGCCGCATACACCAACTTTCCCAGCTGGCTCCAATATAATGCCCCTGCACACATACCACAAGGTTCTAAAGTTACATAAAGGGAACAGTCTGAAAGGTATTTTGTTCCCAGATAATTGGTAGCAGCGGTAAGCGCCAACATCTCTGCATGCGCCGTAGGATCACCCAAACGCTCGGTTTGATTGTAGGCCCTGGCTATAATGGTTTTATTAGCTACCACCACAGCACCTACAGGTATCTCCCCTTCTTCGGCTGCAATAGCGGCTTGCTTTAAGGCTTCCTTCATAAAGTGTTCATCACTATGTATAGAAAGCTCCATTATAAACTACCCTTTATTTTTAAACTTGTCATAATCTCACCTGCAGTAGCTTGCCATTTTTGTTGTAGCTGCACAGGACAGTTAAAACTAAACACTATTGTTTTTCCCTTCTGGATAAGGTACTGGATATAAATATATTTTCTGACCGGACCAGTATTGGTTAATGAATATTTCTCTCCGTTGATTTGGGAGGTAAACTCAAACACCATATACTGCCTTCCATTGATTTCTTCAATCCCTTCTTTAATCATATCTACTCTATCGTAAAGATTAATAAGACTGGCCTTAAAAAAATCTTTAGCAATTTCAATATCACTTGGTCTCCATTGAGTAGCAGAAATATTGATACTGAAGTCTACAAAGCGAGATTCATTGGTATATGCCGCCAGAGGTTTCCTCACAGATGGATATCTCTGAGCAAGATCTTCCGCTGACATAGGGTAAAAATTAGTTGGTAATGACGCCGTGATGTTGTCATTTATTTTGGTTTTCACCATTTTTTCCTGTGCAAACAGTGTAAATGGCATCAATAACAATAAAAAAGAGAGCTTTAACATAGTAATAAGCGAAATTAATAGTCTATCGTTTTTCCTCAGAATGAAATTACATTTAACTTTGGCCTCCAAAATTAAAATATTTTAGCATGCTTCGAACACATACTTGTGGTGAATTAAGAATAAACGACATAAATACAGATGTAGTATTATGCGGCTGGGTTCAGCGCGTAAGAAATAAAGGTAGTGTAATATGGGTTGATTTGAGAGATCGCTACGGTATTACTCAGTTGATCTTTGAAGAAGGCCACACTGAAGCTGCTATTCTTGAAATTGCCAATAAGCTAGGGCGTGAATTCGTAATTAAGGCATCTGGAAAGGTTATAGAAAGACTTTCAAAAAATGATAAGATAGACACCGGAGAGATTGAAGTGAAAGTTTCTGCTCTGGAGGTGCTTAACGAATCTAAAACACCTCCTTTCACCATAGAAAATGATACTGATGGCGGCGATGACCTAAGAATGAAGTATCGCTACCTGGACCTAAGAAGGACTAACGTAAGAGAAAATCTTTTACTTAGACACCGCATGATGCAGGCAACACGCGCTTACTTAGATGCCCAGAAGTTTACTGAGGTTGAAACGCCTGTACTTATAAAATCTACACCTGAGGGTGCTCGTGACTTTGTGGTTCCTTCAAGAATGAATCCGGGCGAGTTTTATGCATTACCACAGTCACCACAAACTTTTAAGCAGTTGCTAATGGTTTCTGGTTTCGATAGATATTTCCAGATTGTAAAATGCTTTAGAGATGAGGACTTAAGAGCTGATAGACAGCCTGAGTTCACTCAGATAGACTGTGAAATGTCTTTCGTAGAGAGAGAAGACATTATCAGCACTTTCGAAGGCATGGTGAAGCACCTTTTCAAAACCGTAAAGGGTATTGATATCACCGAAATTGATAGAATGAGCTATGATGATGCCATGAAATACTATGGATCGGATAAGCCAGATACTCGTTTCGATATGAAATTTACTGAGCTGAATGATCTGGCTCAAGGCAAAGGGTTTAATGTTTTTGATAGCGCTGAGTTGGTAGTGGGTATTTGTGCTAAAGGATGCTCAGAATATACCAGAAAGCAAGTTGATGCGCTTACTGACTTTGTAAAGAGACCACAAGTAGGAGCTAAAGGGTTAGTATATGTAAAATGTAATGCTGACGGCTCATTCAAATCATCAGTAGATAAATTTTATAGCCAGGAAGATTTAAAAGCATGGGCTGATGCTATGGGAGCAGAAGCAGGTGATCTTTTGCTAGTACTTAGTGGTGATAAAGACCACACCAGAAAAGCACTAAACGAGCTTAGACTTCACATGGGTAGCGAACTTGGCCTTAGAGACAAGAATGTATACAAAGTGCTTTGGGTTCTTAATTTCCCTCTTTTGGAGTGGGATGAGGACACTCAAAGATATCATGCTATGCACCACCCATTTACCTCTCCAATTCCAGAGGATTTACAAAAACTCGAATCTGATCCTGGTGTAGTTAAGGCTAATGCCTATGATATGGTAATCAATGGTGTAGAAGTAGGTGGTGGATCAATCAGAATCCATGACAAAGAAATACAGCAGCGCATGTTTAAGCAGCTAGGGTTCTCTGATGAAGAGGCAAAAGCTCAATTTGGCTTCTTAATGGACGCTTTCGAATATGGAGCACCTCCACATGGTGGTATTGCATTTGGTTTTGACAGGCTATGCTCACTTTTCGGCGGTTCTGACAGCATCAGAGACTTTATAGCCTTCCCTAAAAATAATGCAGGTAGAGATGTGATGATAGACTCCCCCAGCCCCATTCATGCAGATCAACTGAAAGAATTAGGCATAGACTTAAAATAATATAAGCCATCGACTCTTTTAAGAGAGTCATCCAAGCTAGAAGAGGCTGTTGAAATTTCAACAGCCTCTTTTTTTTACGGCAACATATTCAACAAAACGAGAATATTTGTTGAAAGCCTTTCCCGTGTAAACTTTCCATATCCACGTTTAAACGAATATAGGCCTCTTCAATTTCATGGCGTGAGGCTTGCGGCCACCGCAAGTACAAGAAAATCGAAATTTTTAAAATCCACCTGGTTTAATCACTTCGTTAATACTAACCCGTGCAGCTAAGAACTGTATTGGACTTGATTACAACATGTGTTAATCAAAACCAGATTTTTAATTTAAACAACTAACACTATGAAATTGAATTTTTTAAGAATATTAACCTTCGCAAGTGCTGCCCTATTCTTAGCATCATGTGGAGATGATGATGGCGATGGCAATATGGATCCTGCCATTACAGGTAGCTTCGTAGCCACGAATCAGGAAGTAGAAAACAATACAGTAATAGTTAGCTCTGTAACTATGAGCCAGGATGGTTGGGTAGTTATTCATAGAGATAACAATGGCTCACCTGTAGTTCCTGGTATTATTTCAGAACCAAAATGGGTAGAAGCTGGAACATCAACCGACGTAGAAGTTATGCTGAAGGAAGGTGAGACAGTGGAAGAAGATGAAGATATCTGGATTATGCTCCACACCGATAATGGACAAGCAGAAGTCTATGAATTTGACGGAGCAAACGGTTTAGACGGTCCTGTAACTGACGCTCAAGGTAATATTGTAATGTCACCAATAACTGTATTGGGAGAGGCTACTGGTAGCTTCACTGCTGAAGATCAGGCAGTAAGAAATAATAAAGTAATGATTAAGTCTGTAACTGTAAACAGAAAAGCCTGGGTAGTAATTCATGCAGATAATGGTAGCGGTGGACCAGTGGTGCCAGGTATTATCTCTGAGCCAAAGCAAGTAGAAGCAGGTACTACGCAAGATGTAGAAGTAATGCTTAAAGACGGTGTTACAGTAGAAGATGATCAAACTATATGGATCATGCTACATACAGATGATGGAACTATAGGAGAGTATGAATTTGATGGTAGCAACGGTCTAGATGCACCATTAATGGCTGATGGAAATATAGTAATGTCTTCAATAATGGTAGACTTAGCTGCCACAGCAAGCTTTAGTGTTACTGACCAGACTATTATGGATAATATGATAACAGTAAGTTCTGCTACATTTAATAAAGATGGATGGATAGTAATACACGCTGATAACGGCGAGGGTGCTCCTGTTGTGCCTGCTATAATTTCAGTACCTAAATATGTAGAAGCAGGTACCTCAGAAGATATTATGGTAGAATTTAAAGAGGATGCTAATGTGATGGCTGGCGATAAAATATGGGTTATGCTGCACACTGACAATGGTACTATGATGGAGTATGAGTTTGATGGAGCAAACGGATTTGACGGTCCTATATTTGATGATGATGGAAACATGGTCATTACACAAATCACGGTAGATTTAGTGCCTATGGGAAGCTTAACCGTTACTAACCAGCCTATATTGGATAACATGCTTACAGTAGGCTCAGTAACTATGAACAAGGCCGGATGGATAGTAGTACACAACGATACTGGTGAAAATGCACCTGTAGTTCCAGGTATCATTTCTACCCCTAAATATGTAGAAGCTGGCACCACTGCCAAAGTAGAGTTGATGATAAACGAGGGAGCTCAAATCAATGAAAACGGAAAAGTGTGGGTAATGCTTCACACAGATGACGGAACTATGATGGAATATGAGTTTGATGGCTCTGAAAACAGTAATGATAAGCCAATATTAGATACTGAAAGTCAAGTAGTAATGACTCAAATATCAGTAGACTAAGATATAAATCCACAATCAATGAAAGGCAGATTCGAAAGAGTCTGCCTTTTTTGTTGTATATAAATTAATAGTGAGATCACCTTATTAACTCATTAATAATTGCTAAATTAAATAAGAACTAACGGGCTATAATTTTATTCAAAAAGTCTAATAACATTACTTCAAATCATAGTTCTGGCTGTATTTAATATTATTGTAATATGGTACAAACTACTGTGGATTATAAGAATTTCTTAAATAGCGTTAATGCTTTTATTTATGGTGTAGATGAAACCGGCAGTATCATTTTTTCCAATACGGCCTTTCAAGAACTGGTGGCCATTGAAGAGGAAAAGCTGGAAGGAATGAAATTCTATGACCTCGCAGTGAATTCCAATGAAGTTAAAAACAAATTTAAAGAACAAACCCAAGCAAGTACAGCACAAGCGACTTATCAGCTTCAGTTAAAAAATGATCCTTCCCTGGTTTTCAATCAAACCGTATCTGAAGTTAAAAATGATAAGGACTCAAAATATTGGTCCGTAATTGGTGAAAGTTCTGCAATGGCCTCTCCTCTTAATCAAGCCATGAGTTATACCAACTCCATTCTTGACTCTATGTCAGAATCAGTGATTGTATATGATAAGAACATGGACCTACTAATGATGAATGCTGCTGGCAAAAAGCTTTTAGGCATTGATCCTGAAGTGGCCCTGGAGGATATATTATTAGATGGAATCGTCTGTTATGAGGCTGACAAAAAAACCATTGTACCCACAGATAACTACCCAAGAAATAGAGTTTTAAAAGGAGAATATCTGGATGATATAGAAATGTACGTCCATAATAAAACTACCAACACAGGGGTTTTTATTAATGTAAATGGCAGGCCCATACATGATGAAAATAATGATATTACCGGTGCCATTATAGTCGCTAACAATATCACAACTCGAAAAATTTCCGAGTTTGAAACCAGAAAACAATCCGAAATATTAGACCAATCCCAAAAAATGGCTCAAATAGGCCATTGGGAAGTGGACCTGAAGACTAATAAGATATTCTGGTCATCAGAGACTAAAAAGATACATGAAGTAGACAAAGATTATGAGCCGGAACTTGAGACCGCCATCAATTTCTATGATCAGGACTCCAGGCCCATCATAATTGACACACTCAATAGATGCCAGAAAACAGGTGAATCATGGGATTTAAAGCTTGGAATCATTACCGGCAAGGGCAATTACAAGTATGTAAGGACCATCGGAAAAGTAGAAATGGAAGATAATGTAGCTACCAAGCTTTACGGTGTTTTCCAGGATATTAGCCAGGATAGAAAGAGAGAAGAGCAACTCATCGCATTCGTAGACGCCGCACCTGCAGCCATTGCTATGTTTGATGATAACATTAGATATATCGCTGCCAGTGATAAATGGTATAAAAACTATAAACTGGAAGGAAAAGAAATTATTGGCATCTCACACTATGAAGTATTTCCAGAGATAGGTCAGGAATGGAAGGACATTCACCAGCGTGTATTGAAAGGAGAAATCTGTAAAAATGAAGAAGACCGATTTGAAAGATTGGACCATACAGTGCAATGGCTCAAATGGGAAGTGAGACCCTGGTATGAGCTCTCAGGAAATATTGGAGGCATTATTATGCTTACTGAGGATATTACTTTAGAAAAACAGGCTAAAGAAGAACTCAGAAAAGCCAAAGAGGCAGCTGAGGCGGCCGCAGATGCTAAAGAAGAGTTTCTTTCCACCATGAGCCATGAAATAAGAACTCCTATGAACGCGGTTATTGGTATGACTCATTTGCTATTGCAAGAAGAGAAATTACCGCATCAGGAAGAGAACCTGAAAACTCTGCAGTTCTCCGCTGAAAATCTACTGGTACTTATTAATGACATTTTAGATTTTAATAAAATATCCGCTGGAAAAATTAATCTTGAAAAGGTTCCTTTCCGCCTAAGAGAGTTAGCTAACAATATCAGGAAGTCATTTCAATTTAAAACACAGGAAAAACAAATCAGATTATCATTTATTTATGATAGCGACATTCCCGAGCTATTGATAGGTGACACCACTCGTATCAACCAGATTCTGGTTAACTTAGTTGGGAATGCTGTTAAATTCACTAACGAAGGGGTAGTAAAGCTCACTATCCAGCTAAAAGCAGAAACGGAAGAGTCAGCCTTAGTCAGTTTTTCTGTTAAAGACACCGGCATTGGTATTCCAAAAGAGTATCAAGCCAATATTTTTGAAAGATTTGCGCAGGCAGGAAAAGAGACCACTCGAAAATTTGGTGGCACAGGTCTGGGCCTGGCCATTACCAAGAAATTATTGGAGCTTCATCACTCTGATATTACCCTTAAAAGTGAAAAAGGGAAAGGCTCTGAGTTTTTATTTGATATCAAATTTAAAAAAGCAGATGCTAAATATGAAAACACTCATATAGCTCCTATCGTTGATCATAAAGAACACCAACTTGATAAT